>DATDAH010000365.1:0-7337 GCA_036525535.1 Acidimicrobiales bacterium
AGTGGGAGCTCTATGACCTCGACACCGATCCGATCGAGGCTGACAACCGGGCGGACGACCCGATCGCCGCCGACGTCGTCGCCCTGCTGCGCCGGCGCCTGAAGGAGCAACGGGCCGCGTCGATCCCCGAGCGCAACCGGCCTTGGCCCTATGTCGCCCGCCGCGCCAACCCCCGAGCCGAGCCCAAGGCCCCTCCGCCTCCCGCTCGGCTCCTCCGGCGGGCCCTGCGGCGGGTCGGCCTACATCCCGAGGACCCTGACGCCACGGCGTTCGACCTGGCCGGGCACCGAGCCCTCGTCGTGGCCACGAACCACGGCGTGCTCGACGTCGGAAAGCCCACCGGCGTGTTCGCGTCGGAGCTGACGGTGCCCTACTACCTGTTCCTCGACGCCGGGATGGACGTCGAGGTGGCCAGCCCCGCGGGCGGGACGATCCCGGTCGACCCGCTGTCCCTCAAGCCGGTCGTCCGCTGCGCGGCCGACGACCGCTTCCTGGGCGACCCCGTCCTGCGGGCCACGGTCACCGAGTCCACGCCGATCGGTGACCTGGACATGGCTGACTACGACATCGTCTTCCTAGCCGGAGGGTGGGGCGCGGCCTTCGACTTCGGCGTGTCAGAGGTGCTCGCCGACAAGGTGACTGAGGCCCACGCCGTCGGCGCCGTCTTGGGCGGCATCTGCCACGGGCCCCTCGGGCTCTGCCGGGCCAGGGCAACGGACGGTCGGCCCCTGGTAGAGGGCCGCCGGGTCACCGGGGTCACCGACAAGCAGGTGCAGGAGCTGGGCATCGGGTTCACGCCGTTCCACCCCGAGACCGAGCTGCGGCGCCGGGGCGGCCGGTTCGAGTCGGCCACCCGGTTCCGGGACCCCCTGGCGAACCACTGGGTCGTGGACGGCGACCTCGTGACCGGCCAGAACCAGAACGCCGGGCCCATGGTCGCCCGGGAGATGATGCGCCTGGTGGCCACCCGGACTGGGTGACCAACCCGGTCCGGTGATTACGGTGCGGGCATGAAGCGTCTGGTGAAGCTCGTGACCCTGGCTGCGGTGATTGCCGCCATCGCGGCGACGCTGCGGAAGCGACCCGCTCCGCCGAGCGCCTCGCCGACCGCGCCGCCCACGGCGGGCGAGACCCTCACCGCACCGGCCGCCACGCCCAAGCCCGTGGTCCCCGCGAAGGAGCCGTGGGCCGCGCCGACGGCCGACGGGGGCTGCCCGGACGGCTACCCGGTGAAGGCGAAGCTCAAGAGCAAGATCTTCCACGTCGCGGGCGGCGTGCTCTACGAGCGGACCATCCCCGACCGGTGCTACGCCTCGGCCCAGGCGGCGGAGGCCGACGGCCTGCGCGCCTCCCTGCGCTAGCTAGCCCAGGCTGCGCACACCCTTGATCCGGGCATCGGCCCGGAGCTGGTCCTGGACCGTGTCGGGTACCTCGGTGCTGAGGGCCAGCACCATCAGGGCGGCCTCGCCATCCGGGGACTGGCCGACGTCCATGTCCGCGATGTTGACCCCCGCCTCGCCCAGCACCGTGCCCACGAAGCCGATGACCCCGGGGCTGTCGTCGTTGCGCACCACCAGCATGTGGTCCGCCGGAGGGACATCGACCGCATGGTCGTCCACCATCACGATCCGAGGCTTGGCCTGGAGCCCGGCCAACGTCCCGGCAAAAGCATGGCCCCCGCCGCGCAGGGTGATGAGGTTCACGTAGTCCTGCGTCGTCGACGTCTTGGACTCGTGCACCGTCAGGCCCTTCATCTCGGCGACGGCCGGGGCGTTCACATAGGACACGGGTTCGTCGGTCAGGCGGCCGAAGAAGCCCTTCTGCACCGACAGGGTCAGGATCCGGGTGTCGTAGTCGGCCAGCTGTCCCTGGTACTCGACCCGCAGCTCGTCGGGCAGCTCGGGCAGGAGGGCTGCGAACAGGCCACCCAGCCGTTCGGCCAGGGGCAGGAACGGGCGCACGGTCTCCGAGGCCTCGGCCGCCGACACGTTCACGGCGAAGGGCACGAAGTCCCCGGCGAGCGCCAGCCCCACCTGCTCGGCGATGGTCTGGCCGGCCTTGTCCTGGGCCTCGGCGGTGCTCGCCCCCAGGTGCGGGGTGACCACCACACCAGGCAGGCCGAACAGCGGCGAGGCCGTGGTCGGCTCGTCGGCGAAGACGTCGATCGCGGCCCCGGCGACGCGGCCGTCGAGGATGGCGTCGGCCAAGGCAGCCTCGTCGACGATGCCGCCGCGAGCCACGTTGATGATGCGGATGCCGGGCTTGACCTTCTTGAGCGCCTCGACGCCGATCATCCCGAGGGTGTCGGGGGTCTTGGCCACGTGCAGGGTCAAGAAGTCGGCCCGGGCCAGGACCTCGTCGAGATCCATGACCTCGACGCTCATCTGCCGGGCCCGGTCGGGGGTCACGAACGGGTCGTAGCCGACCAGGCGCATCCCGAAGGCCAGCGCCCGCTGCGCCACCAGTCGGCCGATGCGACCCAGGCCGATGATGCCGAGGGTCTTGTCCGAGAGCTCGACGCCCTCCCACTGCGAGCGCTCCCAGCGCCCGTCGACCAGGGCGGCGTGCGCGGGGGCGATGTTGCGGGCCTGGGCCAGCAGCAGGGCCATGGTGTGCTCAGCCGCCGACAGCACGTTCGACTGCGGGGCGTTGACCACCATGACGCCCCGCCGGGTGGCGGCCTCGGTGTCCACGTTGTCCAGGCCGATGCCGGCCCGTCCGACGACCACCAGGTCCGTTCCGGCCTCGAGCACCTCGGCGGTGACGAGCGTGGCGGAGCGGATGATCAGCGCCGACGCCCCTTTGACCAGGTCGAGGAGGGTCTCGGGCGTGACGTCGAGCTGGACCTCGACGTCGTGGCCCGCCTCCCGGAGGCGGTCGAGGCCGGAGTCGGCGATCTTCTCGGTGACGAGGACACGGGGCACGCTTAGATCCTGTCGCGGTGGCGGCCCAGCACCAACGTCGTTCCTAGAGCCAACCCGCCCGCCGGAAGTTGCGATAGAGGGCGAAGCACACCAGCGCCATGATCGCGAGGGCCAGCGGGTAGCCGATCTGCCAGTTCAGCTCGGGCATGTGTCGGAAGTTCATGCCCCAGATCCCGGCCATCGCCGTCGGGGCGATGCCGATGGCGCCCCAGGCCGCGATCTTGCGGTTGTCTTCGTTCTGGCGCACGCTGACCAGCGTCAGGTTGACGCTGAGCACGCTCGTCAGCAGGTTGTCGATGTCCTCCATCTGGCTGACCAGGCGCAGGTACCGATCGCGCCATTCGGCCAGCACCTGGTTCTCGGTGTCGTCGGCCTTGCGGGCCAGCCGGTCCATGATCGCCACCATCGGGCCGACCGACCGTCGCACCTTCAGCAGCTCGTGTTCAAGGTGGTAGATCGACTGGGCGCTGGTGCCCTGGCCGTTGGCGTCGAGCACCTCCAGCTCACAGTCGTCGACCCGCTCCTCGATGGCCCGCATGGCCTCGGTGTCGCGGTCGTGGACCTCCTCGATGAGCGCCAGGATCAGGTCCTTGCGCTCGGCGAACTCCTCACCGAAGGCCTCGTCGAGACCATCGCCGGGCCAGCGGGCCACGACTGCGGCCGTCGGCCCGAGCACCATCCCCACCTGCACCACATCGATGCTGTCGTCGCTCTCCACGAACCGGACGGTGTGCAGGATCAGGGCGACCGTGCCCTCTTGGACGCGCATCCCCGGGTGCTGGTGCCGCTCGAGGATGTCGTCGTACTCCCAGGTCAGCCCGGCGTCGGCGAGGGCTGCGTAGAAGTCCTCCTTCGTCGGCTCCTGGACCTGGAAGACCGGGTAGCCGCCGTCGCTCACCCCCCGATCATGCCCCGTAGCCGGGCGGGGCCTCGAACCCGCCGAGGGCGTCGGTGACGCGCTGGGCGACGGCGAGGGCCGTGCGGTCCTGATGGAAGTCGGCCACCACCTGGACGCCGACCGGCAGACCCGCGGCGGTGCGGCCGACGGGCACCACCACCGACGGCAGGTAGGCCACCCCGATCAGCCCGCACCAGTAGATCAGCTCCCCGTGGGGCACTTCGGTACCGGCGATCATGACCGTCCGGTTGATCACACCGGTCGGGTCGTCGTCGACCTGGTGGGGGAAGGCCGGGAGCGGGAAGACCGGGCAGATCAGCACGTCGAACCGGGTGAAGAAATCGGCCCAACGATCGCGGATCTGGCTCCGACGCTCGTCCTTGCGCAGCCACTCGTGGTGACGCATGGCGATGGCCCGGCCGGCGCGGAAGAGGAGGGGCTCGTCGTCTCCCGGCTCGGTGTCGGCGACGGAGGCCGCGAGGGCCCAGGTCTCGTCGTCCACCCCGGTCGACGCCGTCATCGCCGTGTAGAGCAGCTGGACGAAGAGATCGGTGGCCTCGTCGTAGTCGACGTCGGGCCGGGCGGCGTCATCGACGGCCAGCCCGCCGGCCCGCAGGCCGTCGACCGCGGTCAGGAAGACGTCACGCATCGCCGGGTCGAGCGGCGTACGGGGCGTGTCGAACCAAGCGGCCACCCGGGTCGTGTCGCGGGCGGCGGCGGGACGACCCGGTCCGGCCAGCACGTCGAACGCGAGACCGAGGTCTTCCACGGTGCGGGCCATCGGGCCGACGACGTTTATGTCCAAGGTGCGCAGGCCGGTGGGCCCCGACAGGTAGCCGTCCTGGGGGACCACGCCGAAGGATGGCTTGAGGCCGACGGTCCCGCACATGTGGGACGGGTTGCGGATCGAGCCACCGATGTCGGAGCCGAGCTCGAGCGGAGTGAGGCCGGCGGCGAGGGCGGCGGCCGCCCCGCCCGACGAGCCGCCGGTGGTCCGCGTCGTGTCCCACGGGTTGTTGGTGACCCCGAAGGGCTGGTTGAAGGTCTGGAGGTCGCCGGCGTAGAGGGGGAGGTTGGTCTTGCCGAAGACGATGGCCCCGGCGTCCTTCAGGCGGGCCACGGCGCCGGCGTCGTGGTCGGGGACGTGCTCCATCAGGTCGGGAGCGCCGGAAGTCGAGCGGAGGCCCTCGGTCTCGAACACGTCCTTGATCGTCATGGGCAGGCCGTGGAGGGGGCCGAGGTCCTCGCCCCGGGCGGTGGCGGCGTCGGCCGCGTCGGCCGCAGCCCGGGCCCGCTCGGCGTCGAGGGTGATGACCGCGTTCACAGCCGGGTTGTGCCTGTCGACGCGGTCCAGCAGGAGGTCGAGAAGCTCACGGCTGCCCACCTCCTTCGCCTTGATGGCGGCGACGAGGTCGGATGCGCTGCGGAATCCCGGGTCGGTCATGTCCCTCCTTGGTCCGGGAACGAGCCCGTGCAACCCCATCCTCCCAGGTCGCTGGAGCCGCCGGTACCGTCGCTCCAGCATGCGCCGACTGCTGCTGACCCTCCTGGCTTCGGGCCTCGCCGTCGCCGCGTGCGGGGGAGACGACGGTGGGGAGACGGCGGCATCCGACCCGTCGACGACCACGACAACGGCGCCCGACGGCTCCACGACCACCACCGAGCCCCGCCCTGTCGACTCCACGTTCGTGCCCGAGGACGTCGACGCGCTCTGCGCGGCGCTCCAGGGGCTGGCCGACATCGATCCGGCCGCCGACCCGACCCAGGCGCAGGTCGACCGGCTGCGCGCCATCGCCGGCACCGCGCCGTCCGGGGTCGCCGAGCCGCTGCTGGACGTCGCCACCTTCGGCCAGCTCGCGGTCGACGCCGGCGCGACCGTCGACTCGCTCCCAGAGGACGCGGCGGCGATCCAGGGGGCCGCCGTCGAGGCGGCCACCATCCTCATCGCCTACGGCAACGAGGCCTGCGGAATCGACGTCCCCCTCTTCGACACCATCGCCGGCGTCTGACCCCAGCCCTGGGGTCAGGTCAGCTCGACGGGCTCGGTGACGCCGACGGGGTCGAAACCGAAGACCTGGCCGTAGAAGGACAGCTCGGCCTCGGCCGCCCGGACGATGGTCTCGGCCTTCCGGAAGCCGTGCTGCTCGCCCTCGAAGGCCAGGTAGGCGACGGGGACACCGTTGGCCTTCAGGGCCTCGACGATGAGCTCGGACTGGTTCGGGGGCACGACCTCGTCTTCGAGACCCTGCAGCACCAGGAGGGGCACGCGAATGCCGTCGGCGTGGAACAGCGGCGACCGCTCGCGGTAGAGGGCCTCGGCCTCGGGCCAAGGTCCGATGAGGGAGTCCAGGTAGCGGGACTCGAACTTGTGCGTCTCCTGGGCGAGGACGGCCAGGTCGGCCACGCCGTACTTGCTGACACCGGCGGCGAACGTGTCGTGGAACGCGAGGGCAGCCAACGTGGTGAACCCTCCGGCACTGCCGCCACGGATGGCCAGCCGGGCGGGGTCGACATCGCCTCGCTCGGCCAGGTACGTCGCCGCCGCGGCACAGTCCTCCACGTCGACCACGCCCCACTGACCTTTCAACAGGTCTCGGAAGGGCCGCCCGTACCCGGTGGAGCCGCCGTAGTTCACGTCGACCACGGCGAAGCCCCGGCTCGTCCAGAACTGGATGCCGAGCTGGAACTGGCTCCGCGCCGCGGCGGTCGGCCCGCCGTGGATGTCCACCAGCAGCGGCGGCTTCTCGCGGTCGGGAGCAGCGTGATCCGGGTTCGTCGGCGGGTAGTAGAGGGCGTGTGCCGTGCGGCCGCCGGCGCTCGGGAAGTCGATCGACTCCGGCAGGCTGATCTCCTCCGGCCGGAGGCCGAGGTCGCGAGGCGGCCGGACGACGACCAGTTCGTGCGGCGGTCCGACCACGATCGCTGGTTCGCTGGTGAACGAGGCGGCCACGGCGGCCAGGCCGCCCGGTGCGGGAACGAGCGACGAGACGGCCGTGTGCGGCGCATCGATCTCGACCTGCGTCTGGTCCTCGAAGCGCACCAAGTGGTCGATCCCATCCCGGGTCACCACTGCCGTGCCGTGGGCCTCCCAGGCGAGGGCGCCGGGGTCGGAAACCGGTGGCCCGAGCGGCCCGCCGGGTTGCGACGGATCCTCGGCATCCGGCACGAGCGAGGACATCCGGAACACCCAGGGGGGCGGGGCGAGGTCGCCGTGCGAGTCGTCCGAGACCGGCTCGAGGGGGCCGCCGTCCCAGCGATGCACCTCAGCGAACCGCAGGGGGTTCCCCCCGGCGACGTCGTCACGGTCGCTGGTGAGCCAGAGGCGACCGCCGGCCCAGACCGGCTGCGAGGCCCACTCGTCCGCCCCGCCGGCCAGCCGCTGGGCCTCCGTGAGCTCGGTCCCATCCAGCACGCCGGTCCACACCTCTGCGGCGTCCCAGGGCATGTCCGGGTGGTTCCACTGGGTCCAGGCCAACCGCACCACGTGCCAGTCCGTCAGCCGGGGCGAGGCGACG
>DATDAH010000366.1:0-24027 GCA_036525535.1 Acidimicrobiales bacterium
GACGGTGGCGTGCTGGTGGTGGGGGCATCGGCGAGCGGCGTCCAGATCGCCAACGAGCTCCAACGCTCCGGGCGTCCGGTCACCGTGGCCGTGGGCGAACACGTCCGGGGGCCACGCCGGTACCGGGGCCGGGACATCCACTGGTGGATGGAGGCAGCGGGCGTGCTCGACGAACGCTACGACGAAGTGGACGACATCGTCCGGGCCCGCCGGGTCCCGTCGATGCAGCTCGCCGGCTCACCCGAACGGGCCGACTTCGACCTCAACGCGCTCACGGCCATCGGCGTCCGGCTGGTCGGGCGCCTCGCCGGCATCCGCGACGGGCAGGCCCAGTTCTCCGGGTCCCTGCGGAACAAGTGCGAGCTGGCCGACCTCAAGCTCGGTCGCCTGCTCGACACCATCGACGAGTGGGCTACGGCGAACGGCCTCGACGACTCGGTCCCGCCGCCGCACCGCTTCGCGCCGACGATCGTGGCCGAGCCGACGCGGCTCGGCCTCGATCTCCGCCGCGGCGAGATCGGGACGATCATCTGGGCGACCGGGTACCGCCCCGACTACTCCTGGCTCGATGTCGATGTCCTGGACGGCAAGGGCCTGGTCCGCCACGACGGTGGGGTGGTCGACTCGCCGGGGATGTACCTCATCGGCGCGCCGTTCCTCCGTCGGCGCAAGTCGAGTTTCATCGACGGGGCGCGCGCCGACGCGGAGGACCTCGTCGTCGAGCTGGCGGCCTACCTCGACGGTCAGACGGCACTCGGCGCGGGCTGATCGCCGAGGGTCACGGGAAGGGCGTCCAGCCCGCGGAGCACGAGTCCGTCCCCGTGGGCCCACTCGAGCTCCTCCCGCGGCACGGCCAGGCGAAGGTCCGGGAACCGTCGGAGCAACGTGGCCAGGGCGACCCTGGCCTCGAGCCGGGCCAGGGGAGCGCCGAGGCAGAAGTGGATGCCGTGGCCGAACGCGAGGTGCGCTCGGGCCGGTCGGTCGATGTCGAGGACCTCCGGGTCCGGGTGGGCCGCGGGATCGTGGTTGGCGGCGGCGAGGCAGACCAGGACCTGTTGGCCGCCGGGGATCTCGGTGTCGTCCAGCGTGAGGGGCGCGGTCGTCCTCCGGAACGTGGCGTGGGGGACGGGGGCCGAGTAGCGCAGGAGCTCTTCCACGGCGGCCGGCATCCGATCGAGGTCGGCCCGCAGCGCTGCGAGCTGGTCGGGGTGGTCGAGCAGGGCGACGACGGCGTTCCCGATGTTGGCCGTCGTGGTGTCGTGGCCGGCGACGATCAGTTGGAAGAGGCTCGACAGCAGCTCCTGGTCGTTCAGCCGGTCGTCGTCGCCGGCCGAGACGAGGACGCTCACCAGGTCGTCCCCGGGGGACCGGCGCTTGGCCGCCACGAGGTCGCGCAGACAGGCGACGATGCTGTCCGACGCCCGCACGGCCTCCGGCGGCGGATCGTCTCCCCAGGGTCGCATGAGGACCCCGAAGGCGTCGTGGAGCGGGGTGCGATCGCGCTCGGGCACGCCGAGCAGCTCACAGATGACCCGGAAGGGCAGGGGATGGGCGAACCCCTCGACCAGGTCGACGATCTTGTCCGGGCCTTGCGCCGCCAGTTGATCGAGGAGGTCGTCGGTCAGGACCTGGATCCGGGGCTCGAGCGCGGCGACGCGCGAGGGCAGGAACGCCTTGGCGACGAGACGGCGCAGCCGGGTGTGATCCGGCGGGTCGACGTTCAGCATGTGGCGGGAGAAGGCTGGGCCGGGCAGTCCCTCGGCGACGACATCGGGGTCGTCGGCCAGGGCGGCGAGCATGTCCTTGGAGATCCGAGGGTCGTTGAGGGCCTGCCGAGCCGCCTCGTGGCCCAGGATCACCCAGGCGTCGTGACCGTCGGACAGACGTACCGGCTGGACGGGGCACTGGGCCCGCACGGCGGCGAAGTACGGGAACGGATCGTCCCGAACCGTCGGTGCCCAACCGCCCCAGGGCGTCGGGTCCTCAGTCATCGGGCCGCTCGGGGAGGTAGCCCGAGCAGAGGAGCGAGAGCCCGCTCACCCGGTTGTCGTCGTCGAGGTCCGCGTAGGACTCCTGCTCGACCACGAACCAGCCGGGACCGAGGCGCACGGCCTGCAGGCGCACTCGCCACCGCAGGCAGAGGCGCGTCCCGATCACTCCGGCCGAGGTGTCGACGATCTCGTAGCCCTCGGTGTTGCCGAACCAGCGGGCGAAGGCCGCCCCGACCTTGGTGACGCCGTCGAACTCGCGGAGCTCCCCGGGGAGGAGGGCGCGCAGGTGGACCTCGTCGCTGAACGCCGACGCGACGCGCTCGAAGTCCTGGGCGGCGAGACCCTCGAAGAAGGTCTGGGCGACGGCGGCCATCGGACCGTCGAGCGGTGCCGCGGGAACAGGCTCGCCGGCAAACGTCGTCACCCGACCCTTGTACCACGACCTCGCGGACAGGTCATCTCCCTCGCGGCCATGATGGTGCCGTGCAGGAGGGGACGTACGAGGAAGGCACCGTGGTACTGGTGGTGAGCATCGCGGAGGTCGACCAGGCGACCGCGGGCCTGCTCGAAGCGGAGATCACCGCCGCGATCACGCCCCCGCCGCGCCGTCTGGTGATCGACATGGCCGCAGTCACGTTCCTCGACTCGAGCGGGATCCGTGTTCTCGTCCACACCTACCAGGCGATGACCGACGCGGGGGCGACCATGTCCCTCCGCAACGTGAGCGGCATCGTCCGCCGGGTCATCGAGGCGGTGGGCCTCGACGGGGTCATCGACATCGTCTGAGCGGGTAGGGGGACGTCGGTGGAAGGGTCGGGACGGGACGCCGGTGTAGTGGACGCCACCGAGCGGCTCCGGCAGATCGAGGCTCTGACCGACGCCGCCCTCGCCCACCTCAACGTCGAGGACCTGCTCGACGAGTTGCTGGACCGCCTGCGCGACACCCTCCAAGTCGACACCGCGGCGGTCCTCCTCCTGGACGCCGACGGGTCCGCGCTGATCGCCACGGCCGCCCGCGGCATCGAGGAGGAGGTCCGCCAAGGGGTCCGCATACCCGTGCGCAAAGGCTTCGCCGGGCGCATCGCCGCGGAGGCCCGACCGATCATCCTCGACCGGGTCGACGAGACCACGGTCGCCAACCCGCTGCTGATCGCCAAAGGGATCCGGGCCATGGCCGGCGTGCCCCTCATCGACTCCGGTGAGTTGGTCGGGGTGTTGCACGTCGGGTCGATCTCGGATCGAGAATTCGGCGCCGACGAGGTCGAGCTGCTCCAGATGGTCGCCGACCGGGTCACCGGAGCCACCCGGGCCCGGCTGGCCGCTACGGAACGGGACGCGGCCCTCGCCCTTCAGCGCAGTCTCATGCCGTCACGGCTTCCTGAAATCGCCGGGCTGGACCTGGCGGCCCGCTACATCCCGGGTGGGGGAAAGGGGATAGGGGGCGACTGGTACGACGTCTTCACGCTCAGCGGCGGGCGGGTCGGTTTGGTCATCGGCGACGTGTCCGGCCACGGTCTCCAGGCCGCGGTCGTCATGGGTCGTCTGCGCAGCGCCCTGCGGGCCTACGCCCTCGAGAGCCCCGACCCGGCAGACGTCCTCCGTCGCCTCGACGCCAAGCTCCTGCACTTCGAGCCGGGGGAGATGGCCACGGTGCAGTTCGCGCTGATCGACCCCTCCTTCAACCGGATCACCGTCTCGTCGGCCGGCCACCTCCCGCCGGTGGTGGCGGCGCCGGGTGGCGCCGGAGCAGGGTTGGCCGACATCATCGCCGACCCCCCGTTGGGCGTGCGCCCGGGGATACCCCGACGCTCCACCGATGTTCCCTTTCCTACCGGCGGGGTGCTCTGCTTCTACACCGACGGCCTGATCGAGCGCCGGGGGGAGTCGATCGACACGGGCCTCGACCGCCTTCTCCAGTCCGTCCGCCCCGCCCGTTCCGAAGAGGTCGCCGTCGAGGTCATGGCCCACCTGGTCGGCGCGACCATGGCCGAGGACGACATCGCCCTGCTCGCCGTGCACCGGCAGGTCGAAGGAGCGTCGGAACCGCTCGTCCTCCACATGCCGGCGCAACCCGATGCACTCACCCGCCTCCGGAGCGCCGCTCGGCGCTGGTTGGCCGCCAACGGGGCGGAAGGGGAGGAGGTGGACGAGATCCTGCTGGCCGTCGCCGAGGCCTCGACCAATGTTGTCGAGCACGCCTACGGGCCCGGTGGTGGTGAGCTGGCGGTCCGGTTCGAGCTGGGGGACGGTGTCGTCACGATCACGGTGCGGGACCACGGCCAGTGGCGGGAGGCGCGGGGAACGAACCGCGGGCGGGGCCTCCTCATCATGGAGCGCTGCACGGACGACGTCCGGATCCATCGGGACGCCGATGGCACGACGGTGGTCCTTCGCCACGCGATCGCCGGCGAGGGGAAGCCATGACCGAGGCGATCGTCACGACCACGCTGGGGCCCGATCGGACCGACATCGCGATCCGGGGAGAGATCGACTTGGCCAACTTCGCCGCCGTACAGGCGCAGATCAATCAGGAGATCGACAACCGGACCACCGCGGTGCGGATCGACCTGACCGACGTGACCTTCATCGACAGCACCGGGCTCCGGGTCCTGTTCGCGCTGGTGGCCACACTCGAGCGGCTCCAGGTCGGTCTCGAGCTCTGTGCTCCAAAGTCCTCCCCGGCCCGAAGGGTCATCGACCTCTCCGGGTTGTCGAGCCTCGTCCGCGTGGTACCCGACGGCGGCTGAAGTCGGTCTGCGCCGCTCGGTGATGCGGCCTCAGCCGGCGGTGTCGGCCACGGTCGTCTCGGCGACCTTCTTGAAGCCCTCGTTCTCCGTGGTGATGGCCTTGAGCAGGCTGCGGCCCAGCAGTCGGCTGACGATGCCGGCGGTGGCGCCGGTGATCTCCAGGCCCAGGCGGTTCACGCACCCGCCCGGTTCCGCCTCGAGTTCGTGCGAGCCCTCCATGTGGGCCCCGAGGGCCTTGGTCGACCAGGCGAACAGACGGCCCGGCTCGAGTCGGGTGACGGTCCAGACGCGGGCCCCTTGACCGGGCTGCTTGATGCGGGCCTGGCTGCCCACGGCCAGCGGCCCGTCGTCGAGGCGCTCGACGCTGGTCATCGTCGGCGTGACGTCGGGCCAAGCCTCGACGTCCACGGTCAGGGCCCACACCACCTCGACGGGGGCCCCGATGTGCATCACGTTCTCGAGTTTCATGGGCCCGAGTGTACCAAATGGTACAGTTGCTGTCCATGGGGAATGCCCGCCACGACCTGCTCGAACGGGTGATGGACGACGTCGCTCGCCACGGGATGGGCGGGCGCAGCCTCCGGGAGATGGCCGAGGCCGTGGGCTCCAGCCACCGAATGCTGCTCTACCACTTCGGGTCACGCGAAGGTCTGGTTGCCGCCGTGGTCGGGCAGGTCGAGGCCCAGCAGCGGGGCGCCCTTGCCGAAGCGGCCCGGACGGCGCCGCCGGGGGCCCAACCCGAGGACGTGGTCCTGGCCCTCTGGCACCAGGTCGCCTCCGAGGAACTGCGCCCGTTCGTGCGCCTCTTCTTCGAGGCGCTCGCCTCCATGGGCCTGGAGGGCGGGGACGGAGACCTGACCTCGGCCTGGCTGGACGAGAGCGAGGCGGTCGGGCGGCTCCTGGGGGCCCCCGCGGACAGCGTCGACCTGCGCCTCGGTGTCGCCGTCGTGCGCGGCCTCCTCGTCGACGTCGTCGCCACCGGCGACACCGGGCCGGCCACCGAGGCCCTCGTCCGCTACCTCGACCTGTGGCGGGCCGGCCGGGTGACGACGTAGGGCCGACACCGCCGCCGGGATAGACACGGAGCATGGCGATCGCGGGAACCTACGAACCCAGCCCGTGGACCCCGGTGGCGGACCAGGTCCGTCGCTATGAGGAGTCCGGCGGCACCGAGGGAACGCTGCTCGAGGGCGAGCCCTGCGTGATCCTCTGGACCCGCGGCCGGCACAGCGGTGCGGTGCGCAAGACCCCTCTGATGCGGGTGACCGACGGCGAGCGCTACGCGGTGGTGGCCTCGATGGGAGGTGCCCCGCAGCATCCGGTCTGGTTCCACAACGTGGTCGCCGACCCCGAGGTCAGCCTGCAGGACGGCGCCGACCTCAGGGACTACACCGCCCATGTCGCCAGCGCCGAGGAGAAGGCCGAGTGGTGGCCCCGGGCCACCGCGACCTGGCCCGCCTACGACGACTACCAGGCGTCGACCGACCGCGACATCCCGGTCATCGTCCTCGAGCCGCACTGACCGGCCGGCGAGGATTCAGGCTCGGGTCAAGACGACCTTCAGCGCCCCGGTGTCGGCGGCGTTGCCGAAGACCTCGTAGGCCTCCTCGAACTGGTCGAGGGTGAAGTGGTGGGTGACGAAGCGGCCGGCGTCCACCTGCTTGCCCTGTGCCAAGCGAAGCAGCGTCGGGGTGGAGTAGGTGTCCACGAGCCCCGTGGTGATCGTGACGTTGCGGATCCACAGCTCTTCGAGGTGCAGCGTGGCCGGGGTGCCATGCACTCCGATGTTGGCGATGTGGCCCCCGGGCCGAGCCAGCCGGGTGGCCAGCTCGAAGGTGTCGGGCACGCCGACGGCCTCGATGGCGACGTCAGCTCCCAGCCCGCCGGTCAGCTCGCGCACGACGGCGAGAGGATCCTCCCGACCGTTGTTGACGACGATGTCCGCTCCGAACTGCTTGGCGGCGTCCAGCCGACTGTCAGCCAGGTCGATGGCTACGACGTGCGCCGGGCTGAACAGGCGGGCGCCCATCATGGTGGAAAGGCCGATGGGGCCGGCTCCGACCACGGCGACGACGTCACCGGGCTGCACCGCCCCGTTGAGCACGCCGACCTCGTAGCCGGTTGGGAGGATGTCAGCAAGCATGAGGATGTCCTCGTCGCTGACCCCGTCCGGTACCGCATGCGTCGAGGTGTCCGCGAACGGGACTCGGACGTACTCGGCCTGCGTGCCGTCGATCTTGTGGCCGAGGATCCAGCCCCCGCCGCCGAGGCACTGGCTGTAGCTGCCTTCGCGGCAGTAGCGGCATGCCCCGCAGGCAGTGATGCAGGACACGAGCACATGGTCGCCGACGGCGACGTTCTTCACCCCGGTGCCGACGGACTCGACCGTGCCGACGGCCTCGTGGCCCAGGATGCGACCGTCGGTGACGGCGGGGACGTCGCCCTTCAGGATGTGGAGGTCCGTCCCGCAGATCGTTACAGCATCGACCCGCACGATGGCGTCGGTGTCCTCGATGATCTCCGGCTTGGGTACGTCCTCCCAAGCCTTCAGACCGGGGCCGTGGTACACGACTGCACGCATGATGGCTCTCCTCTGTCGCTTCAACTCCGAGTCTGCGGACCCGCGCCCGCGGGGGGTAGAGCCATAGGTCCTGTCCTCGAGCCGGGTGCGGGGGGTGCGGTGGGCTCAGCCGGTGAAGGGTGGGGCGGCCCCGACGGGCCCAGTGGCCGGCGTGGGCGGAGGCGTCGGCTCGCCGAAGTCCGGCTCGGTCTGGGGCCGGGGGAGGGGCTGGCAGGCGCTGCCCGCCGCCGGCAGTCCGGGCTCGGGCAAGGCGGGCGGGTCGAGGAAGCCGGGGTTGGCGAAGTCGAAGCAGTCGAGGAGGTCGTCGGCGTTGGCGTCCCGATAGGTCATCGCGCCGAGGTTGAACTTCGTCTCGATGAACTTGAGGATCGACGTGTGGTCGTGGACCACGTGGGACACGTAGTTGGCCTTGGCGAACGGGGAGATGACGAAGCCCGGGACCCGGGGCCCGAGCACGTCGAAGGCGCCGGGCTCGTCCGGGGGCACCGTGATGCGGGGAGCGATGCCGTCGGGCTTGACGGCGTCCGGCGGCGGGACGTGGTCGTAGTACCCGCCGTGCTCGTCGTAGGTGAAGAAGAGCACGGTTCGCTCCCACGTCGGGCTGTGCAGGACCGCATTGATGATCGACGCGCTGTAGGCCTCGCCGTTCTGCACGTCGGCGGGCGCCTCCTCGGTGTAGGTCTCGGTGCCGGGGCTGATGATGCTGACCTGCGGCAGGGTCCCTCGGGCGCAGTCGACGAGGAAGTCGTTGAAGGTCTTGATGCGGTCCTGGTGGGCGAAGCCGAATGTGGGGAAGACGAGGATGTCGGCGAGATCGATGGCGTAGTCGTTCCAGGAGATGCCGTGGCGGTTCAGGCGCTCCCAGATCACGCCGTTGGGCGCCACCGGGGTGGCCAGCACCTCGTTGACGTCGGTGGACACGATCCCGACCGACGTGGCCGCCTGCAGGAACCGGCGGTTGGGAAACGTCTGGCACGGCGCCGAGCAGAACCACCGGTCACACAACGGGAAGGTCTCGGCCAGGCCCCAGTAGAAGGGGAGGGTGGCATCGTCGTAGTACTGCATCGAGCCGCTCTCGCCGTCGGCCGCGGACACGAAGCCGTCCATCGCCCCACCGTTCATCGAGAGGTGCGTGTCGTTCCAGCTCTGGCTGGCGGTGGTCGTGGTCTCACACCTGCTGCTGGCCGGGAACACCGGAACCGGGTTCCCGTCCAGGTCCGGGTTCGCGTTCGTAGGGACACCGTTGACGTCGAGCGTGAAGCCGTCGCCCCGTCCGAGCATGCCGAAGTAGTGGTCGAAGGACCGGTTCTCCTGCATGTAGATGACGATGTGCTCGACCTCGGGCATCGACTCGGTCCCGGCGGGCAGGTTGGGGAACGGCCTACTGCCGGGGGGCCGCACCTGGCCCTGTCCGAAGACGTTGGCCAGCCGGCGGGCCCCGAAGGCCGTGGCCGCGGCCGTGGCCGCGGAGGCCTGCAGGAACCGCCGCCTCGACAGGTCGAATCTCACCCGCTGCGCTCGATCCACGTCGTCCCCTGGCCCTTGCTCCGCGAGGGCGAACCGTAGACCTTCGGCGTCAGGGCCGACGGCTCCTCAAGCGAAGAGGTCGGTGGCGGGCTCGAGGCGGGGCTGGGCCTGCACGAACCACTCGTGGCCCATCATCGCCTCGAGCAGCCATCGCGGGAACATGTCGGGGTCGATGGGGTACTGCGTGCGGTGGGCGGCGAGAGCGGCCATCTTCCGGTCGATGACGGGACGCACGTCGATGACCGCGGTCGCCCCGGAGGCCGGGTCGACCTCGTCGGTCCCGTCGACCAGGCCCGGCCGCGCGGAGGTGGCGCCCCGCCCGGCCCATGGTGTGGCGGGGCGGCGGGAGAAGACGAGGCAGGTCACGGCTTCGGTGGAGATCACATGGGCGGTGCGGGCCTCCTGGTGGGCCACGCCGAGCTCGCCGAAGAACTCGCCCGGTCCCTGGCGGCGGATGATCGTCCGCGACCCGTCGGGCTGGTCCTGGGCCACCTCCACCTCGCCGGCGAGGATGAGGTACAGGGTGTCCGCCTGCTCACCCTGCTCGATGATGGCCATGCCCGGCGGGAACCAGGCCACCTCGATGTGGTCGTCGGCGTAGCCCACAGCGCTCGTCTCCATCGCGAACAGGGAGAACACCCGGGCGAAGTCGGCGGGGCCCTCGAAACGTCCCTGCAGCTCGACCAGCCACTCCGCCAGGCGCTCCAACAGCAGGAGGCGGGTCCGCGGGAAGTGCGAGTGGAACAGCCGGATGTCCGGTCGCCGGGCGCAGGCCGCGGTGACGACGACGCCGATGGTCACGTGGTCGGGATGGCCGTAGAACCCGTCGTCACCGAAGGTGACCACGACGTCGGGGCCGAACTCGTCGATGACGGCGCCGACCTCCTCGATGAAGGCCTCCTGGTCGAGGCCGGCCAGGGTGCCGTCGACGTGGTCGAGCAGACGGACCTCCTGCACGCCGAGGCACCGGCAGGCCGCCCGCAGCTCCCGCTCCCGGGCCTCGCCGAGGGTGGCCCGGGTGGCGGAGGCGGCGTCCCGGATCTGGCCGGCCTCGCCCCGGGTGGCCGACACGATCATGGCCTCGGCTCCGGCATCCACGTAGGTCGCCATCGTCCCGCCGACGCAGAAGACCTCGTCGTCGGGATGGGCGAAGACGCCGAGGACGCGACGGGGGGCCACGTCAGATCCCGACCCGGGCCGGGTGGTAGTCGGCCAGGTGCTGGGCCACGACCTCGTTGGCGGCTTCGTGGGTCGTGCTGTGACCGGTCACCACCTCGAGGAACACCTGTCGCTCGATCTCCATGACGACGAGATTCTCGCGGGCTCGGACCGTCGCGGTCCGGGGAACGTCCCGGAGGAGGGCGATCTCGCCCACCCCGGCGCCCGGCCCGATCGACGCCACGGTCTCGCCGTCGCCGATGACGTCGGCCTCGCCGGCCACGATCACGAAGAAGCTGTCCCCGCGACCGCCCTGCCGGCACAGATCGGACCCGGCCGCGACCGGATGGGTGTCCACCCGGGAGGCCAGGTACTCGATGCTCGGCACCGGGAGGAGCTGGAGCATCGGGGTCCGGCGCAGGGCGTCGATCTCGTCGTCGCGGACCCCGAGTCGTTCGTCGAGCGCCACGAGGGGGCGCCAGGCCAGGAGAGCGATGACGGGGAGGAGGGCGCCGGTGGCGATCATCGCCCCCTCCAGTCCGAGGAGGGCGATGACCACAGGGGTCAGGGCCGAGCCGAGGGCGACCCCGATGGTGATGATGCTCTCGAACACCCCGAACACCCGGGTCAGCACGTCGTCGCGCACCAGCCGAACCGGCAGGGTGAAGAGGGGCACGTCGATGATGGTGTTGGCCACGCCGATGACGGCGATGACGGCGAACGCCACTGCAGTGACGGGCACGGCGCCGATGACGGCGAGCGGGGCGCCCCACAGCACGAGGGCGATCATCAGCCAGACCCCGAGGTGCCGACTGCCCACCAGCAGGGACACGCCGAGGGCCCCGATGAGGCCACCGACGCCGACGGCGGCGGTCAGGGCGGCGACGCCCGAGTCACCGAGGTCCAGGAGCTCGAAGGCCATGACCACCGTGAACACGTTGAGCGAGCCCCGGACGTAGGTCTGGGCGAAGCCGAGCCCGAAGAGCAGTCGGAGATCGCGGTGCCCCGCCACCGCCTTCAGCCCGTCGGCCGTCCCCTCGACGAGGCGGGACCGCTCCGTCGGTTCGGTGCGGGCCGGGGCGTCGTAGTCGATCCGCAGCAGGAGACCGGCCGCCATCAGCGAGAACACCGCCGCCGCGCCGAAGGCCGCCGCCGGCCCGCTGGCGGCGAGGAGGGCGCCGGCTACGACCGGCCCGACCAGTGTGGCCAGCGACTCCAGCACGCCTCGCACGACGTTGGCGCCGGTCAGTTCGGCCGTCGTCGTGCAGAGCAGGGGCAGCAGCGACGAGTGCGTGGGGCGGAACACCGTGAACGCCGCGGTGGCCAGGACGACGAGGGCATACATGAACACGTGGGGGGCGTCGACGGCGAGTACGACGGCGGCGCCTCCGATGGTGACCGCCCGGAGGATCGACACGGTCGCCAGGGCCCGCTCCCGTCGTGTCCGATCGGAGTAGGCGGTGATGACGGGCGTGCCGACGGCCGAGGGGACCATGCGTATGAGGGCGACCAGGCCGACGCCGGCCGCCCCGCCGTCGTCGAAGGCCACCACGGCGAGGGCCACGGTGACGGCCCACTCGCCCGTGAGGGCGGCGGCGAACGCCAGCTCCGCCCGGCGCAGCTGGGGGCGGGCGAACACCGCCCGGGCCGCACCCAAGGACGCCCCCAGGCGCTCCCCCCTCATGAGGTCAACCTACGACGGGACGGGCACGGCCTGTAGGGGGCCAGCACGACGGAGGAGGGGCGGCCACCACCCCATCGACCGGCTGGTCCTCACGACCCGGCCCGCAAAGCCCTCTCCGTCGCGGTCAGGCCGGCGTGGACGAGCCCGATGAAGGTCGCGGTCCAGGCGAGGAGCGCCACGGCGAGCGTGACCTTCGGCAGCCAGGCCAGGACCTCGAGCTCGAGCGCGGCTCGCATGCGGAAGGTGGCGGCGCCGTACATGCCGAGGGGGAACACCATCGACCAGTAGGAGGGGTGGTAGCGCAGCGGTACGCGGCGTACGACGTGGCGCCACACGCCGATGGCGATCATCAGGGGGAACCAGAACGTGGCCGTGGCCCAAGCCAGCATGACCAGTGCCTCGATGGCAGGGCCAAGGCGGTCGATCCGGACCGAGACGGGTGCAGCCCCGAGGAGGTTGGAGCCGGCCAGGACGGTGATGGCGACGGCACCGGCCGCTATCCAGGCCGGTGGGTCGGCCTCGGTCGGCTCCAGGTCCTGGAAGGTCCAGCGCTGGAACACCATGGTCATCACGATCAGGTAGAGCACGATCCCGAGCAGGAAGGCACCGATGCAGGCGAAGGCCAGGCCATCGCTGGGGTGGCGGACGAGCAGGAGGGCGCCGAGCACGGCGATGGACTCCGTCGAGACCGTCAGCAGGAACCACGTCCCGTTGATGCCGGCCCCCAGGCCGGGCTTCGGGCTCCGGAGGACGACGGCGATCAGCGTGCTGTAGGCCAGCACCGCCCACAGCCCAAGGCTGAACCACCAGAGGACCCAGGCCAGGTCCCACCAGCCGTGGACGATGGCCGAGGCGCTGCCCAGCACGTTGGTGGCGGCGACGGTCGTGAGGAACGCGAAGCCCTTGGCGTGGCTGGTGAGGTCGGCCACGAGGAGGCGACCGAACCGGACCAGCCGGAGAAGGGTGAGCACGACCAGGACCCCGTACGCCGCCGCGGCGATCACGTAGAGGCTGTCGGCCAGCCAGCCGATGTCCTGCTGGAATGCGGCGATGGCGATGATGCCGGTGGCCATCACCATGGCGAAGTAGCCGGGGAACAGCCCGCCGACCGCCGAGGTGGACCCCGGCGGGTCGCTCGGGGTCACGGCCTGAGATAGCGGAGCAGAGCGGCGGACGCCGCGGCCAGCACGACCGAGACCGTGGCCGTCGCCCAGGCCAGCGACTCGTCATCGGTCTGGAACGCCTCGACGGCGACGGTGATGAGGAAGACCTGGAACGCCACCAGGATGATGACGTAGAGGGCGAGGGCCGAGGTGGCCCGGGACGAAGCGGTCGGGACCTTCATCCGGCCGTACCCAGGGCCCAGATCACGCCGTCGTCGCGGATCTCGAGGTCGATGCGACCGAGGGGTCGGGTGGGGGGGCCCGAGAGCACGGCGCCGCTGCGGGCGTCGAAGTTGCCCTCGTGGCAGGGGCAGTGCCACCGGCTCTCGTCCGCCTCGTAGAAGACGACGCAGCCGAGGTGGGTGCACCTCTGGCTGAAGGCCACGACGTCGCGCTCGTCGAGGCGCACGAGGACGGCAGGCTCGTCCTCGGTGGGGTACCGGAACAGGTGGGTGGCCCCCACGGCCACGTCCTCGAGGGCCACGATCGCTCGGGGCTCGCCGGTGTTGACGGCCCGCAGTTGGGTCCACACGGCCAGGCCGACGTTGCCCGCGGCCATCACGCCGGCCCCGGCCACGAGGTAGCGGGCGAACTCCCTCCGGGTGACCGCGTCCTCGGCAGCAGCCTCGTAGGGGAAGTCCCGCTTCCAGGCCGGCTTTGCGTCCTCGGTGCTCACCGCACGCCCCCGTCCAGGCCGAACGGGTCATCGAGCCAGGTGCCCGTGGAGCCCTCCAAGGCGTCCAGGGGGCCGCCGGCGAGGTCGTCGACGACGGTGAGCACCTTGGTCCGCACGCTCTGGCGCCCGAACAGCCAGTTGTCGACCAGGGAGCCCTGGCGAGTCTCCCGGAACTCGTCGACCGTGCCGTACCAGAGCGCCTCGCTCGGGCACACGGACGCGCACATGGGGGCGTAGCCCTCGACCGTGCGGTCGGTGCACATGTCGCACTTCATCATCTGGTCGAACTCGGCCACGTACTTGGGTACGCCGAAGGGGCAGGCGAGCACGCAGTTCGAGCAGCCGATGCACCGTGGCTTCAGGGCGGACTGCACGACGCCGCCCTCCGTCTGCTTTATGGCGTCGGCCGGGCAGACGTGGGCGCACGTCGGATCCTCGCAGTGCATGCAGATCATGGGGGCGGTCTGGGTCGACTGCGCCCGATCGACCCGCTCGAGGTGGATCAGGGACCGGCCCCGGTGGGTGCCGCACTCCTCGCAGGCGTGCACGCAGGCCTCACAGCCGATGCACCGGCTCTGGTCGATGACGAACACCGGTGCGTCGGCGAATCCGTAACGGGTCGGCCTCACGTCGGGCCCTCGTGGAGGTCGAGGTCGCGTGCGTCGATCGGGGAGCGGTGTCCTCCGGCCGGTTCGACCCGGACGGCAGCCACCTTGAACTCGGGCATCTGCGACAACGGGTCGACGGCGCGGTTGGTGAGCTGGTTGGCCGCCTTCGCCCCCGGCCAGTGGTAGGGGATGAAGACGGTGTCGGGCCGGATCGTCGTGACGACGTGGGCCGGCAGGGTCATCGTCCCCCGCCGGGACGTGACGGTGACCAAGTCGCCGTCAGCCACGCCGAGGTCGTCGGCCAGCCGGGGGTGCATCTCGCACAGGGGCTCGGGGTACTGGTCGACCAGCGCGGCGATGCGTCGGGTCTGGGTACCCGACAGGTACTGGCTCACCACTCGACCCGTGGTCAGCCACACCGGATAGTCGGCGTCGACCACCTCGGCCGACTCCTTGAACGGCACCCCGTGGAAACGAGCCTTGCCGTCGGGGTGGAAGAACGTCCCGCCCTCGTACAGCCGGGGGGTGCCGGGGTGGCCGACCTCGGGGATGGGCCAGAACAGGCCGTACTCGGCCTCGATCCTGTCCCAGGTCGCACCCCGGTAGTCCGCGGTGCCGCCCGCCGAGGCCAGGCGCAGTTCCTCGAAGATCTCTTCGCTGTCGGCGTACGTGAAGTGCTCGCCGCGGCCCAGGCGCTCGGCCAGGTCGGTGAGGATCTGCCAGTCCAGACGGGCCTCC
Source organism: Acidimicrobiales bacterium (assembly GCA_036525535.1). Taxonomy (GTDB): domain Bacteria; phylum Actinomycetota; class Acidimicrobiia; order Acidimicrobiales; family DATDAH01; genus DATDAH01. Next base: position 14,874 of record DATDAH010000366.1, read on the forward strand.
CCCGGCGGCGATACGGCGGCGTTGATCTTGATGATCCGTCCCTCGCCGCTGGTCGACGTTCCCTCGTCCTCCTCATGGAGCGAGCCGGGCAGCACCACATCGGCGTGGGCGCCGCTCTCGGAGAGGAAGAAGTCGATGACGGCGTAGAACTCGAGCTGGTCGAGGGCTTCGGCGGTGAAGCCGGCATCGGGAGCCGACACCGCCGGGTTGAAGCAGATCGAGAGCAACCCTTTGACGGTCCCCTCGTGGATGGCCTCGATGATCGCTTCGGCCGCCAGGCCCTTGCCCGGGATCTCGCTCTCGTCGACACCCCACACCCTCGCGACATGGGCCCGGTGTTCGGGGTTGGTGATGTCCCGGTTGCCGGGGAGCTGATCGCACTTGTGGCCGTGCTCCCGACCCCCCTGCCCGTTTCCCTGCCCGGTGATCGTCGACACCCCACAGCCCGGCTTGCCGAACTTGCCCGTGGCCAGCCCCAGGTTGATGGCACTGAGCACGTTGTCGACGCCCTTGGTCTGCTGCTCGATGCCGCGGGCGTGCAGCATCATCCCGGTGGCCGAGGTCCCCCACCACTCGGCCGCCTCCTCGATGCGGGCGGCGGGGACGCCGGTGATGTCGGCCGCCCACTGCGGCGTCATGTCGGCCACGACCGCGGCCGCCTCGTCGAAGCCGAGCGTGTGGGCGTCGATGAACTCGTGGTCGAGCCAGTCGTGGCGGATCAGCTGGTGCAGCACCGCTCCGAACAGGGCCGAGTCGCTGCCCGGTCGGACGGGCAGGAACAGGTCGGCGGTGCGGGCCAGGGGCACGACCCTCGGGTCCTGGACGATGAGCCGGGCGCCGCGGTCCCGCGCCCGCCAGATGTAGCTGGTCGTGATCGGGAAGGTCTCCGCCACGTTCGAGCCGGCCACCCAGACCACGTCGGCCAGCGGGATGTCGCTCCAGGGGTTCGGCGCCCGGTCCCCACCGAACGCCTTCTTGTTGCCGACGCCGGCCGACACCATGCAGAAGCGGCCGTTGTAATCGAGGTTGGCGGTGTGGAGGGCGAGCCGGGCGAACTTGCCGATCAGGTAGCTCTTCTCGTTGGTCAGCGACACGCCGGACAACATGGCGAAGGCGTCGTCGCCGTGCTCTGCCTGGATGCGACGGATCTCGTCCACGACCCGGTTCAGGGCGGTGTCCCAGCTGACCTCGCGGAACCCACCCGGGGCTGAGGGATCTCGCTCCATGGGGTGCAGCAGGCGGTCGGGGTGGCTGCCCTGCAGGTAGCGCTTGACCCCCTTGGGGCAGAGCTTGCCCTCGTTGAACGGGAAGTCGTACCAGGGCTCGAAGCCGACCACCTCGTTGTCGTGGACCTTGAGCTTGATGCCGCACTGCTGGCCGCAGAAGCAGCAGTGGGTCTTGACGACCCGGTCGATCTCGAGGCCTGCGTCCCAACCGCCGGGAGGCGTCCGGTTGAGATGAGGGCCGTAGCGCTCGATCAGCGCCTCCTCGCTGATCGGGGGGCGGGCCATCAGCCGAACCCTCCCACCCGGGCCGACTGGGCCAGGGTCACACCGGCCCGGCGGCAGCGGGGGCAGGTGTCCTGGTAGTTGCCGCCACTGTCGATGCCATAGTCGAAGCCGACCTGGGGGAGGACGGCCTGGAGGTCGGCGACCTGCTGGGCGCCGGCGAAGGCCTCGCCGCAGCGGCGGCAGGTGGCGGCGGGACCGTCGGCGTCGGCCTGGCGGTAGTAGGCCACGCCGAGGTTGCCCGGCCGCTGGAAGATGTGGAACAGCTTGCCGAACGGCAGGTACATCAGGCCGAGGATCACCGTCAGGGCGTGGACGGTGTTCAGCGCCGAGTAGAAGCGGCCGTCGAGCCAGGTGCTGGACACGGTGAGGAACAAGCCGGTGACCGAGACCGCGAACAGGCCCGCCAGCGCGAGGAAGTCGTTGCTGCGCTCGACGGCCAGGGCGCCAGGGTCGTGGAGGCGGCGGCGCAGGAAGATGAAGACTCCGGCCAGCACGAGCACGGCGGCGATGTCGAGGGCGTGGAAGAACAGCCACCCGACGATGCTCTCGGCGTCGAAGCGCACCGTGCCGACCTGGGCCACGAAGACCTGGTAGCGGTCAGCCTCCTGCCCGACGCTCTCGAAGTGAAGCAGGCCGAGGGTGAGGGGGAACGTCACCAGCGCGGCGAGGATGCAGCCCCAGAACACGAGCTGGTGGGCGAGCCAGCGGCTGCGCGAGCGCTTCCGGATGAACCCCTGAGCCACGAGCTGGGTGAAGGCCAGGGCGGGCAGGGCGGCGAGGTTCCGCCCCTTCGCCGCCCGGAAGGCCTCCCAGCCTCGGCGGTTCAGCATCGCCGTCGGCGGCCGCCGCAGCCAGACCGCGTAGCGGTAGGCGACGCCGAACACGGCGAAGACCGTCCCGAACAGGTAGCCGACGAGCGCGGGGTCGAACCAGACGAGGCGGTCACTGCCGACGAAGGTGACGGCGACCACCACGGCGACCGCGATCAGGCCCCAGCCGACTCCTCGCCGATCCAGCGGATGCGCAGCCTCCACGGTGTTCCCCCGGTCGCCGACCGCACCCTAGGTCGGTGAGCCGGAGTGGTCACGACCCCGGTGGGGCCCAACGCTGCTCGAGGATGACGACCGCGGGGAAGAGCAGGTTGTTCTCCTTGTGGATGTGCAGGTGGAGGTCGGCCTCCAGCTCGGCCAGTCCGGCGTAGAGCGCCCGGTAGCTGGCGCAACCGTCGGCGGGAGGCTGGTAGCCGTCGGTCATGCGGCGCAGCGTGGCGAGCAGCTCGCCCGCCCGGTCGTGCTCGGCCAGCATCACCGAAATCGGGTTGGCCAGCGTCCCGCAATGGAAGGACGGCGGCTCCGTCGCCGTGGCCAGCTCGCGGATCATCGGGAAGAGGACGCTCTCCTCTTTCCGCAGGTGGGGCTCCAGGTCGTCCCGGAGCGCGACGAAGGCGGCTCGGACGTCGGCCAGCTCGGCGTGGCGGCCGCCGTGCACACCCGTCACCTTGTCGACCAGGGCATGGAGGCGGGGCAGCTCGGCGTGGAGGTAGGCGTGGTGGGTCGTCTCGAGGTGGTCGACCAGCTCCTCCGGGGCCATCTGCGCCCAGTCGGGCTCCGGGCCGGGCGCGAGGTCGCCGAGGGCGTCCAGGACCCGGTTCGGGTCGACACCCTCGCGCCGGCAGGCGTCAGCCAGGGTGCGGCGTCCGCCGCAGCAGTAGTCGAGGCCGAAGCCCTCGAGGACCCGGGCCGCGCCGGGCTCCTCGGTGACGACGTCGGCGAGGGTGCGGTCGATGGTGAGCTCGGACATGGGGTTCCTCTCGTGTCATTCAGTCGATCAGGACGCCGGCCGCAGTGACCAGGACCACCCCGAACCCGAGGGCCATCTGGCGCATCCCGAGGACGGCGGGACGGGGGATCTCACCGCGGGCGGTCATTCGTTGGATGGCGACGACGGCCAGAATGGCGACGGCGCCGGCGAGGAGCCTGTCGTCCAGTGCGACGGCGAGGGCGGCCATGGCGAGGGCGGACCCGTCAGCCACCCGGCCGGCGGTCGTCGATCCGGCGCGACCGTGCAGGCGGGCGATCTGGTCACGGACGTGGGGGATCGAAGTGACCACCCGAGCGGTCAGGACCGCCCACAGGCCGGCGGCCAATCGGGCGCGGTCGCCGTCCGCCAGCGCGATCATTGCGGTCACCGAGCACACCCCGATCGCCCCAGCCAGCTCGGGGGCGAGGCGTCGGCTCTTGGAGCGCACGTCGAACCAGGACTCGACGCCGACCAGCGGGGCGGCGACGAGGGCGGGCCACCAGAACGGGGCGGGCGCCGTCGCCGCGGCTGTGCCGACGAGCGCGGCGAGCACCAGGAGCTCGGCGGCGGCGACCCGGCGGGCGAGCACGGTACGGGGGAGCTCGCGGCCCCGGCGGCGGTCGACCAGCGCCAGCTTCAGGGGCGTCCGGGCCACGAAGGCCACGACGGCGGCGACCGCGAGGCAGGCGCCCGCCACGCTCGGGGCCACCAGGAGGCCGAGCAGTCCCGGCTCGAGGGTCAGGCCCCAGCCGCCGTGCTCGGACGGGAGGGCCACGCCCCGCAGCGGCGCTCGGGCCCCCGCCGGAGCCGCGACATCGGCCGTCGAGCCGCTCACGACACCGTCTCCGGCTCCAGAAGGCTGGACAGGGGCGTGCGGTCCAGCTCGACGAGGAGCTGAGCCCGTGCGCCCGACCAGGGCCGGTGCAGCGCGCACAGCCCGGCGGCGCCGGTACCGGCGCAGGGCCGATCCTCCAGCACGCAGCGGCCGGTGTCCGTCGGCCCCTCGACCGCCTCGATGACCTCGAGCACGGTCAGCGCCGCGGGGTCGACGAGGACGGTGTAGCCCCCGGTCGGCCCCGGGTCGGACCGGACCCATCCCTGGGCGACCAGAGGCGTCATCGCCTGGGACAGGAAGCCGGGCGTCGTCCCCACCCGGTCGGCCAGGACTGAGGCCTTCGTCCGTTCACCGGTCCGGGCCAGCTCCAGCAACGCCCGTGTGGCCAGATCGGACCGCCGCGTGATCTCAAGTCGCATACTCTCTGACTATACGACTCCGCGGCCGGGTTCGTGAAGGGACCTTCGGCCCGGGTGAGGATGATCCCGCCGTCACCCTGCCCCGGCCGGGCGGAACGCCTGGCGAGGCCCGGATCGGCGGGTGGTTACGGTGAACCAGATGCGCCGATCGCTCGAGGAGGTCCGGCGGGAGACCCCCGGCGTCGAGTCCGTCGTCCACTTCAACAACGCCGGCGCTGCGCTGCCGCCGCAGGTCGTGGTCGACACCGTCGTCGACCACCTGCGCCGGGAGGCGATGATCGGCGGCTACGAGGCGGCAGCCGAGGCCGCCGATCGGGAGGAGGCGGTCTACACCTCGATCGCGAGGTTGATCGGGGCCGAGGCCCGGCAGATCGCCACCGTCGAGAACGCGACGAGGGCCTGGGACATGGCCGTCTACGGCTACCCGTTCCAGCCCGGGGACCGGGTGCTCACGGGTCGGGCCGAGTACGCCAGCAACGTCATCGCCCTCCTCCAGCTCTGCGAACGCTTCGCCATCCAGATCGTGCTCATCGAGGACGACGAGCACGGCCAGATCTCCCTCGACCACCTGGAGGCCGAGCTCGAAGCGGGGGCGGCGATGGTGGCCCTCACCCACGTGCCGACGAACGGTGGCCTGGTCAACCCGGCCGCGGCGGTCGGGGCGCTCTGCGCGGCCCACGACGTGTTCTTCGTCCTGGACGGCTGCCAGTCGACGGGCCAACTGCCGATCGACGTCGGCGCCATAGGGTGCGACGTCCTGTCGGCCACCGGCCGGAAGTACCTGCGGGCGCCGCGGGGGACCGGCTTCCTCTACGTCAGTGACCGGGCTCTCGACCGGCTGGTGCCGCCGTTCCTCGACCTGCACGCGGCCACCTGGACCGGCGTCGACACCTACGCAGTGCGAGACGACGCCCGCCGGTTCGAGAACTGGGAGACCAACCATGCCGGCAAGCTCGGGCTCGGGGTGGCCGTCGACTACGCGCTGGCGCTGGATGTCGACGGGACCTGGGACCGGATCCAGGCGCTCGGTGCGACGCTGCGGACGCGACTGGGCGAACGGGAGGGTGTCCGGCTGCACGACAAGGGGGAGCGCAAGGGCGGGATCGTGACCTTCACCGTCGACGGCCGTGAGCCGGACGAGGTGCAGGCGGGCCTCCGCGAGGCCGGCATCAACACCTCGGTGTCGCCTGCGTCGTGGGCCCACTACGACCTGCCCCCGCGGGGCCTGTCGGCCATCGTCAGGGCGTCGGTCCACTACTACAACAGCGACGACGAGATCGATGCCCTGATCGACGCCCTCCCGGCCTGACGAGGGCGGCCGCCTGTGCGGTACTGTGAGTTCGACTGGTTCCGAACATCTCGAGATGGCCGGCCGGCCCGGGGGGACGAATGGATCGACGACTCGTCGCCTGCCGCCGGGACCGGTTGCGGACCGAGGCCGGGGCGCCGTGAGCGTCGACGCCATCGCACGCCTGGACGCCATCCGGGAGCGGGTGAACACCGACGGCCGAGTGCGCACGACCGACTTGGCCCGCGAGCTGGCGGTGAGCGAGATGACGATCCGGCGCGACCTCGACACGCTGGCTGACGCCGGTGCGGTGCGACGGGTGCGGGGCGGGGCGCTGGCCGCGGGGCCCGAGCCGTTCGCCGCCCGCTACGGCCGGCAGTCGGCGGCGAAGGACCGGATCGCCGACAAGCTCGTCGATCTCGTCGGCGAGGGCGGAGCCGTCGGCCTCGACGCCTCGAGCACCATGCAGCGGTTGGCTGCCCGCCTGCAGCCGGTGCGAGACCTGACCGTGGTCACCAACGGCCCGGAGTGTTTCAAGACCCTCAGCGAGCACGCCGGGGTGACGGCGCTGCTCACCGGGGGCCGGCTCGACCGCCGCACCGGCAGCCTGGTCGGCCCGCTGGCGGTCCGATCGGCCGAGGACCTGCTGCTGCGTCGGTTCTTCAGCTCGGCCGCGGCGCTCGACCTCGAGCTCGGGGCCAGCGAGGTCAGCCTGGAGGAGGCGGAGGCAAAGGGCGCCCTGGCCGCGGTCGCCGCGCAGGTCATCCTGGCCGTCGACGCCTCGAAGCTCGGTCAGCGGGCCACGGCCCGGTGCCTGAGCTTCGACTGCATCGACATCCTCGTGACCGATCTCGAGCCCGAGGACCGCCGTCTCGACCCCTACCGGGAGCTGGTCTCGATCCTCTGAGTGAGCGGCAGGGTCACCGTGGCCCTGCCCGTGAGGTGGTCGCCCTGGTCGGTGGCGGCCCGAAACCCGACGTCGACTCGGCCCTCGTCGTCGTCCTCGGCGAGATCGGTGACCGTCCCGGCGAAGGTGAGGGTGGCCCCCGGCATGACGGGGACACCGAGGCGGATGGCCAGGTGCCGGACCATGGCGTCGGGACCGGCCCAGTCGGTCAGCCACCGGCTGCAGTGGGCCGTGCTGGAGAGGATGTTCATGAAGATGTCCGGGGCGCCCTGGGCGTTGGCGTAGTCCCGGTCGTGGTGGACCGGCATGAAGTCGCGGGTGGCGACGGCCCCGGCCACGATGTGGGTGGCGGTCATCTCGAGGGCCAGGCCGGGAATCTCGTCGCCGACGGCGAGATCGCTCCATGCGGGGGAGGCGGTGACGCTCACGGGGTGCCGCCGGGCCTGAACTTCAGGATGCGGAAGGTCTGGGTGCCCACGACCTCGCCCGACTCGTCGAGGTAGGTCGTGACCCACGTGACGAAGTGGCCGGGCCCGATGCGGGTCTGCTTCTCGTCCGAGATCGATTCGATGACCGTGCTCGACGACACCACCTCGCCGAGGTGCAGGTAGCGCACGATGTCGAACTCGGAGTTCGAGGCGAGGGTGGCGGTGAAGCCGGCCTCGTCGAGGATGACGATGGGGCTGTCCGCCAGGCTCTCGGACTCGACGGGGGAGCCTCCTCGCTCGCCGATGCCCCGGATCAGGGGTGTGGCCATGGTCCAGGTCTGGAGCATGAGCGGTGGCGCCACGATCTGGCCGTGGCGGGACGCCGCCGCTGCTTCCGGGTCCGTGTAGACGGGGTTGTCGTCCTCGAACGCGGCGGCCCAGTGCCGGATCATCGGCTGGTTCACCGGGTCGGGGGCCACCGACACGCCGGCGCCGACGGGCTGGCCGACGCAGGCGTCGAGCCGTTCCCGGAAGGTCGGCGGTGCGTCGGTCACGGCGTGAACGTCTAGCACGACGGCCCTCGGCCATCGGTCCGACCGCTGGCCCACGCTCGTGGTTGCCGAGGCGGTGGTTCGGGGAGCCCGTCGACGCCCGACGCGAACCGGTCCTGGCCGAAGGTGTCGACCGTCATCGAGGACGTGGTCGAGGAGAGCTGGTCGTCCAGCTTGCCCCCGCCGGCCCACGCGACTAGAACGATCGTTCTAGTACGACACGAGGGGGCCCCCATGAGCACATCCGTCGCCGAGCGCACGCGCCCGACCGTCACCGGCCTGAGCGCCAAGTTCATGCTGGACGGGGCCACCTACGCCGTCGGCGGTGACGCCGGCTTCAACGGCATGGACTTCTACGGTGCCGGTCGCGGCGGCGTGCTGGGCGACGTCTCGGCCGACGTGGTCGCCGCCGCCCTCGTCTTCTTCAACCCCTCGGTCGTCGAAGGAGCGTGGGAGGGCTCGCGGGACGTCATGTCCCGGTCCGCGGCGGCGGAGCTGTTTGCCGGCTGCCTGGTCACCTGGGCGGGTGACCACCTGGGCGACGATGTCGACTGGGCCCGGCTGGCTGAGCTGGCGGGCAAGGTCGTCGACAACGCCTCGATCGGTGGGGCGCCGGTGTTCGCCGGGTGGCGGGCGTTGCCGGTCCCGACCGATCCGAAGGCCGCCGCGCTCCACCAGCTCAACGCCCTGCGGGAGCTGCGCATGGCCCGTCACGGCGCGGCGGTCACCGCGGTCGGACTCGACATCGGCCCCACCGTCTGCCATTCGTCCCCGCACATGGCCGGCATCTTCGGCTGGGAGGGCACAGAGATCGGCGAGGACGTCCCGGCCAAGTGGGACGAGGCGGAGGCGCTGACCAACCAGGCCACCGACCACGACTACGCGGTGCTCGACGACGCCGAAGCCGAGGAGTTCGTGGCCCTCTGTGCCGCCGCGACCGCCGCGGTCCGCTGACCAGGCGATGCAGCAACTGGTCCTCGACGGCCCGGGCGCCCTGCACTGGGAGGACGTCCCTGAGCCCGAGCTGACCGACGGCGCGGCTCTGGTCCGGCCCGTCGCCGTCGCCACCTGCGACATCGACGTCGGCGTGCTGCAGGGCGTCTACCCGCTCGAGGGGCCGTACCCGTTCGGCCACGAGGGGGTGGCCGACGTCGTCGCGGTCGCCGACGGGGTCACCTCGGTCGCTGCCGGCGACCGGGTGGTCGTGCCCTTTCAGATCTCCTGCGGCTCGTGCGCGCCGTGCCTGCGAGGGCGGACCGGCAACTGCACCGCCCACCCCCCACTGTCCACCTTCGGGCTGGGCCCCATGGGCGGGTTGGCCTGGGGCGGGCTCCTGGCCGACCTCGCCCTCGTGCCCCATGCCGACGCCATGCTCGTGCCGCTTCCCGACGGGATCGATCCCGCGGTGGTGGCCA
>DATDAH010000367.1:0-3617 GCA_036525535.1 Acidimicrobiales bacterium
CGACTGGGACAACGCCGTCCAGGCCCGCACATCGACCGTGCGGGGTTGGGACAAGCTCCCGGTGCTGGTCTGAGCTACTCCAGCGTGAGCTGGGTCATGAAGTCGACGACGCCGGTGGCGGGTTCGAATGACCCGGTGACGCCCGCGGCGGCGTAGCCGGCGTCGGTGATCACCGTGACCCCACACACGCCGGCGGCGGCGGCGCTGCACAGGAACACCAGTGGGTACGCCTGCTCCAGCGGCGTGGACGGGTCGAGGCCGAGCTCGTCGCGGTAGTCCGAAGCGAAGCCCAGCCACATGTCGGCGTTGGCCCGGGCCAGGGGGGTGTCGGTCGGCCCGGGCATGATCGCGTTGATCCGGATGCCCTCCTTCCGGAGGGCGAAGGACTCCTGGGCGACGTAGGCGTTGATGGCCATCTTCGACCACATGTAGTCGGCCTTGCCGTGCTCCACGGCCCAGGCCGAGGCGGTCTCGAGGTCCATGTCCAGGTACGCCTGGAGGAGGGGCAGGTTGTTCTGCCAACCGACGCCGGCGAACGAGGAGATCATGCCGATGGCCGAGCCCGGGGGGAGGTGACCACCGGCCCGGAGGCGGTCGATGAGGTGACGGTGGCCGAGGAAGTTGATCTTCTCGATGCCCGGGATGCCGTCGGCGACCCCGGCGCAGGACAACAGGGCGTCGACCGGTCCCCCGCAGGCGTCGACGGCGGCGTCGATCGCCGCCGGGTCGGCGAGGTCGACCTCGATCGACTGCACCCCCTCGAGGGTGACCGGGGCCCGGTCCATCACGACGACCTCGGCGCCGGCGTCGAGGGTCAACTCGGCGGCGGCGGCGCCCATGCCGGTGGCCCCACCGACGACGAGAACCCGCTTGCCGTCATATCGGAACGCGTCGAACAAGCTCATGGCAGGAACCTCTCGGGGTCGGGAGTCATGTGACGGTGGGACGGGGAGTCAGGGTGATCGAGGGGACCGTGACCGTCGGGCCGCTGTTCAGCAGCACGTCGACGGTCTTCACCAGGTCCTCGACGTCGAACAGCGAGCCGCTGATCAACTTCCGCTCGATCCAGATGGGCGCCACCTCGGCGGCCAGCTCCATGTCCCAGCCGTCGGCGAACCCGGTCATCGCCTCCCCTTCCCCGCCGGCGCAGTCCCCGACGATCAGGCAGGTGAAGCCCACCTCCGGGTTCTCGCCCCGCCACGCCTCCACCAGCTTGTCGAGGGCGGCCTTGCTGACGTTGTAGGCGCCGAGGCCCGGCCACGTCGGGGTGAGGGAGGCACTCACCGAGGACAGGAAGATGGCCCGTCCTGCGGAGGCCTGGAGATGGGGGAGAGCGGCCGCGGTGGTGATCGCGGCGCCCGTGACGTTGGTGTCGAACACCCACCGCCACGTCTCGGCATCCATGTCGGCCAACCTCTTCAGAGGCCCGACGCCGGGCGTGTAGACGATCCCGTCGATCCCACCCATCTCCGCGGCGGCCTTGTCGATGGCCGCCGCGCACGAGTCGGCGTCGGTGACGTCACACTCGATGGCCCGGGCCTTGTCGCCGGCCTCGGACACCGCCGACTCCAGCCGTTCCTTGCGCCGGGCCAGGAGCGCGACGTCGGCGCCGCGCTGGCCCAGGCCGATGCCGATGCAGCGCCCCAGACCGCTCGACGCCCCCACGACCACCACGCGCACGCCTGTCCCCCTCGTTCGGCTGACGCCGACGTTAGAGGACGACGACTGGGGACCGGCAAGCGGTCACCGGCCGAAGAACCCCCGCTCGATGATGTAGGCGGCCGAGTCGACGGTGACCGCCGAGCGCTCTCGAGCCCCGAACCCACCGAGCAGCCCGACCATGATGACGGCCTCGGTGTCGACGTCGCCGAAGTCTCGCGGGGCCAGGAAGCGGGCCAGTTGGCGCCGGCCCCAGTCGTAGGCCGCGGCCGAGTCCGCCCGAAGGGCCGGGTCCTCGAGGGAGGCGTCGGCCCACACCCGGATCACGGCCGTCTCCCTCGAGTGGGCGGCGTTGTACCGCCGCAGCCACAGGCGCAGGGCCGTGTCCTTCCCGGCGGGGCCGTCGGACGTCGGGGCGTCGGGGATCTCGGCCAGGGCCGTCGACACCCGACGGATCGCCCGCACGGCCAGGATCTGGGCCAGCTCCTCCTTGTTCTCGAAGTAGCGGTAGAACGCGCCGTGGGACACTCCGGCCGCGGCGACGATGTCGTCGACGCGGGCGCGGTGGAAGCCTCGGCGCACGAGGACCTCCGCGCCCGCGTCGAGGAGGGCGTCGAGGGTGCGTCGGCCCGCCGCAGTCAGCTCGGGGGGCTCGTCGTCGCGCTGGAGGACATCGGCCATCACCGGCCCGAAGTCGAGGGGGGACGGTCGCCGCGGCGCGGGAGGGTGCACGTTCACGGCGGCGTGGAGGCCGAACAACGTGCGGTGGATCACGTCGGTGAGGGCGTCGTCCACCCGCTCCCGCGGGTAGGCGTCGGGGGCGGCCGACCGCAGGATGCCGGCCATGTCATGGGTGCGGGTCAGGCACTCGAGCAGGAGGTGGATCAGCGGGTCGAGCTGGCGGGCCGGCAGGGTCGTGGTCGCCAGCCGGGACCCGAGGAGGGCCACGGTGTGCGCACCGGTGCGGACCGATCCGCCGGCGATCGCCTCGTCGCTCTCGGCCGCCGCCTGAAAGGCCTGGTAGACGGGCTCATAGCGCTCGTAGATCTCGCTGTGGCGGGCCACCCAGCTGCGCAGCGCCGTCCAGCCGTCACCGTCCGGACCGATCGGCCCGAGGGCTTCGGTCGACGCGTGCACCTGGCGGGCGACCTGGCCCGCGAGGTGCCGGAACACGTCCTCCTTGCTGGAGAAGTACTGGTAGAAGGACACCCGGGAGCACCCGGCGACCTTGGCGATGCGGTCGATGCTGCACCGGTGGTAGCCGACCTCGCCGAAGACCTGGAGGGCGGCGTCGAGGATCCGCTGCTGGGTGCGTTGGCCGCGAGCCCCGACGTTGGGGTTGTCCGAGAACGGGGCTCGCCGTTGCACCGTCCCGGCTGGGCCCTCGGCGGCGGCCTCGCCCGTGGGTTCGGTGTCGGCGGTCATCGGCGCGATGCCGGTGGTTCCGTCAGCCCTCGGCTTGGACCTGGTCCTTGACCGCGGGGACGATGGGCGGGGCTTCCTTCCAGTTCGGGATGCCGTCCTCCTCCAGCGCCACCGGCCAGCCGTTGTCGTGGACCTGGGCCCAGTGGGAGTGGTTCAGCTCGTGGAGCGTGAAGCAGGCGTTCAGGGCGGTGTAGAAGCCCATGTTGTCCTGAGTCTGGTTGACCGCCTCCTTGATGAGGAGCGATGACATCGTGGGCTGCGCCGCGATGCGCCGGGCGAAGTCGAGGGTGCGGTCGCCGAGGTCGTCGGCCGGGAAGACCTTGGACACCATGCCGAGGGCGTGGGCCTCGTCGGCGTCGATGGAGTCTCCGGTGAGCAGCAGCTCCTTGGCCTTCCGGGGGCCGAACTCCCAGGGGTGGCCGAAGTACTCGACGCCACACATGCCCAGGCGGGAGCCGACCACGTCGGCGAAGGTGGTGTCGTCGGCGGCGACGATGAGATCACAGGCCCACAGCAGCATCAGCGCCGCGGCG
>DATDAH010000368.1:0-35834 GCA_036525535.1 Acidimicrobiales bacterium
AAGTCGACCCGGATGAACAGGCCGTCGGCCTCCGCGGTCAGGGTGTCGCCGGCGTGGCAGGTGGCTTTGGCGACGATGCGGCGGCCGACGTCTTCGGTGATCCAGGCCCTGAGGAGCAGCTCCTCCTCGATGGGGGTGATGTGGCGGTAGTGGACGGTCAGGCGGCCGGTCACGCCCGGCTTCGCCATCATCCGCTGGGTGGCGCCGAGGACTTCGTCGAACATGCCGGCCACGTAACCGCCGTGGACACCGTGGGGCGGACCCTCGTAGGCGACGTTGAGTCGGACCCGGGCCTCGATGTGACGGCCCTCGTCGTCCTCGACCAGCGCCATGGCCATGGGCGGGGCCAGGGGGTTGTGCGCACCCCGGTAGAGGCTCTGGTTGTTGAAGGCGGCGGCGCTGACCTCGTCGAGGTGCCCGCTGACCCGGCTGGCCTCGTACCAGCGGGGTGCCTTCGGACCGTCGAGGAACGCGCGCAGGTCGGCCGCCATCGTCACCGCCTGGGCCACCCGCTCGGGGTCGTGGGCCACCGAGCTCAGCTCCTCGATGGCGCCCCGGAGCTCGTCGGCCAGTTGCGCGGCGGGGTCGTCGGGCTTGCTGTCCATGGCCCGCATCATGCACGCGCGAGGCTGGGAGACCATGGCACTCCCGCCCGACCTCAAGGAACTGGCCGCCCGTGTCTCCAACTGGGGGCGGTGGGGGGACGACGACCAGCGGGGCACGCTCAACCTCATCGACCAGACCGCTGTGCTGCGGGGCGTGGCCGCGGCCAAGCAGGGCCGACCCTTCTCGCTGGCGATCCCGTTCGACGAGGACGGCCCCCAGATCGGCCTCATCCCGGGCCGGGACAACCCCCAGCGGGAGATGATCGCCGTCAACCAGTCGTACACGGGCGACACCGACGACTTCTGCACCTCCGACGACCGGGTGAGCATGGGCATCCAGGCCGCCACCCACTGGGACTCCCTGGCCCACGTCGGTTACGAGGGCCGGCTCTACAACGGCGTCCCCTTCTCCGCCGTCGACGAGGACGGCTGCCACCGCCTCGGCATCGACACGGTCGGGCCGCTGGCCAGTCGGGGCGTGCTGCTGGACGTCGCCCGGGCCCTCGGCGTCGAGACCTTCGACGACGGCCACCCCATCACCGCCGAGGACCTGGACGCCGCCGTCGCCCTGGCGAACGTCGAGGTCGAGCCCGGTGACGTCCTCATGGTCCGCACCGGCCAGATGGCGTTCCTGGCCCGGGGCGACAAGCTGCGCTTCGCCGACCCCAGCCCGGGGCTGTCGACCCGCTCGGTCGCATGGCTGCGGGACCACGACGTGGGCGCCATCGCCACCGACACGCTCGTCTTCGAGTGCTGGCCCTGCGAGGATCCCACCGTGCTCCTGCCCGTCCACCTCCTGCAGCTACGGGACATGGGCCTGCTGCAAGGCCAGCTCTGGTACCTCGACGCCCTGGCCGAGGACTGTGCGGCCGACGGCCAGTACGACGGCCTGCTGACGGCCACGCCCCTGCCCTTCACCCGGGGCGCCGGGGGCCCGGTCGCCCCCACCCTCGTCAAGTGACGATCCGGCTCGGCATCGACATCGGCGGCAGCGGGGTCAAGGGCGCTCCGGTCGACCTCGACACCGCGCAGTTCACAGAAGAGCGGCTTCGGTTCGAGACGCCCCATCCCGCCACCCCCGAGGCCGTGGCCACCACGGTCACCGCGGTCGCCGCCAACTTCGCGGCCGACGGCACCATCGCCTGCACCTTCCCGGGCATCGTCCAGCAGGGCGTGATCCGGAGCGCGGCCAACATGGACGCGGCCTGGATCGGCACCGACGCTGCCGCCCTCTTCGCCGCCGCCACCGGGCGGCCGGTCGTCGTGCTCAACGACGCCGACGCCGCTGGGCTGGCCGAGGCCCGCTTCGGCGCCGCCCGCGGCCGTCAGGGGGTCGTCCTCGTCCTCACCTTCGGCACCGGCATCGGCTCCGCGCTGCTCAACGACGGTGAGCTGGTGCCCAACACCGAGCTGGGCCACCTCGAGCTGCACGGCCACGACGCCGAGCAGCGGGCCGCGGCCTCCGTTCGGGAGCGGGACGATCTCACCTGGGAGGAGTGGGGGGCCCGGGTCAACCGCTACCTGCAGCACCTCGAGCTGTTGTTCACACCCGACCGCTTCGTCATCGGCGGCGGGGTCAGCAAGCGCTTCGACAAGTTCGTCGAGCTGGTCGACGTGCGGGCTGAGGTCGTCCCTGCCCAGCTGCGCAACCAGGCCGGCATCGTCGGCGCCGCCCTGGTGGCCGCCGGCCGGGAGGCGCCCCCGTCCTGACCGGGCCCGGGGACCACGCGGAGTAGCGACACCGGCACCCGCAGCGACGGGCCGTCTACGATCGCCGGACCGCGACCCACCGACCGAAGCGTCCTATGAGCGGACCCGCCACCAACCTCGCCGCGTTCGTGGCCCGGCTTCCCGGGATCGTGTCGCGCGTGATCTCGGGCGCGGTCGCTCGGACCGACAAGGCATGGGACGGCATCGGGGCCCGCCTCCCCAGCCGCGGCCTGCCCGGCGAGGCCCTCCTGGTCGCGGTCGTCGTCGGCTACGCCATGGTCAACGTCGCCCGCTCCACCCTGGACAAGGGGATCCAGAAGATCCATGCCGTCGGGGTGAGCGGCGTCAGCGCCAACTCGATCCACGACGGTCGCGACGCCATCGACACCGCCTTCATGACGTGGAACGACGGTGACGAGCGGCTGAGAGCGCTCGTCCGCTTCCATCCGGTCACCCTGGCCAGGGCGCAGACCGTGCTCGAACTGCTGCTCGTGCCCCTGACCCTGGTGCTCTTCTACGGCCTGCTCAAGTGGCTGCGCGGCCGAGTCGGCACGGGCCCGCGCTCTGCGGCGCGCGCCGCGGTCCTCACCCTCCTCGAGGTGGCCGCGATCGGCGTGCTGGGCTACGTGGTCCTCGGGCTGTTCAACCAGCTCGCCGAGCTCGCCATCCTCGCCAACGGTGACAGCGGCGGCCCGTTCCCTGCGGTCCTCGCGCTGACCGGCCTGGTCCGAGGCCTGCTGCTGCCGCTGTTCCTGGTGCCGGTCGCGGTGGCCCTGCTCCAGATGCACCGGGACCGCACCAGCGGCACCGGCCCTCCCCCGGAGCCCGTGTGGCGGGGGGCACCGACGGCCTATCGGGTGCTCTTCGTCGTCGTGATCCTCCATGCGTTGCTCGTCCTCGCGAGCATCCCCGGCGAGCAGAGCGCCGACGCCCTGCGCCTCTGGCTCACGAACCCGCTGCTGGGCGTCACGGGCCTCGTCTTCACGGCCCTGTTCTGCGTGGCGCTGGCCGCCATCGCCCTCCGCATCGGTACCGACGCCAACCCCAAGCGGGTGGTCCTGGCCCGGGCCGGGACCGCGAAGCTGATCGGCATCGGCTTCGTCCTCGCCGCCGTCGGCGGCGTCGCCCGCTACGGCTTCGGCCAGGCGTGGGGCGCCGGCGTGCTGGCCGCCGGCATCCTGGTCCTCCTCGCCGGCCTGCTCAGCTTCCCGCTGGCCCCGGCCGCGGCCGGCGATCCGCCGACGACGGCGACGACGGAAGCGAGCCTGGAGGTCGTCGAGCCGGTCACGTCGGTGAAGCGCCTGGTGCCGGCCCTCCTGGTCGTCGCCCCCTTCACGGTGTTGGCCGTCAGCCTCGTACGGGCCGCGATCCCGACGATCCTGGACGAGAGCTCGAGCGGCTGGCTGGCGGGGGTCGCGGTGATCGCCGGTGCCTGTGCCGTCATCGGGTGGGGCCTCGCCCGACTCGCGGCACGGTGGGCGTTCAAGGCGGACACGGCCACCCGACGCCGGGTCTTCCGGGCCACGGCCGGGGCGCTCACCGCGATCATCGCCGTCGTGTACGTGGCCGTCGTCTTCGGCGACCCGCAGCGGTGGTCCCGTGATCTCGGCGTCGTGGCGATCATCGCCGTGTTCCTCACCGCGGTCGTCCTCGTCTTCGGGACCCTGGGCTACGTGATGGAGAGCCGGGCCCTGCCCGCCGTGCTCGACTTCGTCAACTTCCGCCGCCTGCCCGTCATCCTGTCCCTCGTCGCGTTGGCGCTGCTCAGCAACCAGTTCGCCCTTCCCGGCTACCACGACTTCCAGCGGCTGGACGACGTCGCCCTGCCGGCCGAGTCCCAGATCACGGCCGAAGAGGCCTTCGAGCAGTGGACCGCGGCCAACCTGACCGACGCGCAGGAGACCGACGAGCCGGGCGACGAGCAGGCGGCGACCCCGATGGTCTTCGTCGCCGCCGCCGGTGGCGGCATCAAGGCCGCCGCCTTCACCGCTTCCACCATCGACTGCCTCTTCCAGGACCACGACAACCCGAACGAGGGCCACCCCTGCAACGACACCGACGCGTACAACCGGCTGTTCGCCGCCAGCGGGGCCTCCGGGGGCAGCGTCGGCATCGCCTCCGTCGTCGCCGAGCGGGTCGACGGCCAGGTCGGCGACGACTGGGTCCAGGACCGACTCGGGAACGACCTCCTGTCGCCGGAGCTGGCCTGGCAGGTCATGGTCGAGGTGCCGAACGCCATCGCCCGCTTCCAGCCCGGCCAGGACCGGGGTCAGGTCCTGAGCGACTCCTGGAGCGCCGAGTACGCGGACGACGAGCACGATCCTGGCGCCGAGCCCTTCTACGTCGACCAGACCGGTGACAACTGGTCCGGGCCCCAGGTGTTCTTCAGCGGCACGAACCTGAACGACGGCTGCCGGGTCAACATCTCAGCCGTGCGTTCGGCCCGGGCCGACGGCAGCCCGGAGAACCAGCAGCCGGTGGGGGCCGAGGCCACCCGCGCGGGAGCCTGCAACGCCCAGCGCGCCGACGACGGCACGGCGCCGGATCAAACCGCGACCCGGGACCTCGTCGACTACCTGTGCGGCCAGAACGTCGACCTGGCCACCGCCGCGTTCCTCTCCGCCCGCTTCCCGTTCGTCTCGCCCACCGGCACCACGACCTGCCCCGACGACGACGCCGGCACGAGCGACAGTCTGTCGATCGGGGACGGTGGCTACCGGGACAACTCCGGGGCCGGTTCGCTCATGGACAGTTGGGCCGCGCTCCAGCCACTGGTCGCCGACTTCAACGCCTCCCACAACCAGTGCATCGTCCCGATCTTCGTCGAGATCAACACCGGCTACTCCGGGTTCGGCGGACCCTCCGCGGCGGGCGACGTGGCCCAGATCATCGCCCCGCCGCTGGGCGCCTACCGGGTGTTCTCCGACCTGTCCTACGGCCCGATCGAGCAGGCCGCGGCCGAGTTCAGCCGGCCCCTGGCCCCCGACCGGCAGGTACTGGTCAACGACGAGGAGCTCCCGACCCGGTTCTTCCGGGTCACTCTCGTGGACCATCCCGGCGTCACTGCCGCCCTCGGCTGGTCGCTCAGCGAACGGGCCGTCGGCGACCTCGTCGACCAGCTCGACCTGACGGAGAACCGCCAGGCCCTCGACGGCCTCCGCGACCTGCTCGACCCGTCCCGCGCCGACACCCTCCGCTGCGTCCAGCCACGGCGGCCAGGACCCGCCGACTGACCGCTCTCGGGACCTGGACGAGCGGGGTGGGTTGGCCTCCCCGCTGACGGGTGCGCAGGCACCCTGGCCTGGGCTGGTCGCTGGGCGGATGATCGATCCGGGACAGACCGGATCCGGAAGGAGCGACTCATGTCGACTCGATCCCGAGCCATCGCCCTGGGAGCGGCCCTCCTCCTCACCCTCCCGGCCTGCGGGGCCGACGACGACGAGTCCCAGCCCGCCACGGGGTCGTCGACGACCGCGTCGACGACCACCGCAGTGGGCACCGTGTCCTTCGAGTCGAGCCGCTACCCCTACCGGCTCGTGATGCCGGCGGAGTGGCAGCTCAGCGAGGTCGACGGGGCCTGGACCACCCTCGACCAGTTCGCCGCCGGCGAGGAGGTCCCGGGCGAGGAGGTGCTCAGCACCCCCGATCGAGCGACGTTCCTGGTGGTCAACTCGATGGCGCTCCCCGAAGGGATGACACCGGCGGCTTGGAGAGCGGGCTTCGGCGCCCTCGTCGCCGAGGGGGTCGTTGACGGTTGCACCCGCGCCTCCGGCGAGGGCTCCGTCGCCGGCGAGACCGCTCAGGTGGTCGAGGACACCTGCGACGACGATGTCATCAGCGGCCGGAGCCTGGTCCACGGCAGCCGGGGCTGGTACTTCACGACCCGAGGCACCGACGACGCGGCGACCACCGGTCTCCTCGATGACCTCGTCGGCTCGATCGAGTTCACCGACGACTGAGCGGACTGGTCGGAGGACGACGACGAGGTGCACGCCGGTACGGTCCTCGGATGGCTCCGGCGGCACCTGTCGTCCGTGCCGCGGCCGTCCTCACCGCGGTGGCCCTCGTGCTCGTCGTCGGGCGCGGGGTGCTGCTCGACTCGGACGCCCACGAGTTGGAGGTGCTCCTCGACCAGGTCGAGGCTGAGGCCGAGGGTCCCCGGGACCTGACCCCCTACGACGGGCTGGGCACCTGGGTCGACGCCTACGACTACGGACCGGCGTACCAGACCGATGGCCACGAGCCGGCGGTCACCCCCGACGACGTGGCCGCCATGGACGCAGCCGGCGTGCGCACCGTGTTCCTGCAAGTCAACCGGGATGACGAGCGCTCCCCCGACGGCGTCGTCGACCGGGACCTGGTGACCGAGTTCGTGACCGAGGCCCACGAACGGGACATGGCGGTGGTCGGCTGGTACCTGCCGACGTTCCGGTCCGTCGCCGTCGACCTCGGTCACCTCCAGGACCTGCTCGACTTCGACGCGGACGGCCAGCGCCTCGACGGCGTGGCCGTGGACATCGAGTTCACCGAGGCCGTGCCCAACCCCGACCTGCGAAGCCGGCGCCTGGTCCGCCTGTCCGAGCGGCTGGCCGAAGCCGCCGGTGGGGACCCGATCGGCGCCATCGTCCTGCCCCCCGTGTTGACCGAGGTGGTCAGCCCCGACTTCTGGCCCCAGTTCCCCTGGAGCGACATCAGCGAGCTGTACGACGTCTGGCTGCCCATGAGCTACTGGACGCTGCGCACGGAGGGCTCCGGCTACCGGGACGGGGCGACGTACCACGAGGAGAGCGTCCGCCGGATGGAAGCGAACCTCGGCCGGGCCGACCTGGTCGTCCACGGCATCGGCGGCATCGGCGACGAGACGACGGGTGAGGACCTCCTGGCCTTCGCCGAGACGCTCTCGGCCATGGGTGCGGTCGGCGGCTCGATCTACGACTGGGCCACCCTGGACCAGGACGACCGGCTCCTCCTGCGCCGCCTCTTCGACGAGTACCCCGAGATCAACTGAGCGCGGACGCCGGGTCCCCGGGTGGGTCGAGCAGGTCCCATTCGGCCAAGACGGCGCGCACGGCGGTGACGGTGCTCTCGGGCAGGAGACGGCCCAGCTCCGCGAGGTACTCGTCGAGCAGGGGGAAGTCGGCCATCACCCAGCGGGCGAACATGCCGTCGTCCATCCAGGCCGCACCGTCGGGGGCGAGGTTCTCGACCGCCCAGTCACCCGCCGACGCCGCCCGGCGCAGGTGGGGCCAGTTGCGGGCCTCGCCCATCATCCGCCCGATCCGGACCAAGCGCTCGGCCGCCATGTCGATCAGCTCCGGCTCGTGCTCCGCGACCATCTCCACGCCGGGATGGGCCCGGGCGGCGGCCACCAGGCCCCGCAGCCGCTCGCCCCGCGCGGCCCGGGCCAGCAGGTGGTCGAGCCAGAGCAGGGCCCACAGCGCGGTGCTGTCCGACGGAGGCGGGGCGGTGGTCAGGCCCAGGCAGCGGCGGCAGACGTCGATCAGGCGTCCCTCGCCCGTCTCCGTTCGGACCATCGGCTCCTCACCTGCGTGGCGGATGACGGAGGCCAGGCCCCCATGGCGGTCGACCACATGGGTCAGGCGCACCGGACGCGGGTCGACGGAACGGTCGTCGAGGGCCCAGGAGCGGCCCTGGACCACTACGGCCATGGCCTCCCACTCGGCCGGGGCGTCGAAGCCGACCAGGGAGGCCACCAGGTCGACGGGATCGGTGCCCGACGATCCGGGGACCGGCGCAGGAGGGTTCACCTCGTCCACGCCCTCCTCGGTCAGGCCGATGAGCATCGGCGGACCGCCCCAGCCCGCCTCCTCGGCGATGGCGTCGAGCTGACGGGCGACGGCGTCCAGGTCACGGACAGGACGATGACGGGTGCGACAGGTGCGGGCCATGGGGCCTCCGGGGTGTGGCCTCCCGCTGGGAGGGCCTCGAAGGCGCCCGTGAGGTCGGGTCGCGAACCAACCGCGAGTCTGCCCGGACCCGGTGACAGTCGGGCGCGGCTGCTACAACCCAGCGGGTGCCCGCCCTGAAGACCGAGATCACCGAGATCGTCACCGGGCTGGCGATGTGCGGCCGGGCCGACCTCGACATCGCGCTGCAGCACCGGCCGCCCGAGCTGCTGAACGTCGACGACGCCACGTGGGGACGCATCACCGCGGCCTGGGAGCGGCGGGAGCTGGGCCAGGAGTTCTTCGCGGCGTGGGCGAACGGGTTCGCCTTCCTCAAGGCCCGCAGCGGGCTACGGGGCAAGGCGCCGCGGCGGGTGGAGTGGAAGGGACCGCACAAGGCGCCCGGCGACGAGCGGGTGCCCGCCGACCTGCGGGTCGACCACGTCTACCTGATCAGCTGCAAGTACCTGTCGTCGATCCTGCACAACGCCTCGCCGTCGGCCTTGTTCGACCACCGGCTCGGCGCCACCGACGAGCGGATCGCCAACTGGTACGCCGAGGTGGCGCCGGCCGAGTTCCAGGCGCTCTACGAGTCGGTCCGCAACGACGCCCTCCCGGCTCGGGCCACGGACCTGACCCGCGACGAGCGTCGGGCACTGAGCGAGACCCTGAAGCCCGGATGGCCGGATGGCGCGCTGGCCCGCTACGAGGAGCTGACCACCGTCGTGGCCGCCGCCTCAGCCACGCGGTGGCGCCACCAGCTCGGGAAGGCACTGGCCCGTGAGGAGATGGCGTGGCGACTGTTGCGCCTGCAGCCGGCTCCCTACTTCGTCCTCGGCACGACGGATGCGGCCATCCTCCGGGTCAGGGTGGGGACGCCCTGGGACTGGCGCCAGCGCTTCGACCTCCAGGCCTTCGACGTGGCGGCGGAGGCCGGAGGCCAACCCCGGGTGTCGTGGCGCCTGGAGGTCCACGACCGGGAGACCGATCTCCAGCGGGTGGCGGTGGGGCACGTCGAGGTCCGCTGGAGCCACGGCCGCTTCGGTCAACCCCCTGAAGCCAAGGTCTACCTGGACACCCCCCACCACGACGTCCCGGGGTACTTCCCGCTCGACTGACCACTTCAGGGACGACGGCCTTGCTCGACGGCCTCGAGGCGGGCCCGGAGGCGGTCGGGGGCGCCCAGGTCGATGGCCTCGTCGATGTCCTCGAGGGCGACGGTGACCGCGAGGCGGCCGGGACCGTGCTCGATGACGACCAGCTGGGCTTCGACCGGGAGGCGGGGCAGGGGCAGGCTGCCGGTGAGGGCGTCGCCGAGGCCGCTCGGCAGCGTGCGGCCGACGGCCTTGACCGGACGGAGTCGCAGGGTGCCGTCCTCGCGAACGGCCAGCTCGGTCAGCACCTTGCCCATGCGCAACGAGCCGACACCGGCGCTGGAGACGATGCCCTCGTCGGTGAGGTCGAGGCGGAACGGCAGGCTGGCCCGTCCGACCCACTCGTCGACGCGATCCTGTTCGACGGTGAGCTTGGCCGTGACCGGGCCCCCGGTCAGACGGGGTTCGCGGCCGGGGTGGATGCGGGCGTCGACGATGCGGACCACGCCCTTGTTGATGGTCAGGCCCGCCACCCGCAGGTCCTCGACCCCGATGGTGAGGAGGCGGGCCCGGCCCCGAAGGGCGTCGAGCGGGGCCGCATCCCAGCGGAGGCTCGCCGGTCGACCGGTGACCCGAGCCGCCACCTGGTCCACCAGCCAGTTGACCGGAGCCATCAGCGGCAGGGTCGGCGCAACCATCAGGAGTCCGAGGCTACGACCACCCCGTCAGCCCTCTGGTCGACGAGGACGATGTGGACGTGGCGGGGGCCGTGGACGCCGAGGGTGAGGATCTGCTCCACGTCGCCGGTGCGGCTGGGACCGCCGACGAGGACCAACGACGAGGGCGCGCCCCCACGGAGGGGGTGGAGGACGTCAGCGGGAGTGGCCACGAGCTGGTCCTCGCGGAGCACGCAGACGTGGACCGGCGGCAGCAGGCCCGCCGCCCGGGAGCCGGCGACCGAGGCGTCGAGGACCAGCGACCCGGTGGCGGCGACGCCCGCGACGGCTCCGGTGAGGCCCATCTGCGCAACGGCACCGGTGGCGGGGTCGTAGGGGTCGACGGTCACGCCCGCCTCGGTGAGCGCGGCCGCGATCGGGTCCAGGGCGGGCTCGGCGCTGCGCACGACCCTCCTGGCCCCGTGCTGACGGGCGAGGTCGATCACCTTGGCGTCGACCCCGTCGGCGCCGATCCGGTGAACGACGGCGTCGACCTCGGTGGCCACGGCCACGAAGCTGCCCACCAAGTCGACAGGGTCGAGCGCCGTGAACCGGACCTCCGGGGGCACGGCGGTCGGCTGCGGGGGCACGTGCACCGCATTGACGGTTGTGCCCCCACCCAGCCGCTCCCGCGCCTTCGCCAGGAACGCGGCCCGGTCCCCGACCTCGTTCATCCCCCACCACCCGTTCTGGCCCCTGTCGTTTGTGGCCCACCGCGAGTTTCAGGTGTCAGAACGCTTGGGGTCATGGATCGCCGGCCTTCCAGCGGGTGTGGAACGGGCGGCGGACGGGTTGGAGAGGGGTGCGACCGGCCGACCAGCGGCGGGCCAGCGGGGCCAGCGACGCGCCCCACTTCCCGGCCGCGGTCGACGCCCGGTAGCCCCGAGGCGACGACCAAGCGGTCGCCCACGCCGCCCACGCGGCGCGCTCCCCCAGGCCCCGGTCGCGGTCCCGGCGGAGGGCCAGCAGCAGGTCCTGGAGTGGGATCTCGACGGGACAAGCATCCATGCAGGCGCCGCACAGGGTCGAGGCGTCGCTCAGGTCGTGGCCGCCCGCGGCGAGCAACGGCGTGAGCACGGCGCCCATGGGCCCGCTGTACACCCAGCCGTAGGCGTGGCCGCCGGTCTGACGGAACACGGGGCAGACGTTCAGGCAGGCGCCGCAGCGGATGCAACCGAGCATCTCGTGGAACTCCCCCGCCAGTAGGTCGCTGCGGCCGTTGTCGAGGATGACGACGTGGAGCTCGTCGGGCCCGTCGGCCTCGCCGGACCGTCGGGGACCGGTCGTGATGCTGGTGTACGAGCTCAGCGGTTGGCCACTGGCGGACCGGGCGAGGAGGTTGACCATCAGGTCGAGTTGGGCCCAGTCGGCCACCAGCCGCTCCATGCCGAGCACCACGACGTGGACCCGGGGCAGTGACGTCGCCAACCGACCGTTGCCCTCGTTGGTGACGAGCACGATCGAGCCCGTCTCGGCGACGGCGAAGTTGGCCCCGGTGATGCCCACGTCGGCGTCCAGGAACAGGGGCCGCAGCGCGCCCCGGGCGTAGGCGGCGATGGCATCGGGGTCGGCCTCCAGCTGCTCGGGGTCGGCCCCCGCCTCGGCGACGAGGACGTCCTTGATGGTGCGCCGGTCCCGATGGAGGGCCGGGATGATGATGTGGCTGGGGGTCTCGCCCGCCAGCTGGATGACCCACTCCCCCAGGTCCGTCTCGACCACCTCGCAGCCGGCGGTGGCCAGCGCGTCGTTGAGGCCGATCTCCTCGGTGGCCATGGACTTCGACTTCACGACCTTCCCGCCCGCGGCCACGGCGACGTCGGTGACGTACCTGGTGGCGTCGGCCGCGGTCGGCGCCCAGCACACGCGCCCGCCGTCGGCCAGGACCCGGTCGGCGAACTGCTCCAGGAGGTCAGGCAGGCGAGCCAGCACGTCGGCCTTCACGGCCCGGGCGGCCCGGCGCATCCCGTCGGCGTCCTCCAGGCCGGCCAGCCCCTCGCCCCGCTTGGCCACGAACCGGTCGACGGCGGCGGTCACCCGCCCGTGCAGCTCGGTGTCCGCCACCGCCGCGGCCGTCCGTCCCCGCAGCGTCCCCTCGATGGCGTGACTCACGGCGAGCCCACCGTTCTGGAACCTGAGACTCGCGGTGGGTCACGAACGGCAGGTTCCAGAACGAGCGGGGAGTGGGTCATGGGAGGGACTGGTCGAGGAGTTGGGCGAGGTGGCGGGTGCGGACGGCGGCGCCGACGGACTCGCTGCGGGTCCGGAGCTGGGCCAGGCAGGAGGCGTCGCAACCGACGACCACATCGGGCCGGGCGTCGGCCAGGGCGACCAGCTTCTCGTCGGCCATCGCCACGGACACCTCGGGCAGCTTGACGGCGAACAGGCCCCCGAAGCCGCAGCACCGGTCGTCGCCCTCCCACCCCACCCGCTCGGCGCCGTCGACCCGGTCGACCAGCCCTTCGGGCGCCCCCCGGACGCCCAGCTCCCGCAGCATGTGGCACGAGTGGTGATAGGCGACCCGGGTGGCCGGGCCGGTCAGCGCCGGCAGGTCGCGGCCGTCCAGGAACTCGGACAGCTCGAACGTCTGCTCCCCCACCCGACGGGCCCGCTCGGCGGCTTGGGCGTCGCCGACCAGGTCGAACAACTCCGGCCAGAACACCCGCACCATCGACGTGCACGACCCGCTGGGCACGACGACGGCTTCGGCGCCGTCGGCCAGCTCGGACTCCAAGGCGGCCAGCGTCGTTCGCGCCACCTTCGCCGCCTCGGGCGCGTGGCCGGCGTTCCACGCGGGTTGGCCGCAGCAGGTCTGACCGAGCGAGACCGTGACCTCACACCCGGCAGCCCGCAGGACCCGCACGGTGGCCTCGCCCACCTCCGGCTCGAGCAGGTCCACCACACAGGTGACCAGCAGCGTGACCCGCACGCCTGCCACCGTACGCACGCCTACGGTTCGAGGTCGTGGCGGACTGCGTGTTCTGTCAGATCATCGCCGGGGAGGTGCC
Organism: Acidimicrobiales bacterium; assembly: GCA_036525535.1. Taxonomy (GTDB): domain Bacteria; phylum Actinomycetota; class Acidimicrobiia; order Acidimicrobiales; family DATDAH01; genus DATDAH01. Next base: position 13,037 of record DATDAH010000368.1, read on the forward strand.
GGCTCGGGTCGTCCTGGACGACGACCGGGTGCTCGCCTTCCTCGACCGGACGCCGCTCTTCCCCGGCCACCTCCTCCTGGTGCCGAAGGTCCATGTCGAGACGCTGGCCGACCTGCCCGATGAGCTCATCGAGCCGCTGTTCGGCCAGGCCCGTCGCCTGTCCGCGGTGATGGAGACGGGCCTCGGCGCCGCCGGCTCGTTCGTCGCCCTCAACAACAAGGTCAGCCAGAGCGTCCCCCACCTGCACGTCCACGTGGTGCCCCGCAACCGCAAGGACGGCTTGAAGGGCTTCTTCTGGCCCCGCACCAAGTACGCCGACGACGCCCACGCCGACCAGGTCGCCGACACCCTGCGCCAGGCCCTCGCCTGACGCCCGCGATCAGAAGACGTGGACGGTGTCGAGGAAGCGGGTGCCGACGCTCTCGTCGCCGGTGACCTTCACGTCCAGGTCCTGCCCCGCAGCCCGGCCGGTGGCCCACAGGACGAGGTCCGGGATCGACGAGGTGACGGTGGCCACGGCGTCACCGTCCGGCCCGAGCCGGGCCGTCCGCCCGCCGGGCCCGGTCAGCACCAGGTCCACCGGCTCGGTCACCGCGGCCGGGGTCATCTGCGGGATGCAGGCCAGGATCCAGTCGGCCGACGCCGCCAGGTGGGCCTCCAGCACGGGTGGAGCCGGGCGCTCGACCGGCCCGCCGGGGGCCAGCACGTCGACCCGGATGTGGGTGTAGTGGTCGAAGGCGAAGGCGTTGGCGATCAGGTGCATCGGATGGCTGCCGAGGTCGCCGAGGTCCATCGTCTCGTCGACCCCCTGCAACCCCTCGAGTCCCGTGAGGGCCTGGTCGCCCAGCGTGCGGTAGTCGGCCAGCACGTCCTCGACCGGGAGGTCCCGGAGCGCCTCGACCCAGCGGTCCTGGGTGCGCTCGGTCAGGCCGGAGGCGTCCGCCGGCGGTAGGGAGACGGGGTCGACGACCTGGCGGAAGAGCTGGGTCATGTGCCCGAGCACGTCCCGGACGGCCCAGCCCTCACAGGCGCTGGGGGCGTTCCAGTCCTCGGCCGTGAACGTGTCGGCCAGGCGGGAGAAGGCGGTGTGGTCGGCCCGGAGGGCCTCGATGGCAGCGGTGGTCACGACGTGATCCTCCCCCACCGACTGCGGCCCGTCGACTACGTGACCGGTCAAGTGCGGCCAAGTTCTGGGTACGAAATCGTGTCGCCGGCGCCCCGCCTGGTGGATCAGAGCGCGTCAGGCGGGTTGGGTGAAGTCGGCGGCGCGGCGGAGCTGGTCGAGGGCGGCCTTGATGGCGGCGGCGTCGGCCCGGTCGGCTTGGGCCCGGCCGAGGGCCTCCTGGGCCCGGGTGATCAGCTCGTCGGTGTCCTCGATCACGGTCAGGTCCTCGCTCGTCAAGGCGGCCGGCGCCCGGTTGGCGACCTCGGCGCCGAAGGGCTGGGTCACCAACGCCTCCCCCTCCAGCTCGGGGACGGTGGCGGCCAGCTCCGCCAAGGCATCCTCGAGGAACCCCGCCAGGACCCACGGGTCGCCCAGCAGCGCGGGATCGCCCTGGAGGCCGAAGTCGAGCTGGTCCTGGTAGCTCATGACGGTCATGTTCAGGCCGGCCCCGTCGAAGATCGGCCCCATCGGGTAGTTGGCGGCCAGCCGGGCCCCGGCCGAGTAGAGCGGGAACGGCGGGCCGGGGACGTTGGAGATGGTCACGTTGAACACGGGCCGGTGCAGGTTGGCGAGGTGCATGCGGGAGTAGAGGCGGGCGGCCCGGCCCAACAGCGCCGGCGCCGCGAACTCGGCCCAATCGGTCAGCGCGTCTGCGCCGACGGCGTGGCGTTCTTTGGCCTCCCGGGTGGCGTCGCCGATCACCTGCAGCCGCAGGGCCGGGTCGCTGACATCGGTGGCCAGGCTCACCAACATCGAGGACACCCGGTTGCCCATGGCCCCCTTCTCCCCCTCGGCCCGCACCGACACCGGGACCATGGCCACGAGCGGTCCGGACAGGTCCTCGCCCCGGTCCTCGAACCAGCGACGCAGGGCACCGGCGCAGAGGGCCAGCACGACGTCGTTGACCTTGACGTCGTGGTGGACCTTGATGGCCTTGACCGCGGGGAGGGACAGGGAGGTCATGGCGAACACCCGTTGGCGGGTGAGGGGGCCGTTGATCGATGTCTTGGGGGCGGCGAACGGCGCGGGCGGCGAGCTGGAGCGGGGCAGGCTCCGCCGCCCGAGGGCGGCGTCGATGCTGCGCCGGACCGCCCTCACCACGCCGACCGGCGAGGCCAGCAGCGAGAGGGTGGCGTGGGTCAGCATCGAGGCGTCGGACGGGGCGGCGTCAGGCGTCCACGCCACCTCAGGGGGTGGGACCTCGCTGCCTTCCTGGGCGATGTCGAGGGTGGCCACGGTGATCTCGTTGCCGGATGCCCCGTCGATGGCGGCGTGGTGGACCTTGCTGAGCACGGCCACGTGCCCGCCGGCCACGCCGTCGATCAGCCACATCTCCCACAGCGGGCGGCTGCGGTCGAGGGGGATGGCGTTGAGGTGGGCGGCCAGCTCGGCCAGCTCTCGCGGCCCTCCGGGAGCGGGGACGGCCACGTGGCGCAGGTGCCAGTCGATGTCGAAGTCAGGGTCCTCGATCCACAGCGGATGGTGGAGGCCGAAGGGAACCTCCCGCAGTCGGCGGCGGAAGGGCGGGGCCAGGTGGAGGCGGGGCTCGTAGACCTCGCGCAGGTGGTCGACGTCGAAACGGCCCTCGACCGCGGACGGGTCGAAGATGGCCAGCCCGGCCACGTGCATCGGGGCGGTGGGCGTCTCCATGGAGAGGAACCCGGCGTCGAGGCCAGTCAACCGCTGCATGCGACACCCCCTGGTCGTGTGGGCCGATGGTACGACCACCGTCGCCCGGTGGCCCTCAGGAGTACCACTACGGGAAGGCGCCTGCCTCCGGGATGACGATCTCCATGACCAGGCCCTTGGCGTCGTGCCGGCGTTCGCCGAGGCGACGCGCCTTACCGGCCAGCAGGGCGCGGGCCGTGAGAGCGACCACGGCGGCGTCGAGGACGTCGTCGACCGCAGCTCCGCCCGGCGGCTTGACCACGAGGGCGTCGATGCCGGGGACGAGTGGCCGGAGGGTGGCCAGGCGTTCGTCCCGGCCCGGCCGACTCCTCTTGGGGTGCGCCATCGGGACGCCGTGAACCGCGGCGAAGGCAGCCTCGGGATGGCATTCGAAGATGCTGCCCTGCCGGGTCGGGTCGAGCAGGCGGTCGACCTCGCCGACCTTGGGCACGAGGTTCCACGACTGCCTCGACAGGCCGACCCCGCCGGCCGCCCGGGACCGGCTGAGGGCCTGCTCGAAGGACCGGGCCCCGAGCACCGGCCGGACCGGGGCGGCGAAGACCGATGACCGGCGGTCGCCCAGCAGGGCCCGGGCTTCGATGTCGCACTGGCGGGGCGGGCCGTCGGACAGGCCGATCGGGATGTCGACGCCGACCGCGCCGAGCTGGCCCTTGGCTTGGCGGGTGGCGACCTTCGTGAAGCGGTCGACGACCTCGACCGTGGCGTCACCGTCGACGGGCAGGGTCACGACACACCAGCCCCCCCGGCAGGCGTCGGCCCCGGCGACGGCCTGCGGAAGGCCGAACATGTCGAAGCAGTGCTCGAGGCCCTCGATGCGGATGTCGCGGCGTCGCTGCTGCTCCCATGTCTCCCGGGTCATCCGGTAGCGGCGCAGGACCTGGCCCTGGTTCCGCCGGAGGTCCATCTCCACGCCGTTGGGCTCGTAGCCGAGGCGCTCGGTGACGCCGAGGGAGGAGGCGTTGTCCTCCCAGGCGAAGGTCTCGAGCCAGCGGGCCCGGAGGCCGGCGAAGCCGAAGTGGAGGATGGCCGCCCGCATCTCCTTGCCGATGCCCTTGCCCTGGTGCTCCATCCCCAACCACGAGCCGCTCTCGGCCACACCGGTGAGGTGGAAGTTCTTGGCGAAGAGGTCCTGGACGCCGACGATCGTGGGCTCGGGGTCGCGCACCACGACGGCGAAGCCCAGAGCCCAGCCCTCCTTCGTCCAGTCGGCCCGCTGCCGCCAGTTCCACTGCAACGCCTGGCGCTCCAGCCACGGCGACGGCGTGTCGGTCCACGGGTTGGAGAACGGCATCATCGTCGGCTCGTGGATCCCGCGGCGGATCAGGTCGACCAGCGCCAGCAGGTCCTCGTCCGTCGGCGGCCGCAACTCGAGGCGGGGCGTGCGCACCCGGATGTCGAACAACGGCCAATAGGGGTGCGCCACGACGCCAGTCTCGTCCACCTCGCCCCGCCGGCCGGGCATGGTTTCGGGCCTACAGTCCCGGCGTGTCCCGACTGATGGCTGCGTGGTACGACCGGTCGTTCGCCAAGACCGAGGCGGCCGGCCTGCGGGACTGGCGGGCCGCCCTCCTGGGCGCCGTGGCCGGTGAGGTGCTCGAGATCGGTCCGGGGACCGGGCTGAACCTGGAGCACTACCCGGCCACCGTGACCCGCCTCGTTTTGGCCGAGCCGGACCGGTTCATGCGGGCCAAGCTGGCCGCGAAGGCCGAGGCCGGGTCGGCCCCGTTCCCGATCGAGATCGCCGATGCGGGCGTCGATCCCATCCCGTTCGCGGACGGCAGCTTCGACGTGGTCGTGTCGACCCTCGTCCTCTGCTCGGTGCCGGACCACGAGGCCGCGCTGGCGGAGATCCACCGGGTCCTGCGCCCGGGCGGGCTCTTCGTCTTCCTCGAGCACATAGCCGCCGTCGAGAACCCCAAGCGTCACCGCTGGCAGCACCGCATCGAGCCCCTGTGGAAGCGGTGCGCCGGCAACTGCCACCTGACCCGCACCACCGACCAGGCCATCCCCGCGGCCGGCTTCGAGCTGGTCGAGGCCCGCCGGGAGTCCATCGCCAAGATGCCCCCCTGGGTCCGGGTCAGCACGCGCGGCCATGCCGTCAAACCCGCCTGAACGACCGGTCCGCCAACACCCCGTTGGACCTACTCTGCGCTCCATGACCATCCACTTCGAGGCCGACGGGGCCGTCGCCGTCGTCACCATCGATCGACCGGACGTGCGCAACGCCGTGGACGGACCCCACGCGGCAGAGCTGGCCGACGCCTTCCGCCGGTTCGAGGAGGACGAGGACCTCAGCGTCGCCGTTCTGACCGGAGCGGACGGGACCTTCTGCGCCGGCGCCGACCTGAAGGGCGTGGCCGACGGGCGGGGCAACCGGGTGACGGTCGACGGTGATGGGCCGATGGGGCCGACCCGGATGCTGCTGGACAAGCCGGTCATCGCCGCCGTCGAGGGCCACGCCGTGGCCGGTGGGCTGGAGCTGGCCATCTGGTGCGACCTGCGGGTGGCCGCCACCGACGCCGTCTTCGGCGTCTACTGCCGGCGCTGGGGCGTGCCCCTGTGCGACGGCGGCACGATCCGGCTCCCCCGCCTCATCGGCCACAGCCACGCGCTGGACCTCATCCTCACCGGTCGGGGCGTGTCCGGCGACGAGGCCCTGGCCATGGGCCTGGCCAACCGGCTGGTCGACCCCGGCCAGGCCCTGACCGCCGCCGTCGCCCTGGCCAACGACATCGCCCGCTTTCCCCAGCACTGCGCCCGCTCGGACCGCGAGTCCTCCTACGACCAGTGGTCGTTGAGCCTGGAGGACGCCCTCCTGCGGGAGACCGAGCTCGGTTTGGTCACCATCGCCAGCGGAGAGACCCTCGAGGGCGCCGCCCGCTTCGCCGGTGGCGAAGGCCGCCACGGCTCCTTCGGCTGAGGGCGACCGGGAAACGACGAAGGCCCGCCCCGCGCCGTTGCGGGACGGGCCTCCGGCGAAACGGCCGACGGTGAGGTCAGCCGTAGTAGGCGCCGCAGCCGGGCCAGTGGTCCAGCCCGGACCGGACGCGGATCCGCTCGGCGATGGTCGCCTGGTACCAAGCCGGCTTCTCGTTCGGCATGCCGGCGCCGCCGTAGGCGCGCCAGGTGCCGAGGCTGAACTGGAGACCGCCGTAGTACCCGTTGCCGGACGCGAGGGCCCAGTTGCCGCCCGACTCGCAGTGGGCGACGCCGGACCAGTCACTCACCAGCGCCTGCCGATGGCGAGCCACCTGCAGGGCGAAGAGGTACGCCCGCACCTGGCGGGCCTCCCGCTGGAAGTTGAGCCAGGTCTCACCGCGGGTGCCGCGGACGCGCTCCGACCCCCATCGGAACCAACGGCCGTGTCGCCATTGGAAATTACCGTCCCGCTGGTGGGCCTTGGCCACGTGGCAGGCGGTGTAGCCACGACCACAGTCGCCGTAGTCGATCCACCGGGGATCGGGGCCACGACGCGCCGCGGTCGACCGGGAAGCCGGAGCTTGGGTGGTCGTCGGGGCCGGGGCCACGGTGGTCGGAGGGGCTGTGCTCGCGGCCGGGACCTCCGAGGTCGGAGGAACCGTCGTCGAGCTGCCGGCATCACTGGCGGACGCCACGCCGCCGTCGACGGCACCGATCAGGCTCAGGGCGAGCATCAGGCACAGTGCCGTCAGCCCGATCTTCTTCTTCATGTAGCGCACAGGGGGGTGTGCTCCTTGGGGGGGGACTACCCCCACCGGACAGAGGGCGCGCGGCAGGGCTCGGAGGTGAGGGGATCACCGGCCGGCCCGGAGGGACGCGGCTCGAGCGGGCCGTTGGCCGGTCGCTCCGAACTCGGAGGACCGGACGGCGCTTCTCTTGGTGGGGTGACGGACAGGATCACCGTGGTCGTCACGAAATCGCAACATTCAGCCATGTGATTACAGTCACATGAGGTTCTTGCCCGCTTTTCCTCACATCAGACCATGACGATCCGATGACACAGACCCACCGCGCCCGCCGTTCCGTATCCTGGCCGGAGTGAGCGACTCCTTCTCCGTCACCGACAAGGCCCGCAAGCGGGTCCTGGCCATGCGGGCCGACGAGCCCGAGCCCGACGGGCTGGCCCTGTGGGTCGAGGTGGTCGGGGCCAACGCCACCGAGTTCGTCTACGACCTCTACTTCCAGGGCACCGAGCACGCCGATCCCGACGACCTGGTCCGCGACCTCGGCGACCTGACGGTGGTGGTCCCCGATGGCAGCCGGGACTTCCTCGAGGGCGCCACGCTGGACATGGGCCGGGACCTGCTCAACCCGGGCTTGGTCCTGGACAACCCCAACCGGCCACCGGCCGGCGCGGTCAGCCCCGAGATGGCGGAGCCGCTCGGCGAGCTCACCGGCACCGTCGAGGAGCGGGTCCGGACCGTGCTGGAGCGCCAGATCAACCCCGCCGTGGCCAGCCACGGCGGCCGGGCCGAGTTGGTCGAGGTCAGCGAGTCCGGCGTGGTCTCACTCCGCCTGAGCGGAGGCTGTCAGGGCTGTGGCATGGCCGCCCAGACCCTGCGCAACGGCATCGAGGTGGCCCTGCGGGACAACATCCCCGAGGTCACCGAGATCCTCGACGTCACCGACCACGCCGCCGGCGAAAACCCCTACGTCCAAGCCTGAGCGCCCACCACACCGAAAACGACCCGCCGAGGCAGTCGTAAGCGAGGTCAGAGGCCAAGTCACCGCTGACCCGCAGCCCAACCCTCCACCTCAACTGCAGGTCGAGATCATCGAGCACAAGCCTCAGTGACCACCGACGCAGGGACGGGGAGGGGGCCTTCCTGAGCGACGGTTTCGCTCGTTTGCGTCAGGAGCCAGGGAGGCCCCCTCCCCGTCCCGCAGCGGAGCAGCTACCTCAAGCGAGCCGCTCGAAGATCATGGCCATGCCCTGTCCCCCTCCGACGCACATGGTCTCCAGGCCGAAGGTCTTGTCGTGCTCCCGGAGGTTGTGGATCAGGGTGGCCGTGATGCGAGCGCCGGTCATGCCGAACGGGTGACCCAGGGCGATGGCGCCGCCGGCCACGTTCAGCTTGTCCCACTCGATGCCCAGCTCGTCGGCCGAGGGGATGACCTGGGCGGCGAAGGCCTCGTTGATCTCGACCAGGTCGATGTCGCCGATGCTCATCCCGGCCCGGGCCATGGCCTGCTTGGACGCCTCGATGGGACCGAGGCCCATGATCTCGGGGCTCAGCCCGGAGACGCCGGAGGCCACGATCCGGGCCAGCGGGGTCAGACCGAGGGCCTTGGCCTTCGTGTCGCTCATGACCAGCACGGCCGCGGCGCCGTCGTTGAGCGGGCAGGCGTTCCCCGCCGTGATCGTGCCGTCGGGCCGGAACACGGGCTTCAGCTCGCTGAGCTTCTCCTTGGTCGTGCCGTCCCGGGGCCCGTCGTCCTTGCTGACCACGGTGCCGTCGGGGAGGGTGACCGGGGTGATCTCCCAGTCGAACCAACCCTCCTGCTGGGACTTCACCGCCCGCTGCTGGGACAGGGCGGCGAACTCGTCCATCCGTTCCCGGGGGACCTGCTTGTACTCGGCCACGTTCTCGGCCGTCTCGCCCATGGCGATGTAGATGTCGGGCAGGCCCTCGGGCGGGGCCCAGGCTCCGGCCCCGCCCTGCGCCCGTTCCGCGGTGCGAGCCCGGGCGGCGTCGAACGTCGGGTTGGTGGTGCCCGGCATGCCGTCGGACATCCCGCTCATGAAGCGGCTGACCGTCTCGACGCCGGCTGAGATGAAGCAGTCGCCCTCGCCCGCCATGATGGCGTGGGCGGCCATCCGGGTCGTTTGCAGCGACGACGAGCAGTAGCGGTTGACGGTGACGCCGGGGACGTCGGGCATCCCGCTTTCGACGGCGACCACGCGGCCGATGTTGTAGCCGGACTCCCCCGCGGGCTGACCGCAGCCCATGATCAGGTCCTCGACCTCGGTGCCGTCCACGCCGGACCCTCTCAGGAGGGACGTGACGACCTGGGTGGCCAGGTCGTCCGGGCGCATGTCGACCAGGGATCCCTTGTTGGCCCGGCCGATGGGGCTCCGGGTGGCGGCGACGACGACAGCTTCGGGCATGAGGTTTCCTTCGTTGGGCCGGATGCGAGCGGAACGACGCTACCCCCCGTCGTCCGGGCGACCCCAGCCCGACACCGGGACCTGACGGCCGGGGGAGCGAGGCGTAGGCTCGGTCGTAGTGCGTGTGCAGATCGGGCCGGTCTCGGCCACGAGCGTCACAGCATGGGTGGGCTACGCCCGAAAGGCCCTCGACGAGACCGTCGACGCGCCCGGAGGTGACGGCGTCTGGCTGCCGGACGACACGGTCGCCACCTTCGTCCACTACCTCGACGAGTGGGAGAAGGCCGCCGCTGGTGTCGACGAGGTGCGCTGGACCGCAGAGATCCCCGCCGATGAGGCCGAATACCTGTCCCATGCCTTCTTCCGCATCGCCAGCAACCTGGCCAACCGGGCCGACGAGCGGGGCTACACCCTGGCCCCGCCCGTGAGCGAGGAGTTCTATCGTGCCCTCGTGACCTCATTTCTGACCGCGCTGAAAGAAGAGGGCCACGGCAGCGATGAGTTCTCCGAGCACCTGCGCTCGTTCTGGCCGGGCCTGGAGGACCAGTCGTGAGGCTGCTCGGTGGCGTGCACCACGTCTCGCTGAACGTCGACGACGCCGAGGTCACCGGCCGGTTCTACGAGGACGTCCTCGGCCTGACCCGCATCGAACGCCCGGACTTCGGCATCCCTGGTGTGTGGCTGAGCGCCGGCGCCGTGCAGATCCACCTGATCGAGGTCGAAGACCACACCGCCCCGGACGGCCAGCACTTTGCCTTCCAGGTCGACGACGTGGACGCCGTCCGGGCCCGACTCGTCGAAGAGGGCGTCGACGCCACCGCGCCGTCCTCGTTTCCCGGCGCGGGCCGGCAGTCCTTCTTCCACGACCCCGCCGGCAACCTGATCGAGCTCAACCAGCCCGAGTCGCCGGCGTGAGCTTCGGCTCGGCGCCGACCCGGGGTCGCCTCCTGGTGGCCGGTCCGCCCCTGGAGGACCCCAACTTCCGCCGGACCGTGGTGTTCATGATCGAGCACAACGAGGAGGGCGCCCTCGGCGTCGTGCTCAACCGCCCCTCCCCCATCGACCTGGCCGACGCCGTGCCGCAGTGGGCCGATCTGGCGGCCAACCCACCCGCGGTCTTCATCGGCGGCCCGGTCGAGCAGGGCGCCGTGCTCGGCCTCGGGCGCCTCGTCGCCGAGGACCCCCCGGAGGGGCTCACCCCGGTTCACGCCGGCATCGGGGTGCTCGACCTCGAGGCCGATCCCGTCCGTCTCGTGGGCGATGTCGGCGGCGTGCGCCTCTTCACCGGCTACTCGGGGTGGGGTCCCGGCCAGTTGGAGGACGAGCTGGCCATGGGCGGCTGGTTCGTCGTGGACGCCGAGCCGGACGATGTGACGACCACCGAGCCCGACGACCTCTGGCGGGCCGTCCTCCGCCGCCAGCCCGACGACGACCTCGCCCGCCTCGCCCTCTTCCCCAACGACCTCTCCGCCAACTGAGGTGGCGACGGCGCCGCTGGACGGGGTGAGGATCGAGTACGAGCTGGCCGGGACGCCAGGGCAGCCCCGGCTGCTGTCCATCTCGGGCTCCGGCAGCGACCTCCGACGGCTGCCCCGGACCCAGGACGAGGCGGTGCTGGCCGAGCGCTTCGAGATCCTGGCTTACGACCACCGCGGACTCGGCCGTTCCGTACCCGACGACCCGCACCGGGAGCCGACGATGGCCGACTACGCGGCGGACGCCGTCGGCCTTCTCGACCACGTGGGCTGGGACATCTGCCGGGTCCTCGGGATCTCCTTCGGCGGCATGGTCGCCCAGGAGCTGGCCGTCACCGCGCCCGAGCGCATCGAGCGCCTGGTGCTGGCCTGCACGTCGCCGGGCGGAGCAGGCGGGTCGTCCTCGCCGCTCCACACGCTGCTGGACATGGCCGACGACGAGCGCCTGGCGCAGCAGGTGGCTTGGCTCGACGACCGCACGGTCGGCGACCCCGAGCTGCGGGCGTTCTGGACCGAGGTGATGGCCGGCCTTGCCGGGGGCGAGCCGACCGAGGGCGAGCGCCACCAGTTGCAGGCCCGGTCCCATCACGATGTGTGGGACCGGCTCCCGCAGCTGCAGCTACCCGTCCTGATCGCCGCGGGGCGCTTCGACGGCATCGCCCTGCCCGCCAACCAGGAGGCGCTCGCCCGTCAGATCGAGGGCGCGGATCTCCGCTGGTTCGACGGTGGGCACGCGTTCTTCCTCCAGGACCGCACCGCCCTGCCGGCCATTGCCGACTGGCTGGACGAGGGCTGAGGCCGCGGCGGCGCGGTCGACCTCGTCGGGCGCGGCCTCGTGGAGGCCGAAGCGCTGCTGAAGGCGCTTGAGCGGCCCCGGGGCCCACCAGTTGGCGTCACCGGCCAGCTTCATGAACGCGGGCACGATCAGGGCCCTCACGATCGTGGCGTCCATCACCACGGCCATGGCGAGGCCAAGACCGAAGAGCTTGATGAAGGTGATGCCCGAGGTGGCGAAGGCCAGGAACGTGACGGCCAGCAGCAAGGCGGCGGCGGTGACGATGCGGCCGGTGTGCTCCAGGCCCGCCGCCACGGCGTGCTCGTTGTCGCCGGTCCGGTCGTACTCCTCCTTGATACGGGAGAGGAGGAAGACCTCGTAGTCCATCGACAGCCCGAAGGCGATGCAGAACATGAGGATCGGCGTCGTCGTGTCGGTCAGCCCGGTCGGCGTGAAGTCCAGCAGGCCGGCACCATGGCCCTCCTGGAAGATCCAGACCATGGCCCCGAAGGTGGCGGTCAGGCTCAGCGTGTTGAGGACCAGGGCCTTCACCGGCACCAGGATCGACCCGAACATGGCGAACAGCAGGATGAACGTGGCTACCGCGATCCACAGGGCCGCCCAGGGCACGAGGCCGAAGATGGCGTCCTTCACGTCGATCTGCTGGGCGCCCATCCCGCCGACCAGGACCTCGTCGAGGGGGGCGTCGAGGCCCCGGACGGACTCGACCAAGGCCTCGCCCTCCTCCGAGATGGGTTCGACGGTGGGCACGAGGCTGAACCACGTCGCCCCGTCGGCCCGGAACTGCTCGGTGGTGGCGTCGGGGCCGATGAGCAGCGTGCCGTCGGCGTAACGACCGGTGCGGGCGTCGACCCGGGCGATGCCGGGCAGGGCCGACAGCTCGGTGGCGTAGGCCTCGACGTCGGTGTCGTCCACCGTCCCGAGGGCGACCACCGGGAAGGCGTCGGCCTCGTCGGACACGAAGTCGTCCCGCAGGGCCTCGGACACCTCGCGGGCGGGATTGCCCTCGGGCAGCACCCGGTGGTCCGGAGATCCGAACTGCGCCTGCAGGAAGGGCAGGCCGAGGCCGACCAGCAACGCCACCACGGCGACGGTCACCACGAGCGGCCGGCGCATGACCGCGGTGGCCAGGCGGTGCCAGAACCCCGTGCCGACGGCCGGCGTCTCCCGGTGACGGAAGACCCGCCAGCGATCGACCCGCGGGCCGAGCACGGCCAGCAGGGCGGGGAGGCTGACCAGCGAGGCCAGCATGGCGACCAGGATCACCCCGATGCCGGCGTAGGCGAACGAGCGCAGGAAGAACAGCGGGAAGATGAGCAGGGCGGAGAGGGACGCGGCCACGGTGAGGGCGCTGAAGGCGACCGTGCGCCCCGCCGTCTCGACGGTGCGCACGACGGCGTCGTCGACGCTGCGCCCGGCGTGCAGCTCCTCTCGGAACCGGGACACCACGAACAGGCTGTAGTCGATGGCCAAGCCGAGCCCCATGGCCGTCACCAGGTTGATGGAGAACACCGAGACGTCGGTCACCGCGGTGACCAGCCAGAGGACGAAGAAGGCGCCGAGCACCGCCAGCATCCCGACCCCGACAGGGAGGAGGGCGGCCACCACGCCGCCGAACACGATGATGAGCAGGATCAGGGTGATGGGCACGGCCACGCTCTCGGCCCGGGCCAGATCGCCCTCGATGGTCTCACCGATCTGGTTGAAGATCTCGACCGAGCCCCCGACCTCGACGGTCACCGGACCGCGCCCACCGCTGAAGGTGTCGGCCAGGCCGTCGGCGGCGTCCTGCCAGTCGTCCTGGTCGCCGGCCAACCGGCCCACGACCATGGCAGCCGAGCCGTCCTCGCTCCGCAGCGGTGGCGGCGAGCCGAGCGACCAGTACGACACGACGTCGTCGGCCTTGGGGTAGGCGGCCAGTTCGTCGGTCAGCTGCTGGCCGACGGCCGCCACCTCGGGTGCGTCGACATCGCCGTCGCCGGCGGTGACCAGGAGGACGACGTTGGGGGCCCCGGCGCCGAAGCGGGCCTCGAGCAGGTCGTCGGCCCTGGTGGACTCCGCATCCGGGTCGGCGAAGCCGCCGCTGGACAGCCGGTCGAACACCGCGCCGCCGAGCCCGCCCGCAAGGATGACGACGGCGACGGTCAGCACCAGCACGAGGCGCCGGCGACGGACGGTGAACTGGCCGATCCGGGTGAACATGGTTGTGTGTTTACGCTCGTACATCTACGCTCGTCAACGTGAAAGCGGTCACACGGGAGCGCAATCCCCGAGGCCAAGGCGAACGCCTCCGGGTCGACCTGATCGATGCCGCCGTCGAACTGATCGCCGAGACCGGTTCGGTCGACGGGGTCAGCCTGCGGGCCGCGGCCAAACGGGCCGGCGTCTCGCCGATGGCGGTCTACAACCACTTCGCGGACAAGGACGCCCTGCTGGTCGCCGCCGTCGAGCACTGCTGGGACGAGTTCCAGGCGGCCATCGCCGCCACCCTCGACGAACCCGAGCCGTCGGCCCGGTTACGGGCGGCGGGGGACGCCTACGTCCGCTTCGCCCTCGAGCATCCCGGCCGGTACGCGGTCATGTTCTCCGGCACCCGCAACCTGCCCGAGCGGGCCGTGCCCATCGGCATGAGTGCCTTCGACACGCTGGTGGCCATGGTGGCCGACATCCTCGACGCCCGCCACGACGGACGGGACCCCGCATTCGTCGCCGTCCAGGTCCACACCTGGATCCACGGCATGGTCAGCCTGTTGGGGTGCGCGCCCGACGGCCCCTGGCCGTCGACCGACGCCCTGTTGGACGATCTCCTGGTCCGCCTCGGCCTCGGCCCCCCGACCGCCTGACGCGACCCGGACGGTCATCCCATGTAGAGCACGAGCATCTGGTAGATGAGGCTGGGCTTCTCGACGCCGACCACGTGGACGGCGGTCTCGGTCTTGACGAGCGTGCCGCTGCCTTTGGCCTCGGCGCTGACCAGCTTGCTGCGGGCGTGGACCTTGCTGCCGGCGGGGACCGGAGCCAGGAAGCGCAGCCCGTCAGCGCCGTAGTTGACGGCGTTGGCATGGCCGGTGACGGCGAGGTCGGTCCCGCCGGAGAGGGCCGGGAGCAGCGACAGGGTCAGGAAGCCGTGGGCGATCGGCCCACCGAAGGGGCCGGCGTTGGCCCGCTCGATGTCCACGTGGATCCACTGGTGGTCGCCGGTCAGCTCGGCGAACTGGTTGATCATCTCCTGGGTGATCTCGATCTCCCGGCCCCAGTCCCCATAGTCGCCACCCGCCGCGGCGTTGATGGCTTCGACGTCGTCAAATCGCAGTTCGGTCACGGGAGAGAACGTAGATCAGGCGGACCGACCGACCCGCACCGACCGGCGGGACGACGGCTCCTGAGGAGCAACCGTCAGGGTCCCGGCGTCGATTCCGAAGGGCTGGGGAGCCGGCCCAGGCTGTCCTCCCGGCCCCCTGGGCGACTGCGGGCGTCCCAGCAGGCCGCCTGCTCCTCGCGCAGGTGGGCGAGATCGGAGGCCAGGGCCTCGTTGTCCGGCGTAGCGAGCTCGTGGATGCGGGCCAGGCGCCACGCACCGTGGCGGGCCAGCGCCACAGCCTGCCGCAGCTCGCGCCGGGTGATCGCCCGGTCAGGGTCGGTGAAGACGGCGGCGGCGAGCTCGTCGTCGGCCCGGTCCAGGGTGGCGACGACCTCGGCGATGGTGGCCTCGGTGGGGTCGCCGACGCCACCCGTGCCGCCGCCCGCCAGCGCATCGTGGAGGGCCGAGCCGTTGGGCTGGACGACGCCGGTGCGGCGGTAGACCTCGCCCGCCTCCAGCAGCGCGGCCCCGGCTCGACCGGTTTCGTCGGGCAGCACGTGACGGTCCAGGGCCGCAGCCACGTCCAAATCGACGTTGGCCACCCGGCACCAGGCCACGGACGCGGCGTAGGTCAGGGCCGGCCACATCACCGTGGGCGGCTGAAGGTGGCCGTTGTCGCCCCACTCGGTGACGAGGATCCCGGAGGCTCCGTACCGGGCCGCACAGGACACGGCGTCGAGGGCGTTGGCCCGAGCGTTGGACCAGCGCCCGACCAGCGAGTTCCAGCCGCTGGTGCCGGGGCTGACCCACCAGTCGATGCCCGCATCGGCGAAGCGCTCGGCCCGGGGCCCGAAGCCGAGGTAGGCCTCACTGTCGATCCAGTCCTGGGCGACCGTGGCGAAGGGCTCCGACAGGTCGAGCGCGCCGAGCACGTCGGCTGAGCTCTCCGCCATCGGTGCCTCGTAGTGCCAGAGCAGCGCGGTGGCGTCGCCCACGCGCTCGGCGGCGGCCGCGGGATCACCGTGGATCATGTCGGCCCAGAACCGGGGGTGGCGACCCAGGGCCCGGGTGCCGTCGAGGAGCCGGCCGAGGTGCTCGATGAACCGGTCCTTGTCGCCGTGGAGCTCGAAGACCTCGTCACAGCCGATGTTCACCGCGGTGTTCGTGTGGATGTCGGTGAGCTCGGCGACCAGATCGAGGGCGAAGCGGGCGTTGTCCTCGGTCGGCGCCAGCGAGAGGGGCCGGGTCGCCGACGGGTCGATGGCCCGCGGCCGGTAGCGGTCGAGGCGCAACCACCGCTCGAAGTGACCGAAGCAGTTCTGGTTGGCCACGAGGTCGATCCCCCGTGTGGTCGCCTCGCCCTCCAGCCAGCGCACGTCCTCCCGGGTCATCGGGGAGGCGTCGCGCCAGACGTCCTCGTGGTCGGCGTAGGCGAATGTGTGCTCCGTGTACAGCTCGAGGTGGTTCAGCCGCACCCGCGCCATCCGGTCCAGCAGCGCCAACAGGCACGCCCGGTCGGGGACCCGGTCACGGCTGATGTCCAGCATCAGGCCGCGGTGGGCCAGGTCGGGCCAGTCGCGGACCCGTCCGGCTCGGAGACCCTGACGCTGCAGCTGCTCCAGCGTCTGGAGGCCGTACCGTCGCCCCGCGTCGTCGGCGTGCTGGAGGGTGACGGCGGAGTCGGTCAGCGTGAGCTCATAGCCCTGCGGCGGGAGGCTCGGGTCGACGATCTCGCGGATGGCCACGTCCTCCGGCAGGCGTCGCTCGGACAGGTCGACGTCCCGGGGGACGGGCACGAGCAACGGTTCAGCCACGCCGTAGAGCTACCACGCCTCGCCGGGGTCCCCGTACGCTCGCCGCCGTGCGTCTCCGCTCACTCTTGTTCGCGCCGGGGAACCGAGCCGAGGTGCTGGCCAAGCTCCCCCGGTCCGGGCCCGACGGTGTGGTGCTGGACCTGGAGGACGCCGTACCCGCCGAAGCCAAGGTCGACGCCCGCTCCGTCGTGGCCCGAGCGGCGGAGGCGTTGCGGGACGGGCACCCGGGTCTGGCGGTTCACGTGCGGGTGAACGCCGTGCCCAGCGAGTGGTTCGCCGACGATGTGGCCACGGCCCTCGTGGCCGGGATCGCCGGCGTGGTCGTCCCCAAGCTGGAGTCCGCCGAGCAGGTGGCCATCGTGGCCGATGCCCTGGACCGCCAGGGGCTGAGTGACCTGATGATCGTGGCCGGGCTGGAGACGGCGGCGGGTGTGGAACGGGCCGGCGAGGTCACCGCCGACATCCGCGTCCCCGCCGCCTACTTCGGGGCCGAGGACTACGTCGCCGACCTGGGGGGCGTCCGCACGACCGAGGGCACCGAGGTCCTCTACGCCCGGTCCCGGGTGGCCCTCGCGGCCCGGCTCACCGGGACCCTCGCCATCGACCAGGTGGTCACGGACCTGTCCGACGAGGCGCATTTCCGGGCCGATGCCGCCGTCGGTCGCTCGCTGGGCTATCGAGGCAAGCTCTGCATCCACCCCGCCCAGGTGGCCTGGGCCCACGGGGCCTTCTCCCCTTCGGGCGACGAGCTCGACCGGGCCCGCCGCCTGCTCGAGGCCTACGACGCGGCGGTGGCCGACGGCTCCGCGGCCATCGCCTTCGAGGGCCAGATGGTCGACGAGCCCCTCGCCCGCCAGGCCCGCACCCTCCTCGACAGCGCCGACAGCTGAGGGAGCCGCCCACGCCATCGCCGCGGCCCGAGATCAGCGGCAACAGGATCCTGTCAACCAGGTCGGCCTCAGGGGGGACAGCGGTGCATGAGGGCGGTGCGGGTGGCGCGGCAGACCAGGGTGTCGTCCTGGTTGTACGCGCGGTGCTCGAAGGTGACGATGCCGGCGTCGGGGCGGCTGCCCGAGTCCCGCACGGCCATGACCTCGGTCTCGGCATGGACCGAGTCACCCGGGAACAGCGGTGCCGGGAAGGTCACCTGCTCGAAGCCCAGGTTGGCCACGGTCGTGCCGTGGGTCGTCTCGTGCACGGAGATGCCGACGAGCAGGGCGAGGGTGAGCATCGAGTTGACCAGCGGGCGGCCGAACTCGGTCTCGGCGGCGTAGTGGCTGTCGAGGTGCAGGGGGGCCGGGTTGAGGGTCGCGACGCTGAAGCCGATGTTGTCGGACTCGGTGATCGTGCGGGTCAGCGCGTGGGGCACGACCTGGCCGACCTCGAACTCTTCGAACCACCGGCCCAAAACCGGGCGCTCCCATGCCATGGCCTCACCCTATTGTCGCCGTCGCATGGGTGATCTCGAGGTCGACACGAGGCTGGACGGTGGTGACGGGCACTGGACCGTCACCCTCGACCCGGCGTGGGAGATCTGGGGCCCCTGCGGCGGCTACATCGCCGCCCTGCTCCTGCGGGCCGCCGGCGCCCATTCCGCGTTCCCCCGCCCCGCCACCCTCGCCGTGAACTTCCTCGGCGTGGCCGCGTTCGCCCCGGTCGACCTCCACGCCGAGACGCTCCAAGCCGGGCGCCGCAGTCAGTGCGTGCGCGTCGCCATGACCCAAGAGGGTCGCCCGATCAGCCAGGCCGTCGTGTGGACGATGGCCGACCCCGATGGCCGGGAAGGCATCGTCTACGACTGGACCGAGCACCCCGTGGTACCCGGGCCCCACGAGCTGAAGTCGATGGAGGAGTTGGAGGAAGAGGAGGACACGAACTACCGCTTCTGGGACAACCTCGAGTGCCGGCCGATCGGCTGGTTGACACGCGACGAGTGGGACCGGCAACGCCCGATCGCCCCGACCCTGTCGAACTGGTACCGCTTCCGTCCGACCGCGGTCTTCGACGACCCCTATGTGGAGGCGGCCCGAGTGGCAATGGTCTGCGACCTCGTCGGTTGGCCGTCGGTCGTGCGGGCCCTCGAGCCCGGCCTCGAGGAGCAGTGGATGGCGCCCAACGTCGACGTCGTCGTCACCTTCCACCAGCCACCTGAGGGGAGCGCCTTCCTCCACCTCGACGGCGCCGCGCCGATCGCCGCCGCGGGGACCATCGGGGCCCAGGCCCGGGTCTGGTCCGAGGACGGCCGTCTCCTGGCCTCCTCGATCCAGCAGCTCCTCGCTCGACCTCGCCCGCTCGCGTCGTGAGTCGGCCCCGATCCGTCACGTGACGATCGCCACGCCGGCGCCGGTGGCGACCACCGCCAACAGGGCGAAGCCGGTCCACACGAACCGCCAGTCCCCTTCCCGCCACCACGCCACGATGAGCCAGGCCACCCGCAGCAGGGGGGCGGCGATGATCACCACCACGGCCGCCGTGCCGACGTCCAGGCCCACCCGGCCGGGCAGGGCGAGGGCCACCGCCGCGCACACCGCGGTGACGACGACAGCCCGGCTGAGCCAACGGGACAGGTCGTCCAGGGGCTCGCGGGCGAGCGGGCCCGACGTCACGCCACGGCCACCAGGACGACGGCGACGCCGACGAGGACGACGCTGAGCACCCGACGGACCTGCGGGCCCCGCAAACGGCGCTGGAGGCGCGCTCCCGCCAGTCCCCCGACCACACTGCCGACGATGACGACCGCCGCCGGGTGGGCCTCGATGCGACTCTGGGCGGCGAAGACCATCAGGCCGACTGCAGCGGTGATGCCGACGGTGAAGGTGCTGGTCGCCGCCGCCACCTTCACCGGGACGTGCATGATCTCGCTCATCACCGGCGTCTTGATGAACCCACCGCCGACGCCTGAGAGCCCGGACACCAGGCCGGCGCCGGACATGGCGCTCAGGCCCAGCGGAACCCGCGTGACCCGATAGGGCGCCACCCCGCCGAAGCGGGCCACGGCCCCGCCCAGCGAGCCCACCCGCTCCCCCACGTGCTCGAGGCCGTAAGCGGGGTCGGGCTCGTTGCGGATCCCCTTCCGTGAGCCCCCGGCGGCGGCCGCGCCGAGGGCCACGACGGCGAGGACGTACACCAGCGCCCGCTCACTGACCACGCCGGACACAAGGGCGCCGACCGCCGCCCCGGCACTGGCCGCCACCTCGGTGGTCACCCCGAGGCGGTGGTTCACGGACCGGTCCTCCAGGTGCCGCGACCCCCCGGCCAGGGACCCAGAGGCCACCAGCACCAGCCCCAGCGGGGCGGCCTCGGTCGCCGGCGTGCCCGTGGCCACCAGCAGAGGGACCAGGAAGATGGCCCCGCCCAGCCCACCGATCGAGCCGATGGCCGCGGCCAAGCCGGCGGCAAGGACCAGCAGCGGAGTGGCCAAGACCCGAGTGTCCCACTTCCGGTCGGGCGCGAGACTCACCGTCCATGCCCGACCTCCTGCACACGCAACGGCCGGCCGACGGGGTCGTGGTCGTGACCTTGGACCGCCCCGATCGACGCAACGCCCTGTCCACCGCGCTACGCCAGGAGGGCAACGCCCTGCTCGCCGACCTGGCCGACGACGACTCGATCCGGGCCCTGGTCGTGACCGGGGCGGGCCCGGCCTTCTGCGCCGGCTTCGACCTGAGCGAGTTCGGCCCGGCCCTCGAGGACCCGGCCCTGGCCGCGGCGCTCTGGGCCAGCAGCGACGAATGGCACCACCGGTGGTTCACCTTCCCGGTGCCGACGATCGCGGCCGTCAACGGGCCGGCGCTGGCCGGCGGCTTCGACCTGGCGGTGTTGTGCGACTTGCGAGTGGCGGGGCCCACCGCCACCTTCGCCCATCCCGAGATCCGCTTCGGCGACGTCGTCTACGGCCCGCTGCACGACCTCGTGGGCGGCGCGGTGGCCCGGGAGCTGTGCTTCACGGCGCGCACCATCGACGCGCAGGAGGCGCACCGCCTGGGCGTGGTCGGCCAGGTGGTCGACGATCCGCTCACCGCGGCTTTGGCGCTGGCCGAGCAGGTGGCCGCCAGCCCCCGCGACGTCCTGGTCCGGACGAAGGCCAAGGCGGTCCGCGCCGCGACGGGCACGGCGACGGCGACCCTCGAGCTCTAGCTCTTATCAGGCCCGGAGTTCGACCCGCTGCGGGCGCCGTCGTCGCCGCCCCCCTCGTCCTCGTCCATGGCCTCCAACGCGGCGATGAGGACCTGCTCCTCCTCGTCGGACAGGCGGGCGTCGGGGTGCAGCACCAGGTACTGGCGCGGCGGCATCGAGCCCTCCTCGATCGTCTCCGCCGCGTCGTGGGCGTCGTCGTCGTCCTGGTCCCAAGTCGAGAAGTTGAGCTCGTCGCGCCCGGCGTCCACATCGCGGCGAACCAGCCAGGACATCGGCGCGACGTAGGAGTACACCGGCCACTCGGTCTCGTTGGAGTGGCAGTCGTAGCAGGCGGTGACGGCCAGCTCCCGGGCCTCCTGGGAGAGCCACGGTGCCTCCTGGGTCACCGGAGGGTTGCTGTGGTCCCAACCGTAGGGGACGAGCTGGATGGCCAAGCCGACACCCAGGAGGGTGAGCAGGACGGGCTTCACGAACCGACGCACGCCCTCCCCCTTACCCGATCACCCCGTTCGGGAACTCGCGGCCCACGACGAGCGTCAGGTTCCAGAACGGATCGGGGAGAGCATCAGAGCTCGCTGATCATGCGGTTGACGATCATGTCGATGTCGTAGCGGTCGTCGGCACCGGGTAGCTCGTCGCGATCGAAGGCGCCCAGGACCTCCTCGCCGCGCTCGGCGGCGAACTTCCGGGAGTGGGCATGGGTGACGATGATGAAGTCGCCTCGCTCGATGCCGGCCACGGCTCGGGCGGCCAGCTCGTCGGCGGGCATGCCTTGATCGAAGAGCTGTTTGGCCATGTCATGACCGAGGGCGTCGGGCTCGCCGAACTCGGCCGGCTTGTTCCGGTCGGCCTCCCAGAGACGAGTGCTGACCAGGCCGGGGCAGAGGACGCTGACCCCGACGAAGTCGGGCACCTCACGGCGCAGCACGTCGGAGAGGGCGAGGACGGCGTGCTTGCTCGCCGTGTACGGCGCGCTCATGGCGTTGGGGACGCCGAGGCTGTGCTCGGAGCCGGTGGTGACGATCCGGCAGGGCGTGCCCTGCGCCACGAATCGACGCCCGAACTCGACCATGCCGATGAACGGGGCCACGGCGTTGACCTCCAGCACCCAGCGCAGGTCCTCCAGGGGCGTGTCCAGCAGGAGGTTGGTGCTCACCACGCCCGCGTTGTTCCAGATCAGGTCGATGCCGTCCAGCGCCACCCACGACCGATCGGCCATCTCCCGCACCGCCTGGGGGTCGGTGACGTCACAGCGGTAGGCCTCGCCCCGGGTCCCCCGCGCCGTGACCGCCCGAGCGGTGTCCTCGGCGGCTTCGAGGTCGAGGTCGGCGGCCATCACGTCCATGCCCGCGTCAGCCAGGGCGAGACAGAGGGCCCGGCCGATGCCGCTGCCCCCGCCGGTCACCACCGCCGCCTTGCCGGTCAGGTCACCCTGCAGGCCAGCCATGAAACCTCCCCCCGAGGAGCCCGTCCGAGGCCCGGGCGGCCAACGTAGTGGTCTGCCACGATGGGCGGGTGACGACGACCGTGCCGTACGAGCGGGGCCTGCACGAGGTCGGTGACGGGGTCTTCGCCTGGCTCCAGCCGGACGGAGGCTGGGGCTGGAGCAACGCCGGGCTCCTGCGGGGCGACAGCGGGTCGCTGCTGGTGGACACCCTCTTCGACCTCGCCCTCACCCGGTCGATGCTCGACGCCATGGCCCCGATCACCGCCACGGCGCCCATTGCCACGCTGGTCAACACCCACGCCAACGGCGACCATTGCTACGGCAACCAGCTGGTGACGGGGGCCGAGGTCATCGCCTCGGCCGCCGCGGCGGCCGAAATGGAGCAGCTGCCACCGTCGACCCTCGGCCTGATGACCTCCCTCGACCTCGGCGACAGCACCAACCGGTACGTCCGGAAGGCGTTCGGGCCGTTCACCTTCGACGACATCGAACCGCCGCACCCGGACCGCACCTTCTCGGGGGCGCTGTCCCTCGACGTGGCGGGCCGACCGGTCGAACTGGTCGAAGTCGGCCCGGCCCACACGGCCGGGGACGTGATCGTCCACCTACCGGACGCGGCCACGGTCTTCACCGGCGACATCCTCTTCATCGGGGGAACGCCGCTGATCTGGGACGGTCCGGTCCAGAACTGGCTCGACGCCTGTGACCGGATCCTCGACTTGGGCTGCGAGGTGATCGTGCCCGGCCACGGGCCCCTGACCGACGCCGACGGGGTGCGGACGACGGCGGGCTACCTGCGCTTCATCCGGGCCGAGGCCACCGCCCGCCACGAGGCCGGGATGTCGGCCACGGAAGCGGCGTGGGACATCGACCTGGGCGACTTCGG
>DATDAH010000369.1:0-10485 GCA_036525535.1 Acidimicrobiales bacterium
GCGGGTCCGGCGCTGGAGCAGTTCCAGGTCATCGGCAAGCTGTCCGAGGACCTGCGCCGCGACGACAAGCTGGGTATCGGCAACAGTCGCCACGCCACCGCGCTGGTGCAGAGCCTCACCCCTGGTGACGCCCTCGTCTTCATCGACATGGACAACTTCGGCAAGATCAACAAGGACCTCAGCTACGCCGAGGGCAACCGCTATCTGCGGGAGTTCTCGGACCTTCTGGCCTCGAGCGTCCGGGACTCCGACCTCACCGCCCGCCCCGGCGGCGACGAGTTCATCTTCATCGCCCGGGAGGCCGAACTCGACGCCCTTCCGGTGGCCAACCGGCTGCTGCAGTCTTGGCGGGAGTCGGGCCACGCCAAGCGCAGCTTCAGCGCCGGCGTGGCCATCCACGCCAGCAACGATCTGCCCGAACAGACCCTCGACCACGCCGACGAGGCCGTGCGCCGGGCCAAGCGGCAGGGCAAGAACCAGGTCTGCCTCTATCCCAAGGGCGGGTGGCTGGGCGAGAACCGCCACCACCGCGACGACCGCGGTTGGTGAACCCCACCGGGTAGGCCGCCGGCCGCGGTCACAATGACCGGATGCCCCCGCTCCTCGTCGTCACCGCCTCCTGCCCTCCGAGGACCGCTGTGTCGAGCGAGTGGCCGGGCGCACCGGCCACGCGTTCACCGACGAGGGGGCGACGAGAAAGATGCACCGGGAGTTCGCTCAGGCGACAGTCGATGCCCGCCAGGTCGTCGTGCCCGCCCACCGCCCGGAGGACGTGGCCGACCAGATCGTGGCCGCGATGGCCGACGGCTCACTGCGCCATGAGGTCCGGGCCCCATGACCGATGACAAGCAGGAGGTTCGGGAGCGGGTCTGGTCCCGGATGACCGAGGCCGGCGTGGTCGGCTTCCCGGGAGCCAAGGGCCGCATTCCCAACTTCACCGGCGCCGCTGACGCGGCACGCGCTCTGGCGGAGCTCGCCGAATGGCAGACGGCCGACACGGTGAAATCGAACCCGGACATGCCACAGCTACCGGTCCGGGCCCGGGCGCTGTCCGACGGCAAGCTGCTCTACCTGGCCGTGCCTCGCCTGCGGGAGGTCGAGCCGTTCGTCCTCCTCGACCCCGACCGCCTGGAGGTGAAGCCCCGGGCGGCGGCGTCCATCAAGGGCTCCTCGGTCCACGGCGTGCCGGTCGCCGTGGAGGAGATCGGCCACGTCGACCTGATCGTCTGCGGCACGGTCGCCGTGAACCGGGCCGGCGTCCGCATCGGCAAGGGTGGCGGCTACAGCGACCTGGAATACGCCCTCGGCTGTGAAGCGGGGATCATCGACGACACCACCGTGATCGTGACCACGGTCCACGGCGCACAGCTGCTCGACGAGGACCTCCCGGAGACAGGCCACGACTTCCGCGTCGACATCGTCGTGACGCCGGACGAGGTCGTGCGCACGAGCGCCCAGCGCCGACGAGGCCGCATCGACTGGTCCGAGCTGGACGATGAGCGACTGGCGGCCATCCCGGCTCTGGCCGAGCGGGCGCCCCGGCGCTGACCCTCGCGGCGCAACCGGTTCAGCCCTCGGACTCCCCCGCCTCCGCCAGGGCGTCGAGCATGGCGGCCGTGTCGATGGCGAAGTGCGCGGTGACCGCCTTGCCGTCGCGGACGGTCCAACGATGGACCTCGGCCACGTCGAAGGGGACGCCGGTGGCCACCACGGTCCCCTTGGTGCGACCGGCCTGGATCACCTCGTCATCCGCCGCGAACAGGGACTCGATGGTGACCGCCGAGTCGATCGTGCCCGTGAGCTTCACGGCGAACTCCCCCAGCCCCTCGTGGCCCTCGTGGCGGCCGCCCCAGGGCAATCGGGCGTCCTGGGTGATGACCACCGACTGGTCGACCAGCTCGAACAGCCGGTCGAAGTCCCGTTCCGCCATGGCGGCGTAGATCGCCTCGACAACCTCGACATCCGTCATGCCGACGAGTATCGCAACAAATTTCTCCGGGCTGTGTGGACGTCGGCTTTCCGTGCCACACCTCCTGTGTAGTGTTGGGTACACCAGTTCGACAGACGGTTCCAAGGAGGTGGTGACGAACCACGCCCGCATCCCTGCCTGTGTCAGTGCCCCCAGAGCGAAGGCGAGTCAGTCCGGCAGCGTCGCGGTGAGGCTCAGCAGCACGTCGCGACGACCGTCGGCGGAGACCAGGACGTTGCCGACATAGGTGTCGGTCTCGAAGACCAGCGTGCCGACGTAGTCCCGGCGGGTGCCGGACTCTTCGTCGAGCAGGATCGAGTAGCCGGCCTGGGTGACGGCGTCGCGGTAGAAGTCCATGACGGCGGCCGGGTCCTCGCCGGCGATCGTGTAGTCGACCGACAATCGGAGCTCACCCTCGGCGTGACCGGACGAGCCGATCTCGACCTCGGCCCCTTCGGGAACGGGGAAGCGGCCCGGGAACCGGTCGGGCACCTGACCGGGCACCGACACGACGTCGCCCTCGGGGGGCACGGTGGTGCTGGCGCCGGAGCCCGACGGTACGGTCACGTCGTCCTCGAAGGTGACCCCCGGGTCCAGGGTCGAGGTCGCCGTCGAGTCCGACCCGGCGGCGTCACCGTCGTCCCCGCTGCAGCCGGCCAGCAAGGCGACCAACGGGACGAGGACCAGCCAGGGGCTACGCGTCGGCATAGGCCGAGACGGGTGGGCATTCGCACTGCAGGTTGCGGTCGCCGTAGCCCTGGTCGATGCGACCGACCGGGGCCCAGTACTTCTGGCGACGCAGGGACGCCACCGGATAGGCCGCCGTCTCCCTGCTGTAGGGCCGAGACCAGTCGTCGGCCACGACGTCCTCCGCCGTGTGGGGCGCGTGGCGCAGAGGGCTGTCCTCGACGGGCCACACGCCCGACGCCACCCGGTCGATCTCGGTCCGTATGGCGATCATGGCGTCACAGAAGCGGTCCAGCTCGGCCTGGCTCTCG
Source organism: Acidimicrobiales bacterium (assembly GCA_036525535.1). Classification (GTDB taxonomy): domain Bacteria; phylum Actinomycetota; class Acidimicrobiia; order Acidimicrobiales; family DATDAH01; genus DATDAH01. The sequence goes on from DATDAH010000369.1 coordinate 2,968, forward strand.
GACTCGGTGGGCTCGACCATGAGCGTGCCCGGCACGGGGAACGACAGGGTCGGGGCGTGGAAGCCGTAGTCGATCAGGCGCTTGGCCACGTCCTCGGCGGTGACGCCGGTGTCCTTGGTCAGGCCCCGCAGGTCGAGGATGCACTCATGGGCTACGAGGCCCCCCTCGCCGGTGTAGAGCACCGGGAAGTGGGCCCGGAGGCGGGTGGCCACGTAGTTGGCGTTGAGCACCGCCACTTCGGTGGCCCGGCGCAGGCCGTCGGGGCCCATGAGGGCGATGTAGGCCCAGGAGATGGGCAGGATCCCGGCCGAGCCCCAGGGGGCGGCCGCCACCGGGCCCGGGCCGGTCAGCGGGCCGGCCTCGGGGACCACCGGGTGCCCGGGCAGGAACGGGGCCAGGTGCTCCCGCACGGCCACCGGGCCCACACCGGGGCCTCCCCCACCGTGCGGGATGCAGAACGTCTTGTGCAGGTTGAGGTGGGACACGTCGGCCCCGAACTTGCCGGGCCGGGCGATGCCGACCATCGCGTTCAGGTTGGCCCCGTCCAGGTACACCTGCCCGCCGGCGTCGTGGACGGCGGCGCAGACCTCGCCGATGTGCTCTTCGAAGACACCGTGAGTCGAGGGGTAGGTGACCATGAGGGCGGCCAAGGCATTGCCGTGCTCGACCACCCTGGCCTGCAGGTCGTCCAGGTCGACGTTGCCGTCGGCGTCGCAGGCCACGACCACGACCCGCAGTCCGGCCATGACCGCCGAGGCGGCGTTGGTGCCGTGGGCCGAGGACGGGATCAGGCACACGTCCCGGTGGGCGTCGCCCCGCTGGCGGTGGTAGTCGCGGATGGCGAGGAGGCCGGCCAGCTCGCCCTGGGACCCGGCGTTGGGCTGGACCGACACGGCGTCATAGCCGGTGATCTCCGCCAGCCAGGCCTCGAGCTCGGTGATCAGCTCCCGGTAGCCCTCGGCCTGGTCCAACGGGGCGAAGGGGTGCAGGGCCGCGAACTCCGGCCAGGTCACCGGGATCATCTCGGTGGTGGCGTTCAACTTCATGGTGCAGGAGCCCAGGGGGATCATCGACCGGTCCAGCGCGATGTCCTTGTCGGCCAGCGAGCGCACATAGCGCAGGAGCTCGGTCTCGGACCGGTGCTGGTGGAAGACCGGGTGGGTCAGGAAGGCGCTGGTCCGGACGAGCTCGCCCGGCAGGGCCGACTCGGCCGTCACCTCCTCGTAGGTCCCCTCAACGCCGAAGGCGGCCCAGACCGCCTCCACGTGGGCCGGCGTCGTCGTCTCGTCCAAGGCGATCCCGACTCGGTCGGCGTCGAGCAGGCGCAGGTTGATCCCCCGCTCTCCCGCCGCGGCCACGACCTCGGCCGCCCGGCCGGGGACCACTGCGGCCACGGTGTCGAAGAAGTGCTCGTGCTCGAGGCCGATGCCCGCCCCGGCCAGGCCGGTGGCCAGCCGCCCGGCCCGTTCGTGGACCTGCTCGGCGATGGCCGTCAGGCCGTCGGGCCCGTGGTACACGGCGTACATCGAGGCCATCACCGCCAACAGGACCTGGGCCGTGCAGATGTTGCTGGTGGCCTTCTCCCTGCGGATGTGCTGCTCCCGGGTCTGCAGGGCCAGCCGGTGGGCGGGGCGACCGGCCTCGTCGACCGAGACGCCGACCAGACGACCCGGCAGGGAGCGGGCGTGGACCTCCCGCACGCTCATGTAGGCGGCGTGCGGGCCGCCGTAGCCCAGCGGCACGCCGAAGCGCTGGCTGGAGCCGACCACGACGTCGGCGCCGGCCGCGCCGGGTGCCTCGAGCAGGGTCAGGGCCAGCAGGTCGGCGGCCACGACCACCAGGCCGCCCTGCTCGTGGACCTGCTCGACGATCGGGGTCAGGTCTCGGATGCCGCCGCTGGTGCCCGGGTACTGGACGAGCACGCCGTAGGCGTCGATGCCGTCGAGACCGGTCACGGGGTCGCCGACGATGACCTTGATGCCCAGGGGCTCGGCCCGGGTGGCCACCACCTCGATCGTCTGCGGATGGCACTCGGCGTCCACGAAGAAGGTGGCCGAGTCCCGCTTGGTCACCCGACGGCAGAGGGCCATGGCCTCGGCTGCGGCCGTGGCCTCGTCCAGCAGGCTGGCGTTGGCCAGGTCCATCCCGGTGAGGTCGGTGATCATGGTCTGGAAGTTGAGGAGGGCCTCGAGCCGGCCCTGGGAGATCTCTGGCTGGTACGGCGTGTAGGCCGTGTACCAGGCCGGGTTCTCCATGACGTTGCGCAGGATGACCGTCGGGGTGAGCGTTCCCGAGTAGCCCATGCCGAGCATGGAGACGGCCACCTGGTTGCGGTCGGCGTAGGCCCGGAGCCGAGTCAGGATCTCCTCTTCGGTGCCCGCCTCGGGCAGGGCCAGGCGGGTGTCCTGGCGGATGCTGGCGGGTACGGCGGCGTCGATCAGGGCGTCCAGGGAGGCAACACCGACCGCGGCCAGCATGGCCTCGATCTCGGCGCCGTCGGGGCCGATGTGACGGTGGGCGAAGGGCGGGATCACGGTGCTCCTGTCCAGAAGGGTGGGGTGACGACCTCGGCGGGCTCGGGGCGACCCCGCACGTCGACGGCCAGCCGGGCACCGGGCTCGATGTCGGGGCGGACGAAGGCCAGGGCGATGCCTCGGTCCAGCATGGGCGAGTAGTTGCCGCTGGTCACGACGCCGACGACGGCGTCACCGTCGAGCACCGACTGGTCCGCCCGGGGCGGGCGCTTGCCGTCCAGCAGCAGGCCCCGCAGCCGGCGGCTCGGGCCTGCGGCCCGCTCGGCCTCCAGGGCCGCTCGTCCCCGGAAGTCGCCTTTGTCCCACCCCACGACCCAGCCCAACCCCGCCTGCAGCGGGGTGATGCCCGGGCCCAGCTCGTGGCCGTGGAGGGGCAGGCCCGCCTCCAGGCGCAGTGTGTCCCGCGCGCCCAGGCCGGCGGGGACCACCCCGCGGGCCAGGACGCTGTCCCAGACGGCGACCGCGTGCTCGGCGGCCACCGCCACCTCGACCCCGTCCTCGCCCGTGTAGCCCGTCCCCGCGACGGTGACGGCCACCCCGTCGAGGTCCATCTCCACGACCCGTCGGCGGCCGACGTCGGCGATCGCCGGGAACCGGTCGCGGGCCCGGGGCCCCTGCACGGCGATGATGGCCCGGGTGGGCGTGACGTCGACCCCGCCGATGGCGGCCACCACGCCTGCCGTGTTGGAGGCGTTGGGCATGACGTCGAAGCGGTCCTCCCCCAGCCACCACACGATGATGTCGTCGAGGACCGAAGCGTCGTCGGCGTCGAGCAGGTGCGTGTACTGGGTCCGCCCCGGCTCGATCTTGTCCAGGTCGGCGGTGAGGTTGGCCTGGAGCAGGCCCTGGGCCTCCGGTCCCGTGACCCGGACTGTGCCGAGGTGGCTGACGTCGAAGGCGACGGCGCCGCTCCGGCAGGCCCGGTGCTCGGCGATCGTGCCGTCGCCGTAGCTCAGGGGCATGTCCCAGCCGCCGAACGGCACCATCTTCGCCCCGAGGGCGCGATGGGCCGCGTCGAGCGGCGAGAGCCGGAGATTCACCCCGAGATTCTAAGGAGCGGCCCGGTGCGATCTACGCGGCCGAGTCCATGCCGTACTTGACGGCGAGGTTCTGCCAGTCCTTGCGGTAGAGGATCATCACGTTGATCCCCGGGTAGCGCTGGCGCAGCTCGCGGATCTTGCGGTTCTTCTTGGTGACCAGCCGTTGCTTGAGGGTGGTCAACTCGATGTAGAGGTCGAGGTCGGGCAGGTAGAAGTCGGGGCTGAACGCCTCCGTGGGGTGCCCGTCGGCGTTCTCGTGGAGCACGAAGGTGCGGGGCTCGTAGCGCCACTCGACGCCGTAGAAGTCCAGCACCCGGGCGAAGTCCCGCTCAGAGGGGTGGGCGAAGTCCACCGACTCGTGGGGCGCCCCGACGCTCACTGCTCGGCCGCGACCTCGACGGACGATCCGGCCGGCGTCGCCGGGGCCTCGGGGAACAGCTGGACGATGGCGGCGTCGACCTCTTCCACCACGCCCGACAGCGGCAGGATGTTGAGCACGCCCTGGCCCTTGCGGACCAGGTCGATCATCTCCTCGCCGTCCCGGGTGAGCACGGTGTGTTCACCGCTGATCACCAGGTTGGCGCTGGCCGGGTCCTCGCCGAGCTGGTCCCGCAGGTAGGTGAAGACCTCCCGCACCAGGTCGAGGCGGATGCCGGCGTCGAGCAGGCTCTTGATCACCTTGAGCTCGAGCAGGTCCTGGTAGGAGTACTTGCGGCGGCTGCCGCTGCCGGCGGCGTCGGCCAGGGACGGTCGGACCAGGTCGGTCCGCGCCCAGTAGTCCAGCTGGCGGTAGCTGATGCCGACGATCTCGGCCGCCTTCTTGCCCCCGTAGCCGACGTGGCGAGGGAACATCTCCTGCTGTCCGGTCATGTGGTGGTGTCCTCTCGCGGGCGCCCGCCCCATCACACGCGCGTAGTTACGCGGGTGTGACGCCGTCACAGTACGCCTGACCTGAGGTTCAGGTCAACGATCCGCGAGCTGCTGCAGCTCCTCGAGCTGTTGCTGCGTGCCGATGGCGATGAGGACGTCCCCCTGCCTCAGCTCGCTCTCCGGGGCGGGGTTGGTGGTGAACTCGCCGTCCTTCCGGATCGCCAGCACCAGCGCGCCGGTCAGGTCGCGGACCTGGGCCTCCCGCAGGCTCTTGCCGGCGAGGGGCGAGGACTCGGGCACGGTGATGTCGGCCAGGCGGAACTCCAGGCTGCCGTCGTGCATGACCACGTCAAGGAAGTCAGCCACATTCGGGGCGAGCGCCAGCGCGGCTATGCGGCCGCCGCCGATCTCCTGGGGGTTGACGATGCGGTTCGCCCCAGCCTGGCGCAGCTTGGCCTCGTTGGCGTCGTCGCGCACCCGGCAGACGATGAAGAGATCGTCGCGACGGTCGCGGGCGCTCAACGTGATGAAGAGATTGGCGGCGTCGCTGTCCACCGCGGTGACCATGCTCGCCGCCCGCTCCAGGCCCGCCGCCGTCATCACCGCGTCGTCGGTGGCGTCACCGCACACCCACAGGCCGGGCACCGCTTCGGCCCGTTCGGGGTCGGACTCGACCACGACCACGTCCACCCCGGCGCCGGTCAGGTGGCGTTCGATCGAACGTCCCACTCGTCCCCAGCCACACAGGATCACGTGGCCCTCGAGCCCGTCGATCGTCCGTTGCATGCGTCGCCTCCCGAAGCGTTCCGACAGCCGGCCCTCGACCACCGACTCCAACAGCACCGATGCCGTGTACAAGGCCACGCCGACCCCGGTCAGGATCAGGACCATGGTGAACACCCGGAACCCGGTCGAGGGGTCGGCGGGCATCTCCCGGAATCCCACCGTCGAGATGGTGGTGACCGTCTGGTAGAGGGCGTCGAGCGGGCTGAGGCCCAGGATCAGGTAGCCGCCGGTGCCCACCAGGATGGTGGCGACCAGCAGGAGGCAACCCAGCTGGACCCGGCGCCAGGGGTCGCCCGACGGCGCCATCCGGGGCGCGGTCAGGACGCGAAGTCCTCAGGGTCGATGTTGTCGATGAAGCGACGGAACTCCTCGACCACTTCCTCCTCGGGCTGGGCCTCTTCCCGCACCGTGTAGCCCACCTCGTCGAGGACGGCTTCCTCGGCGAAGATCGGCGAGCCCGTGCGGGCGGCCAGCGCGATGGCGTCGGACGGCCGGCTGGAGAGCTGGCAGGTGTCCTCACCCTGCACGAGGTGCAGCTCGGCGAAGAACGTGCTGTCCTGCAGGTCGGTGACCACGATCCGCTCCAGGGTCACCCCGACCTCGTCGAGCAGGTTCTTCACCAGGTCGTGGGTCATGGGTCGAGGCGTCGGCACCTGCTCCAGGGCAAAGGCGATGGCCGTGGCCTCCGGGGCGCCGATGAAGATCGGCAGCATCCGGCGATCACCCCCGGTCTCCCGCAGGAGCACGATGGGGGTGTTGGTGGGCAGCTCCACCCGGACACCGACGAGCTCCATCTCCACCATGGCCACAACCTACCTACGGATAGAGCTCGCCGACGTAGGCATCGGGGTCGGCGGCCAGGGTGTCGAGGTCCCCGGCCGCCACCAGTTCGAGGTTGCGATAGCGACCCCGGAAGTCGAGGCCGTAGCCGACGACGAACTCGTCGCCGATCTCGAAGCCGACGTAGGCCAGGGGTTGGGGGACGATGCGCCGGGCCCGCTTGTCGAACAGGGTGCAGACCTCGAGGGACGCCGGGGCCCGGGCCCGCAGCTGGGCCAGCAGGTAGGCCAGCGTCAGGCCGGTGTCGACCACGTCCTCGACCAGGATGACCTCGCGGCCGGCGAGGTCGGTGCCCAGGTCCTTCGTCAGGCGCACCCGGCCGCTGTCGGGGGCATAGGAGGAGATCCCCAGGAAGTCGATCTCGACGGGGACCGTGAGCTGGCGGACGAGGTCGGCCAGGAACAGCACGCTGCCCTTGAGCACGGCCACCAGGAGCACCCCGTCGGGATGGGCCGCGCTGATCTCCCGGCCCAGCCGGGCGTTGGCGGCCCGGAGATCCTCGGCGTCGTGGAGGACCCGGGCGGCCGGCTTCAAAGGGGCCCGAGCTGGTCCCTCAGGGAGCGACGCAGCAGGGAGGCCCGCATCTGGTCGCCCAGCGAACAGAGCTCACCCACCAGTTCGAAGGCCTGGCGCCGGGCGCCGGCATCGCGCTGGCGCACCATGGGGCTGGCCAGCTGTTCGAGGAAGCCGGCTTCGCGGTCGGCGGACATCTTGTACATGCGCAGGTGCCGGGGCTCGACTCCGTGGCGCTCGAAGGCGGCAGCCAGACGGGCCACGACCAGCGCCTCGTCGTCGTAGAGCACCGCGGAGCCGACCTGGCGCCCGGCCAGCAGGCCGTACTTGGTGAGCTCGGCGATGGCGTCGCCGTTCAGGCCGGTGGCCGCGGCCAGCTCCTCGACCGTGAGGCTGACCCCGGTCATGCCGGTGTCCAGGGCCTCGACGGCCCGGACCGGTCGCTCCTCGACCACCGCATCCGGTGCCGCCGCGGGCAGGGGGTCCACCGAGGCCAGCGTCGGCGGGGCGGGGGCCGCCGGTGGCTCCTCGTCCTGCCACTCCCCGGAGTCGATGCGCTGCCGGATGACCTTGAGGGGCAGGTAGTTCTCCCGCTGCTGACGCAGGATCCAGCGCAGGCAGGCGACGTCCTCGTCGTAGAACTTGCGGTAGCCCGACGGGGTCCGCTCCGGGTCGATCAGCCCCTCCTTCTCGAGGAAGCGGATCTTGGAGATGGTGACGTCGGGGAACTCCTCCTGCAGGAGGGCCAGGACCTCGCCGATCGAGTGGTGGCCTTCGGGGCTCATCGGGCGCTCACGGGGGCTCCGACCACCCCGGCCACGAGGAAGTGGAGCTTGTACTTGCCGACCTGCAGGACGTCGCCGTGGGTCAGCGGGGCCTCCTCGACGCGCTCCCGGTTCACGTAGGTGCCGTTGAGCGACCCCGCGTCCCGGACC
>DATDAH010000370.1:0-6812 GCA_036525535.1 Acidimicrobiales bacterium
CCACGATCGGGGTCCAGACCCGGCCCAGGCCCCCGAGAATCAGGGCCGTGTAGAGGAAGAAGGTGATCGGCGGGGAGTAGGAGTCGGGCTGGACGGTCTGGGTGCCGATGGCCAGGACCATGCCCCCGAGGCCACCCATGACGCCGCCGATGATGAGGCTCTGCACCTTGTAGCCGTAGGCGTTCTTGCCGAGGGCCCGAGCCGCGTCCTCGTCCTCCCGGACCGAGCGCACGACACGACCCCACGGGGCCCGCATGAGGGCGAAGGTGACCAGGGTGACGACCAGGACGATGACCCAGCCGATGAGGATGAGCCACAGTTGCTCGCCGAAGAACCGGAACGGCCCGAAGCCGTACCGGATCTGGGGGTCGAACGGGTTCCAGGCGTAGAAGCCCCGGGAGAAGCCGTTGATGCCGTTGGAGCCCCCGGAGAACTCGCGCAGGGACACCGAGCGCATGACCGTGCGGATGATCTCGGACGCGGCGATGGTCACAATGGCGAGGTAGTCGGCGCGGAGGCGAAGGGCGGGCAGGCCGAGCACGAGGGCCAGGCCGATGCAGCAAAGGATCCCGACGATCAAGGCCACCACCGGGTTCCAGCCGTAGTACGTGATGCTGATGCCCACGCCGTAGGCCCCGATGGCCATGAAGCCGACCTGGCCGAAGTTGAGCAGGCCGGTGAAGCCGAACTGGATGTTCAGCCCCATGGCCGCGATGGCGAACACCGCCGCCTCCCGGCTGACGCCGGCGCGCAGTGCGTTCGAGATGATGTCGCCCCAGTCCATGCCGCCCCCTCAGCCGATCCGCTCGCGCTGGCCGAAGATGCCCTGGGGCCGGACGACCAGGATCAGGATCAGGAGGGTCAGGGCGCTCACGTTCTTCAGCTCGGGCGAGATCCAGAGGGTCGACACCTGGATGATGATCCCGACGATCAGGCTCCCCACGAAGGCGCCGAACGCCGTGCCCAGGCCACCCAGGGTGACGCCGGCGAACATCAGCAGCAGCAACTTGAAGCCGAACTGCCAGTCGACCAGCTCGTTGGTGGCGAAGAGGACACCGCCCAGGGTGGCCAACGAGGCGCCGGCGCCCCAGACGACCAGGATCACCCGGTTCACGTCGATGCCCGACGAGCGGGCCAGGTCGGGGTTGTCGGCCACGGCGCGGATGGCCTTGCCGATGCGGGTCCCGATGAGGACCAGGCCGACCAGGGTCAGGACCACGATCGACAGCCCGATGGCCCAGAGGTCCTTGGGCACGATGGTGACGGGGCCGAACTCGTAGGGCACCTGCACCGAGTAGTCGTGGAACGCCTTCGGGCGGCCCCGGAACACGTAGAGGATGAGGTACCGGAAGAGCAGGGACAGGCCGATGCTGATCACCAGCATGGCGATGAGGCTGGTGCCCCGCTTGCGCAGCGGCCTCCAGACGCCCGCGTCGAAGCCGGCACCGACACCGAACATCAAGATGATGCCGAGCAACGTGGCCAGCGGGAGCCAGATCCCCCAGTCGTTGAGGTACCAGACGATGACCGTGCCGAAGACGACGATCTCGCCGTGGGAGAAGTTGGTGAGGCCCGTCGTGCCGAAGATGAGCGAGAGCCCGATGGCCATCATGGCCAGCACCAGGCCGAACTTCACGCCCTCCACCGTCAGCTGGAGGAACTGGTCGAAGCGGCTGGACTCGTCCCGGGAGCTGACCGCGCCCTCCTCTTGGAGGGCGAAGAGCACCCGCTGGGTCTCCTGCGGGCTGACCTGGACGGTGCGCGTCAGCGTGTCGGGATCGACCAGCTCGACCCCGTCGGGCACCGTCGCGGGGTCGATGGTCACGCCGTACTCGCCCGGGCCCGGCACCTCGAGCACGAACAGCCCGTCGTCGTCGGTCACGCCCTCCCCGACGTCCTCGTCCCCGACGCCGGTCACGGTGAAGGCGACGCCCACGGCCGGCGTCTCCTCCGCATCGGGGCCCTCGCCCACGTCGTAGGTGAGGGTGGCGGAGACGGCCGTGCCCCGCGTGGCGGCGTCATCCCCGGCGTCCTGAGCCGATGCGTGGGGGGCCAGGACGGCCAAGGTGCAGGCGACGACGATCGCGGGGAGTACCACCGCCCGGATGCGCAACGTCCCTGTCGTCTCCCCTCGGCCCACCGGTCCGGTGGAAAGCGGGGAGTCTAGAGAACCCCCCAAGGCGCGCAAGTTACACCACGATGACCTGAGGTTCAGGTGAGACCGAGGTCGGCGACCAGGTCCTCGACGGGCGTGACCAGGCCGGTGAAGAAGGGCCCGAACTCGGCGTAGACGGCCGACGCCTCGTCGAAGCGCATCGTGTAGACGACCTCCTTCAGGTCGTCGGGATGCACGGCGAACAGGGTCACGCCCCACTCGAAGTCGTCGAGGCCGGTCGAGCCGGTGATGACCTGCAGGACCCGGCCCGCGAACTTCCGGCCCGAGGTCCCGTGCTCCAGCATGAGCTCCTTGCGGCGCTCGTAGGTCTCGGTGAACCAGTTCTGGTCCGCCACCCGCTTCTTGGACATCGGGTAGAAGCACCACGCCGTCTTGCCTTCTGGAGGGAGCTGAGGGCGCAGGCGGGGCGTCTTCATCTCCTCCGGCATGCCCTGGGCGTACTCGCTGACCTCGGTGAGGGAGACGTAGGAGTCCACGATCTCCAGGCCGGCGGCCTGCAGGTCGGTCTGGAAGCGGCGTTGGCGGCGGAGCTCGTCGCCCAGGACCATGAACGCCAGATCGGCCTTGTGGCCGAGGACGGCGACGGGGACGACCTGGTCGCCCTCCCCCTCGGCCGCCTTCACCGCCGCGATCACGGCCTGGGCGTCGGTGGTGGGCGTGGGCTTGCAGAAGAGGTGGAGCACGCCCCACCCGACCTGGGGGCTCAGCGGTTCGGCCATGGCCCCACTGTACGAGCGGGCTGGCTCCTCTGGCCCCACCTGTGTAAAGGTAGCCTTACAGATGCCGTCAACCCGTCTCGTGCCCCAGGAGCACCGTGGTCGCTGGGTGGCCCTCGTCGGCCTGGTCACCACCTCGGTCGCGGTCGCGGTCATCGCCCGGGGCGTCGACGGCCGAGCTGTGGCCGAGGCCTTCCACGCCGCCCGGGACCGGCCCGTCCCGGTGGCCGTGGCCGTCGCCGCGCTGGCGTCAGCGTTCGTCGTGCGGGCCTGGGCGTGGCGCCGGGTGCTGCCCGCCCTCTCCCTCGGCCACTCGCTGGCCGGCATCCACCTGGCCTACGGGGCCAATCACGTCCTGCCCCTGCGGCTGGGCGAGCCCCTCCGCATCCTGAGCGTCGTGCGCCGGGCGGGCATCGGGGTCGGGCCGGCCACCGCGTCCACGGTGACCCTGCGGGTGGCCGACCTCGTGACCCTGGCCGCCCTCGGGGCGGCGGCCGGCGGAACGGTCCTGTGGTCCCTCGCCGGTCCGTGGTTCGCCGTCTCCCTGGCCCTGGCCGCAGCGGCCGGTGGGGCGGCGTGGGGGTGGCTCCGGCGGGCGGTCAAGGGCGGGGCCGACGTCCGCCTTCCGACCCTCTCGGTCCTCGCCGCCACCGGGTCGGCCTGGCTGCTCGAGGTCGTGCTGGTGATGGAGGGGGCCCACCTCGTCGGCCTGCCCATCGGCTACCAGCAGGCCCTCCTCGTCACCGCCACGACCGTCTGCGCCCAGGTCGCCGCCGTCGCCCCCGGCGGCCTCGGCACCTTCGAGGCCGCCGGTACCGCCACCTTCGTGGCCCTCGGCTACGGCGCCGCCGAAGGCCTGGCCGCGACCGTGGTGGTCCACGCCATCAGCACCGCCTACTCGCTGTTCGCCGGCGGCACGGCCGTCTTCTGGCCCGCCCCCAGCCTGGCCGGTCGCCTCCGGCTCGCCCCGGTCGACGAGCCGGCCCCCCCGGAGGCACCCGGTGGGGGCCCGGTGCTGCTCTTCCTGCCCGCCCACGACGAAGCCGCCACCGTGAGCGAGGTCGTGGCCCGGGTCCCCACCACCGTCCACGGGCGGGCGGTGGACTGCCTGGTCATCGACGACGGCAGCCGGGACGGAACCGCCGCGCTGGCAAAGGCAGCCGGGGCCGAGGTCCTGCGCCATGAGCGCAACCTGGGCCTGGGGGCCACCGTCCGGGAGGGGCTGGCCGAGGGGCGCCGCCGGGGGGCCGCGGCGGTGGTCTTCTGCGACGCGGATGACGAGTACGACCCCGCCGACCTGGGGGTGATGGTGGCCCCGATCCTGGCCGGCGAGGCCGACTACGTGGTCGGGGACCGCTTCGGCCACGGCCATCCCGACATGCGCCCGCACCGCTGGGTCGGCAACCGGCTGCTGACCCACCTGACCGCGTTCGTGGCCCGGCGCCCCCTCGCCGACGCCCAGTCCGGCTTCCGGGCCCTGTCCCCCGCGGCGGCGACCGAGGCCGAGATCGTCCACGATTACAACTACGCCCAAGTCCTGACGCTGGACCTGCTGGCCAAGGGCTACCGGTACGCCGAGATCCCCATCGCCTACCGCCACCGCCGCCGGGGCCACTCCTTCATCAAGCCCGTCGGCTACCTCCGCCGGGTCGTCCCCGCCGTCTACCGCGAGCTCAACCAGGCCTGACGACCGGGCGGTGGCCGTTGGTCAGCTCGGGGAGGCCGGTGTCGACCGGGGCGTGATCCCGGTGGGCCGTCATGGCCATCTCGTGGTACCGCTCCAGCACCTCCTGGGCCGAAGCGTCGTGGTACACCCGCCCGTCGACCAGCGGTCCCTCGGTCCCCTCGATGACGGCGACGACGTCCTCGCCGGCCAGGGTCTTGTGCTGCTCCAGGGCGTGGGCCACGGCCAGGATCTCGTGGCGGTTCTGGCGGACCAGCTCGACCGTCTCCTCCAGGATCCGACCCAGGTTCTCCTCGATCCGCTGACCCAGAGCCGCGCTCTGCAGCAGTTCCCGCTCGTGCTCGTCGTCGCCGGTCGGGCGCCCGCCGCCCCCGACGCCGAGTTGGTGGGTCACGCCGTGGCTGGCCACGGTCGAGCCCATGCCCCAGTAGCCCTCCATCATCGTGGCCAGGGTGGTGGCCCCGGCCAGGTCCGAGGACACGCCCGACGAGCTGTCCCCACCGAAGAACTCCCGCTCCCCCGCCAGCGAGGCGAGGGAGACCTTGATGTCGGCCTCGTACTCCGAGCGCCAGCGGGTGAACTGGTCCTCGGGCCGGATCGAGCTGACCATGCCGAGGTAGCTGCCGCCCTTCTCGATGGTGGCCAGGTCGATCTGGAGGTGCTTGCGTTCGCGGTACGCGATGACGGCATGGCAGCCCTCGTGCACGGCGATGGCGTGGCGCTCCCGCTCGATGTACTCCACGTCCTCGGGCGGGCCCAGATCCTTCATCTGCTTGGCCTCGAGGACGTCCCGCCACGTGATGCGGTCCCGACCGGCGCGGATGGCGACGATGAGGGCCTCGTTGACCAGGTCCTTGATGGTGGCCCCGGTGGCGTAGGGGGTCATGGTCGAGAGCTTCTCGAGCTGCTCGTCGGTCAGCTCGTGGTCGACCTTGTCGAAGTAGCCCAGGTAGGTGCGCTTGCGCCCCTCCTTGGAGGGATAGCCCACCTTGTAGATGCGGTCGATGCGACCCGGCCGCAGCATGGCCTCGTCCAGGGCCTGGGGCATGTTCGTGGCCATCATGACCAGGATCCGGTACTTGGGCGGCGGCTTCGGGCGAAGCCCCAGCAGGCGGCGGCCGTAGCGGTTGAGGAAGCCCCGCGGCTTCTTCAACCCGGACAGCTCGGTGAGCAGCGCCTGCAGGGTGCCCATGCCCCCGCCACCCCCCATCATCCCGCCCATCATGATCCCGTCCCGCTTGGGCTCGTCCTGGCGGGCGGCGGCCAGCGTCTGGCGGAGCACGGCGTCCTGGCCGGCCGGGGAGAGCCAGCGGTGGTGGTCGTCCCACGGCGCGGGGCTGGCGATGCCCTGCCCACCCAGCGGCCCCGGCGTCATGGACCCCCGGCTGCCCAGCGAGTCGGCCTCGTCGAAGAAGACGATGACCCCGCCGTAGCGCAGCGCCAGCTTGCGCAGCTTCCGGAACAGGCCCTTGACCTTGAGGATGCCGACGCCCATGAACATGTTGATGAAGGCCCCGGGGTCGACGAAGACGAAGGGCTTGCCCGTCTCCCCCGCCACGGCCTCGGCCATCAGCGTCTTGCCGGTGCCCGGCGGCCCCCACAGCAGGATCCCGCCGGGGACGTAACCGCCCTTCTCCTCGATCTTCTCGGGCTCCTCCAGGAAGAGCATGTTCTCCCGGACCCGGGCCACGACCGCGTCCTGGCCCCAGACGTCTTCCATCCGGGTCTCGATGTCGTCGGGGAAGTAGGTGTCGATGCCGCCCCGGGACAGGAACCAGAACAGCCCGATGAACTGGAACATGACGAAGAAGAAGCCGAAGGCGAGCTGGAAGATGAAGGGCAGGGCCCCGTACATCCGGGCGGGCAGCTCGAACAGGGCGGTGACCGGCGAGACATCGAAGAGGGCCCCGAGCACGACGCTCAGCAGGAGCAGGAAGCCGACGATCTTGGCCACCCGGGCGAAGCGGAACCGGTTCCAGTCGTCGTAGCGGGCCGCCCGGCGCTCGAAGCGACCGAACACCCCGTCGGCCCAGAAGTGGTGGTACCCGGGCCAGGACTCGGCCAGCAGGAAGTGGGCCTGGCGGATGGCCTCCAGCCCGATGAGCGCCAGCACCCACCACTTGGACTCGAAGGTGCGGTTGAGGGCGTCCTCGAACGGCAGGATCGGGTTGTCCGCCATGTCGGACCAGACGAAGAACCAGAACAGGGCGACCAGCAGGAGCAGGAACTTCACCCG
>DATDAH010000371.1:0-2266 GCA_036525535.1 Acidimicrobiales bacterium
CCCTCCTTCTCGAGGAAGCGGATCTTGGAGATGGTGACGTCGGGGAACTCCTCCTGCAGGAGGGCCAGGACCTCGCCGATCGAGTGGTGGCCTTCGGGGCTCATCGGGCGCTCACGGGGGCTCAGACCACCCCGGCCACGAGGAAGTGGAGCTTGTACTTGCCGACCTGCAGCACGTCGCCGTGCTCGAGCGGGGCCTCTTCGACGCGCTCCCGGTTGACGTAGGTGCCGTTCAGCGAGCCCGCGTCGCGGACCCGGTACTGGTCGCCCTCGCGGATGATCTCGGCGTGGCGCCGCGAGACCGTGATGTCATCGAGGAAGATGTCGCTCTTCGGATGGCGGCCGGCGGAGGTGTTGGCCAGGTCCAGCAGGATGCGGGAGCCGGCCGCCTCGCCGCGCGTCACGACCAGCACCCCCGTACCCACCGGCACGTCGGAAAGGTCGACCTCGACCTCGGGTACGGGCGTCTCGGCCGCGTCCGGGTCGCCGGTCTCACCGGGACTGAACGTGACGGTGGTCGTGTCCTGGTCGTCGCCCAACGCGGTCCCACAGGACGAGCAGAAACGGGACCCGACGGTGTTCTCGTGGCCACAGGACGGACAGGTCACCCCCGACACGGTGTCACTCCTCGGTGAGGGCCCGGTAGGCCGCGGCGTCCATCAGGGCCTCGTAGGCGTCGGCGTCGTCCGGCTCCAGCAGGCAGATCCAGCCCTCGCCGTACGGGTCCTCGTTGAGGCGCTCCGGGCTGTCGGCCAGATCCGTGTTGATCTCGGCGATGGTGCCCGCCAGCGGGGCGTAGACGTCGGAGACGGACTTGGTGGACTCGACCTCGCTGAAGCTCTCGTCGAGCTTCACCTTCGACCCGACCTCGGGGAGCTCGACGAAGACCACGTCACCCAGGGCGTCCTGGGCGTAGTCGGTGATGCCGACGCGGACTCGGTCACCCTCGAGGCGGGCCCACTCGTGGTCCTTGGAGTAGCGCAGGTCCTCGGGGACGTTCATCGCCGCGAACCTACCCTCGTTCGCGTCATCGGATCATCTGGCGGATCCGGCGGGCGTACTCCTCGGCCAGCTGACGGGCGGCGAGGTCGCTGTCGGCCTCGGCCCAGACGTTGGTCACCGGCTCTTCCGGGTCGGGCCAGGCCAGCACCCAGCCTCCGTCGTGACGGACCTTCACCCCGTCCACGAGCACGACCTCGCGGTCGCCGCTGCGCTCCATGAGCGTGCGCATGACGGTCCCCTTCTGTTCCCAGGGGGTGACCACCGACTCCCGGACCAGGTGCTGGTCCGGCAACTCGTCCACCACCTCGGAGAGGCGGACGGCGCGTCGGGCCAGCAGCTCGAGGGTCTTGACCAACGTGGCGGCGGCGTCGAAGGCAGCCAGGAATTCGGGCACGACGTAGCCGCCATCCAACCCGGCGGCGAAGACCACGTTGTCACCCGCCGCCGCCTCCATGATCGCCGACGGCGCCAGCTTCGTCGGCCGGACCCGACCGCCGTGGCGCTCGACCAGGGCCTCGGCGTGGAGGGTGGCGGCGACGGGCAGGGCCACGTCCCGGTCGGCCAACTCGTCGCCCAGCAGGGCGAGAAGCACGAGCAGCGTGCTGGTGTCGTCGAGGACCCGGCCGGTGTCGTCGATCAGGGTCAGCTGCTCGCCACCGGGGTCGAGCACCGCGCCGAGGCGGGCGCCCGAGGTGCGGACCAGCCCCGCCACCTGATCGGCGTGCTGAGCTCGGTCGAAGGCCAGGATCCCCGCCGTCGACACGTAAGGGTTGACCGCCAGCACCTCCGTACCCAGCTTGGACAGCAGGTTGGGCATCACGAACGCCATGGTCCCGTAGCCGTAGTCGATCACGACCTTGAACTCGGCGGCCCTCACGGCCCGGACGTCGATGCAGGCCTCCAGGGCCACGGCGTAGTGCTCCAGCGCCCGCGGCGGGAAGTCGATGTCGCCGATCTCGCTGGGCAGGACCCGGCGGAAGTCCTGGCGGGTGAAGTAGCGCTCGACCTTGCGCCGACCGTCGTCGTCCAGGTCGGCTCCGGAGTTGGTGAAGAAGCGGATCTCCACCTGCTGGGGGTCGTGGGGCACCAGTCGTACGGTCAGCCCACCCCGGTTGTCCGGGCGGCCGGCCTGGAAGCGGGTGACCGGGATGGACGCCACCTCCAGGTCCGACACGTTGACCCCGGCCGAGTTGAGCCCGGCCATCATCGCCCGCTTGAGCATGCGGGCCGAGCGGCTGGAGTCACGGCTGGTCACGACCGTGGCG
>DATDAH010000372.1:0-16532 GCA_036525535.1 Acidimicrobiales bacterium
CGGTCCGCTGGTCGCGCTGCTGCCCGAGACGGTGACGTCCCGACTGGTCATGGACGGCGCCGTGACCGGCTACGACGCCTACGAGGATGCCCTGGCGTCGGTGTCGGGCGATCCCCGGGACGACGAGATCGAGGGCCACGCCATGCTCTACTCGTCGGGCACCACCGGGCGGCCCAAAGGCGTCCGGTTCGCGCTCCAGCACAAGCCGTTGGGTGAGCCCGGTCTCGCCGTCGAGGGCTTCCGGGTGTACGGGGTCGGCGAGGAAACCGTCTACCTGTCGACCGCGCCGTGCTACCACGCCGCCCCGTTGCAGTTCTGCATGGCCGTGCACCGGCTCGGGGGCACGGCCGTGGTGATGGAGACCTTCGACGAGGAGTCGGCGCTGGCCGCCATCGAGGCCTACCGGGTGACCCACAGCCAATGGGTCCCGACCATGTTCGTGCGCCTGTTCAAGCTGCCCGCCGAGGTCCGCGAGCGCTACGACCTCAGCAGCCAACAGGTCGCTCTCCACGCCGCGGCCCCCTGCCCGGTCCCGGTCAAGGAGAAGATCATCGAGTGGTGGGGCCCGATCGTGTACGAGTACTACTCCTCGACCGAGGCCATCGGGGTCACGGCCATCTCCTCCGAGGAGTGGCTGGACCACAAGGGCTCCGTCGGCCGGCCCATGGGGGCCGCCGCCCACATCTGTGACGAGGACGGGAACGACGTGCCGGTTGGCGAGGTCGGGGTGGTGTGGTTCGAGCATCCCGTCCAGGGCCTGCAGTTCGAGTACCACAAGGACCCGACCAAGACGGCGGGGGCCCACGACGAGCGGGGCTGGGCCACGAACTGGGACATGGGCCGGCTCGACGAGGACGGCTACCTGTACCTGACGGACCGCAAGGACTTCATGATCGTCTCGGGGGGCGTGAACATCTATCCCCAGGAGGCCGAGGACATCCTCATCACCCATCCTCTCGTGGCCGACGCGGCCGTTTTCGGCGTACCCGACCCGGAGATGGGCGAGCAGGTGAAGGCCGTCGTCCAGCCCAAGGACCCGGCCACCGTCGGCACCGACCTCGAGCAGGTCCTGCTGGCCCACTGCCGGGAGCACCTGGCCCACTACAAGTGCCCGAAGTCCGTCGACTTCGAGGCCGAGCTGCCCCGGCGCGACACCGGCAAGCTCTACAAGCGCCTCCTCCGCGACCGCTACTGGGGCGACCAGGAGTCGAAGATCGTCTGACCTGGCCCGGGGTGTGAGTCGGGCCGGCATCGGGTGGCGGAACCGGTCAAGACTGTGGGATGGCCCGACCGCGCTACCGGGGGATCGTCTACGACAGCGCTGGTCACGGACTCGGGGCACCATCGGGGCGGGCCGTCACCTCGACCACGCGGGCCCGGAAGACCCGCCAGCGGCGTTCGTTGTCGTGGACGAGGCCGGCGGAGTCGCTGAGGAGGTCGGCCGCGTGGTCGACGAGCTCGGCCGCGGACCAGAGCAGCTTGGGCGCCGTCGTCGGGCCAGCCAGGTCGGCCCGCACGGCGGTGGGTGCGAAGTCGACGCGGTCCAGCAGGTCGGCGGCTCGCACGAGCAGGCGGGCCGCCAGCGAGCTCATGCCGGCAGCCTGCCAGTCGTTGGCGATGATCCGATGACGCTCACCCAGCAGATCGGCCAGCTCCGGCGTGTCGGCGAGGGCGATGGCGACGGCCCAGGACGCCTCCATGGCCGTCGCCAACCACTCGCCGGTGGCACCCAGATCGTCGGCCATGACCCGCAGGTCCCGCACGAGACGTTCGATCTCGACCGGTTTGCCTTCACCCTCCATGAAGAGGACGCCGCCGAACTGCAGGGCGGCCACGTCGTTGAGGTCCTCTGCCCCCTCGAACGGGCTGAGCACCTCGCGGGCCTCGGGAATGACGGTCGCCCAGCGGTCGGCGAGGGCGAGTAGCACCCGGCTGTGGCGCTGCAGGGCGACGGCCTGCTCCCGGGGCGCCGACGCGTAGTACTTCTCATGGTCGCGGTGGAACCGGGACAGGTTCGTCACCGCGTCCAGCAGCGTCGGCGGGTCGGCCATAGACCGATGGTCGCAGGAACGGGGGCGTCAGGGGAGGGGCGAACGTCCCGGCGGCAGTCCCGTCCTTCGCGAGCACACCGTCTCCCACCGTGTGGTTCGCGTCCAACGGATCCCGATCAGGCGTGACCAGCACGGATCATGTACGTGTCCACCACGGTGGTGCCGCCTGGCCACGGGGCGTGACCGTCGAGCCGCGCCGGCGCAGCGCCTTCCCCTCCGTGGCGTCGGTTGGCCCAGCCCGCGGGGTCAGAAGCCGCTGGGCACCATCGCCTCGATGAGCTTGGGGCCGGGCTCGTGGAAGGACTTGGCCAGCTCGGTGTGGAGGGCGCCGGCGTTGTCGACCCGGACGGCGGGGACGCCGAGGCCCCCGGCCAGTGCGACGAAGCTCAGGTCCGGGCGGGAGATGTCGAGCAGGCTGGTCGCGGTCGGGCCGGCGGCGCCGGCGCCGACCCGGCCCATCTCCATGTTGAGGATGGCGTAGGAGCCGTTGTTGTAGATGACCGTCGTGACATCGAGTCCTTCGCGAGCCTGGGTCCAGAGGCCCTGCAGCGTGTACATGGCGCTGCCGTCGGCTTCGAGGTTCAGCACCCGACGGTCAGGGCAGGCCACGGCGGCGCCCGTGGCCAGGGGGATGCCCATGCCGATGGCCCCGCCGCAGAGGGTCAGCCAGTCGTGGTGGGGGCAACCGGCGGTGGCGCCCGGGGTGTAGATGCCGGCGGTCTGGGCCTCGTCGACCACGATCGCCCCCTCCGGGAGCAGGGCGCCGACCACGGCGGCGACCTTGGCCGCGTCGAGGTCGCCGGTCGGGATCTCGGGCCGGCCGGCGGGGGTGAGCAGGGCGCCGTCCGCCCCGATCAGGTCGGCCAGCGCCTCCAGGGCCCCCACGGCGTCCTCGGACCCGACGGCCAGGGTGTGGACCTCGCAGCCCTCGGGCACGAGGTCACTGGGACGACCGGGGTAGGCGAAGAACGAGACCGGTGGGCGGGTGTCGGCCAGCACCAGGTGGCGGATGCCGCTGAGCTGCATCTCGATGAACTCGGCCAGGTACGCGAGGCGCTCCAGGTCGGGCCGGCCCGCACCCCGCTCGAGGCGGGCAGGGAAGGTCTCGCCCAACAGCTTGGCTCCCGTGGCCTGGGCCACGCGGCTGGCGGCGACCAGACCCTGCTCTCGGGTGACCGAGCCCCCGATCAGGATCGCGGCGGGCTCGCCGGAGCGGAGGATCGTGGCCACCTCGGCGATGCGGGCGTTGTCGACGGTGGCCCGGGTCGCAGGGGTCACCGGCGCGACCGCGCCCGGGGCGTCGGACCAGGAGACGTCGGCGGGCAGGATCAGCGTGGCGATCCGACCGGGCGGGCCATGGGCCGCGGCCACGGCTTCGGCCGCGTCGCCGGCCACGTCTTCGGGCCGGGCCGAGGTTCGCAGCCATCCCGCCGTGGTGCCGGCCGAGGCCTCGATGTCGGAGTCCAGCGGCGCGTCGAAGCGCTTGTGGTGAGTGGCGTGGTCCCCCACGATGTTGACCATCGGCGTGGCCGCCCGGCGGGCGTTGTGGAGGTTGGCCGAGCCGTTGGCCAGGCCCGACCCCAGGTGCAGGAGGGTGGCGGCGGAGTGGTCGGCCATCCGGCCATAGCCGTCGGCGGCCCCGGTGGCCACGCCCTCGAACAGGGCCAGCACGCCCCGCATGTCGGGCACGTCGTCCAGCGCCTTGACGAAGTGCATCTCGGAGGTGCCGGGGTTGGCGAAGCACGTCGTCACGCCGCTGTCGACCAGCGTGCGGATGAGGGACTGGGCCCCGTTCATCGGGTGGCCTCCAGCGTCGGGTCGAGCAACGTGCCGGGGTTGAGGATCCCGTCGGGGTCGAAGGCGGCCTTGATCCGGCGGAGCAGGGCCAGCTTCACCGGGTCCTCCAGCTCCAGGAAGTACTTCTGCTTCTCGGAGCCGATGCCGTGCTCGCCGGAGATGGCTCCGCCGTGGTCCAGGGCCGAGCGGAAGACTGCCTGCAACAGCCGGCCCCGGATCTCGTCGTCACCCTGGAACACCGACAGGTGGACGTTGCCGTCACCGGCGTGGCCGCAGCCGATGACCAGGGCGTCGTGGGCCCGGGCCAGCTCGGCCACCGCGGCCAGGAACGAGGGGATCGACGCCCGGGGCACGACCGTGTCGACGATGTCCTGGGCGCCGTGGGCCTTGGCCACCCAGAAGGCCTTCTCGCGGGCCTCGATCAGTTGGGTGGCGGCCGCCGGCGGGAGCACGTAGACATCGAGCGCGCCGAGCTCGCTGACCAGGTTGGCCACCTCCTCGGTGTCGGCATCGAGCTGCTCCTCCCGGCGGGCCTCCAACGCGACCACCAGGTAGGCGAGGGCCGTGTCCTTGATCTCCTGGGGCAGGCCCAGGTCGAGCCCGGCCGCCTCGGTGATGCCCGCCATGGTGACCAGGTCGATGTACTCGGTCATCAGTGGACCCACGCCACTTCCCACGATGCGGGGCACCGCGTTGGCCACCTCGTCCAGGGTGGCGAAGGGGACGAGCAGGGTGCTCCGGTGGTCCAGCTTGGGCTGCAGCTTCACGATGACCTCGGTGACCAGGGCCAGGGTCCCCTCGGAGCCGACCAGGAGCTGGGTCAGGTCGTAGCCGGAGCTGATCTTGACCAGCTTCCCACCGGTGCGGATGACCTCGCCGCCGGGCAGGACGGCCTCCAGGCCGAGGACGTGGTGGCGGGTGACGCCGTACTTCACGGCCCGCATGCCGCCGGCGTTGGTGGCCACGTTGCCCCCCAGCGAGGCGCTGTTCTCGCCGGGGGACACGGGGTAGAAGAAGCCGTGAGGAGCCAGGTCGGCGTTCAGCTGCTCCAGCGTGACGCCGGGCTGGACGACGGCGACGTGGTTCTCGGTGTCGATCGCCAGCACCCGGTTCATCTGCTCGAAGCTGACGACGATGCCGCCGCGTGTGGGCACGCAGGCGCCGGACAGGCCGGTGCCGCTGCCCCGCGGCGTGACCGGGACCCGGTGCTCCGCCGCCAGCCGGAGGACGGCGGCCACGTGGTCGGTCGTCGTGGGCAGGACGACGGCGTCCGGGAGCTGCCAGCCGACGGTCAGGGCCTCGTCGTGGCTGTGGTCCTCATTGATGTCGGCCCCGGTGCGCAGGTTCTCGGCCCCGACCGCCGTGCCGAGCGCGTCCAGCAGGTCCGGAGAGAGTTCGGCCATGGGGCGATTCTGGCGCGTTTCTGCGCTCGGCTCAGGAGCGGCGCCATTCGCAGCCCTCGGCGTGGTCGTCGACCAGGCCCATCGCCTGCATGAAGGCGTAGACCGTGGTGGGGCCGACGAACTTCCAGCCCCGCTTCTTGAGGTCCTTGCTGAGGGCGGTCGAGGTGGCCGAGCTGGCGACGAACGGGGAGGACGCATCCTTCACGTCGGGCTCCCGCTCCGTCGGCTGCCACGACCAGAGATACGTGTCCAGCGAGCCGCACTCGTCGATCAGCTCGAGGGCTCGGGCGGCGTTGTTGACGGTGGCCTCGATCTTCCCCCGGTGGCGGATGATCCCCGCGTCCTGCAGCAACGCCTCGATCTCGGGCTCGTCGTACCCGGCCACGACCTCGGGGTCGAAGTCGGCGAAGGCGGCCCGGAAGTTCTCCCGCTTGCGCAGGATGGTCAGCCAGGACAGGCCGGACTGGAACCCCTCGAGGCAGAGCTTCTCGAACAGCCGCCGGTCGTCGTGGACGGGCTGGCCCCACTCGTCGTCGTGGTAGGAGACGTAGTCCGGCAGGTCGCCCGGCCACGAGCACCGGGTCCGGCCATCCGCCCCGATCCGCAGCCGGTCGGTCACTACTCCGCCGTCACGTAGGCGGCGGTGATGCCGCCGTCGACGACGAACTCGGTGCCGGTGGTGAACGACGACTCGTCCGATGCCAGGAAGAGGGCGGCGGCGGCCATCTCCTTCGCCTCGCCGAAGCGACCCATCGGGATGTGGACCAGACGGCGCTGCTTCTTCTCCTCCGTGTCCAAGAACTTCATCAACAACTCCGTGCGCAGGGGCCCCGGGCAGAGGGCGTTGACCCGGATGCCCTCCCGGGCATGGATGACGGCCAGCTCCCGGGTCATGGCCAGCACGCCGCCCTTCGACGCCGTGTACGCGAGCTGGGCGGTCGCCGCACCCATGAGGGCGACGAAGGAGGCGGTGTTGATGATCGAGCCGCCGCCCGCGCGGCGCAGGGCGGGGATCTGGTGCTTGCAGCCGAGGAACACACCCTTGAGGTTCACGGCCATGGTCGTGTCCCAGACGCCCTCGTCGGTGGACTCGGCGTCGCCGTCGGCGCTCATCATGATCCCGGCGTTGTTGAAGGCCACGTGCAGGGCGCCGTAGGTCTTCTCGGCCACGGCCACCATCCGCTCGGCGTCGGCCGCGGACGACACGTCGGCCGTCAGCCCGGTGGCTCGACCGCCGGCCTCGGTCAGCTCGGCCGCGGTGCGCTCCGCCCCCTCACCGTCGAGGTCGGCGCAGACCACCGCGGCTCCCTCGGCGGCGAAGCGGCGGGCCGTCTCCAGCCCGATGCCCGACGCCGCGCCCGTGATGAGGGTCACCTTGCCGTCCAGTCGCATGTGCTCAGTCCTGTCCCGTGATGACCTCGACGAGGCCCTCGAAGAGTCGTTGCTGGGCCTGATCATCGGCCGCGGTCATCTCCGGGTGCCACTGGACGGCGACCAGCCAGGGGTGGCCGGCCAGCTCCACGGCCTCGATGACCCCGTCGGGCGACCATCCCGTGACCGCCAAGCCGCTTCCCAGTCGGTCGACGGCCTGGTGGTGCCAGCCCGCGGGGTCGACGACCGAGGCGCCCATGACCTCGGCGACCAGCGAGCCCGGTTCGAGCTCGATCTCATGGGTGTCGGACCACTTCGGCTCCTGGCGGTGCGAGATCGGCCCGTCGAAGGTCTCGGGCAGGTGAGGGTGGAGGGTCCCACCGAGGGCGACGTTCACCACCTGCATCCCCCGGCAGATGGCGAGCGTGGGGATGCCCTCGTCCAGCACCCGACGGGCCAGGTCCAGCTCCAGGTCGTCGCGGGCCGCGTCCACGAACTCGACCGTCGGGTGGGCCTCACCGCCCCAGCGGGTGGGATCGATGTCACCGCCCCCGGCCAGGACCAGGCCGTCGACCCGCTCCAGGAGGTCGTCGACGCGAGGCTCACCCGGGGCGATCAGGACCGGGATGGCCCCCGCCCGCCGCACCGCGGCCACGTACTCGCGGGGCAACTCGTAGCGGTCGGCCGCGTTAGGGGGGTACGTCGTGATCCCGACCAGCGCAGCCATTCGGGATGACTACCACGCAGTGGCGAACCGCCGCACCCGACGAGAGACGTGAGCCGGGTCGGGAGGCTGCGCAGTCGAAGCGGAGCAGCGAATGAAGCCAGTCAAGAGCTACACGGTCATGGCTCAGTCCCGTACGGAACCACCGGGCCCACCGGATCACTAGCGTCGACCTCCGAGGGGGATGGCCATGACCGATCTGTTCGACCGTTTCGCCGTCATCGACGTCGACACCCACCTGACCGAGCCGCCCGACCTGTGGACATCGCGGGTCCCCGCAGCCATGCAGGAGCACGTGCCCCGGATCGTGCGTCGCGGCGACCTGGAGATGTGGGTGGCCGGCGACGAGTTCATCGGCGCACCCGGCGCCTATTCGATGGCCGGGTACGACGGCGTCATCCCCGACATGCCCAACGACTTCACCGAGATCCCGCCGGCGGCCTACGACGCCGAGGCCCGACTGGCGTTCCTTGACCGGGAGGGGATCCAGGCCCAGGTCCTCTACCCCAACGTCGGCGGGTTCGGGAACGGCTTCTTCCTCCGTCTCGGCGACCGGGAGGTCGTGGCCGCCAGTGTCCGGGCCTACAACGACTTCCTGACGGAGTGGTGCTCGGCCGCGCCGGACCGTCTCCTACCCGTGATCGCCACGCCGTTCTGGGACCTCGAGTTCGCCGTGACCGAGATCGAGCGGGCGGCGGCCATGGGCCACCGGGCGGTGAACATGTGCAGCCAGCCCCAGAACTACGACGAGCCCCCGCTCGGGTCCACGCACTGGGACCCCATCTGGGCCGCGGCCCGCGACACCGGCCTGTCGGTCAGCTTCCACATCGGGGGTGGGGGCCTGGGCAACCTCATGGACGACATCGGGGGCATCGGGCTGCAGGCCAACCTCGGCAAGGAGTCGGCCATGCTCATCCTCGACAACATGCGGTGCCTGGGGGATCTGTTCTTCGGGGGCGTGTGCCACCGCTTCCCCGAGGTCCGCTTCGTGTCGGTGGAGTCGGGCGTGGGCTGGCTCCCCGGCGTCCTCGAGGCCTTCGACTGGCAGTGGCGCAACGGCGGCATCGGCGTCGAGCACCCCGAGTACGACCTCCTGCCGTCGGACTACTTCCGCCGGCAGGTGTATGCCTGCTTCTGGTTCGAGCGGTCGGCTGCCCTCGGGGCCATCGAGCGCTACCCCGACAACATCCTCTACGAGACCGACTTCCCGCACCCCACCTGCCAGCACCCGGGTCCCCGCACGCCGGCCCAGCGACCCCGCGACTACGCGACCGAGGCCCTCGGCGGCCTGGCCGACGACGTCCTGGCCAAGGTCCTCCACGGCAACGCCGCCGCCCTCTACGGGCTGACGTGACCGCGGGTTGGCTCACGGGCCACCGGGTCGTCGACCTCTCCACCACGATCGCCGGGGCCTACGCCACCAAGCTCCTGGCCGACGCTGGGGCCGAGGTCGTCCTCGTGGAGCCGCCCGAGGGTCACCCCCTGCGGCGTTGGTCGGCGTCGGGCACGCCGACCGGTGACGCCGGACCGCTGTTCCGCTTCCTCTCGGCCGGAAAGGCGTCGGTCGTGGCCGACAGGGATGCCCTGGCTGACCTCCTGTCGGGAGGTCAACTGCTGGTGGAGAGCGGCCAGCGCCCCGTTGACCTCGACGCCCTGCGGGCGAGGGGGACGACGGTCTGTTCGGTGACGCCGTACGGGCGCACCGGCCCGTGGGCGGGACGGCCGGCCACCGACTTCATCATCCAGGCCGAGTCGGGGTCCGTCGCCTTTCGGGGCCGCCGGGACCAGCCGCCGGTCGCCGCCGGCGGGCGGCTGGCCGAATGGGTGACCGGCGCCTACGCCGCCGTCGCCGCTCTGGCGGCGGCGCCCGGCGAGCACGTCGACGTGTCCGAGCTGGAGACCATGACGTTGGCGGGGAGCCTGTTCCTGGATCTGATGTGGAGCCTGATCGGCATCGAGGCGACCGGCCCCGCCCGGTCGCTGGAGGTTCCCTCCGTCGAGCCCACCCTCGACGGCTGGGTCGGCTTCAACACCAACACCCGCCAGCAGTTCGACGACTTCCTCGTCCTCATCGAGCGCCCCGACCTGCTCGGCGACCCCGACTGGGTCAGCGTCGCCGCCCGCGCCGCCCGCCTCGACGAGTGGAACGCCATCGTCCATCCCTGGACGAGCCGCCACACGACGGCCGACATCGTCGAGCGGGCCGCGGCCCTGCGCATCCCCGTGGCCCCGGTCCTGAGCGGCCGCGGCGTGGTCGACATCGACCACTTCGTGGCGCGGCGCGTCTTCGTCGAGGACGCCGCCGGCATGTTCCGCCAGCCCCGCAGCCCCTATGCCCTCGACGGCGTCCGCGCCGACACCACGCGCCCCGCCCCCGACCTCGGCGCCACCCCACCCCCGTTCTGGAACCTGGAACTCGCGGTGGGGGACGAGTTTCAGGTTCCAGAACCGTCGTTGACGACCCTGCCGCTGGCGGGGGTGCGGGTGATCGACGCCACAGCGTGGTGGGCGGGGCCGGAGGCGGGGCGCCTGTTGGCCCTGCTGGGGGCCGACGTCCTGCATCTGGAGGCCACCCGCCAACCCGACGGCATGCGCATGGCCGGTGGGCTCTTCGTCGACCAGCCCCGCTGGTGGGAGCGCTCGGCCATCGCCCTGTCCGCCAACGCCGGCAAGCGGGGCATCACGCTGGACCTGACCACCGACGACGGGCGCGACCTGCTCGACCGCCTGTTGGCCGACGCCGACGTGCTGTTGGAGAACTTCAGCCCCCGGGTGGCCGAGCGCTTCGCCTTGACGGCGGAGCGCCTCCACGCCCTCAACCCCCGACTCGTGCTCTGCCGGATGCCGGCCTTCGGCCTCGACGGCCCGTGGCGGGACCGGGTCGGCTTCGCCCAGACGATGGAGCAGGTGACCGGCATGGCCTGGATCACCGGTCACGTCGACGACCAGCCCCGGATCCCACGGGGCCCGTGTGACCCGTTGGCCGGCGCCCACGCCGCGTTCGCCGTCCTGACCGCCCTCCGGGCACGGGAGCGGACCGGCACCGGCGCCTTCATCGAGTCGACGATGGTCGAGGCCGCCCTCAACATCGCCGCCGAGCAGGTCATCGAGTGGACGGCCAACGGCGTCGAGCTCGAGCGCAGGGGGAACCGGGCGCCGGGGCTCTCGCCTCAAGGGCTCTACCCGTGCGCCGGGGAGGAGCAGTGGCTGGCGGTCTCGGTGGCGACCGACGAGCAGTGGGCTGCGTTGGTGGTCGTCACCGGCCTCACCGCCGACCGGGACGACGAGGACGAGGTCGACGCTGAGCTGGCGGCCTGGGCGGCCGACCGTGACCTCCAGGCCGCGGTCGACGACCTGATCGCCGAAGGCGTTCCCGCCGGGGCGGCCCGCGACCCCCGGACGATCGCCACCCACCCCCAGCTCCAGGCCCGAGGCTTCTTCGAGGAACTGGACCATCCGGTCTGCGGGAGGCAGAACGTCGCCGGGCTGCCCTTCCGCTTCGCTTCAGTCGACCGCTGGCTGCGTCGCCCCGCGCCCACGATGGGCGAACACGACCACGAGGTCCTCGGCGGCGAGCTGGGCCTGAGCGACGACGAGCTGGCCCGCCTGACGTCCGCCGGAGTGATCGGCACGGCGCCGTCGGGGCTATGAAAGGGCCGTGACCCATCAGTTGGCCGACCTGTGGGAAGGCGTGGTCGACGAGTTGGGCGACGAGCGGGAGGCGGTGGTCGTCCGCAGCGAGACCCTCGGGGACCGCCGCCTGACCCACGCCGAGCTCGAGGACCGGGCGAACCGCCTGGCCCACCACCTGCAGGGCTGCGGTGTCGTCGCCGGCTCGACCATCGGCTGCCATGTCCACAACGGCACCGAGTACCTCGAAGCGATGCTGGCCGCCTACAAGTTGCGGGCCATCCCCATCAACCTCAACCACCGGTACGTGGCCGAGGAGCTCCGTTACCACTTCGAGGACGCCTCACCCGTCGTGGTCATCACCGAGGCCGATCTGGTCGACCGGGTGAACGAGGCCGGCCCGCCGCCGCACATCCTGGTTCGCGGCGACGACTACGAGGCCGTCCTGGCCGCCTCTTCGCCGGAGCGGATCGCCGTCCCCGATCGCAGCAACGACGACCTCTACCTGCTCTACACCGGCGGGACCACCGGGATGCCCAAGGGCGTCATGTGGCGGCACGAGGACCTCTTCTTCGGCGTCATCGGCGGCGCGGGCGTGCCCCGCCGGGGCATCCGTCGTCTCGACGACCCGACCGACATCGGGTCGTGGGCCCGGAAGGGCACCGGAGTCGACCGTCGCCTGCCGCTGGCTCCGCTCATGCACGGCCTGGCCCAGTGGACGGCGCTGACCACCCTCTACACCGGCGGCACCCTGTTCTTGGACGGCGACCGCTCGTTCGACGCGGCCCGGGCGCTGACCATCGTGGCCGAGGAGCGGATCCAGCTCATCCAGCTCGTGGGTGACGCCCTCGCCCTGCGCCTGGCCGAGGAGCTGCACCGCCACGGCGACCGTTACGACCTGTCGGACCTGGTGATGATCGCCTCGTCCGGCGCGGTCCTGTCCCCGTCGGTCCAGCAAGACCTGCACCAACTGCTGCCCACCACGCGCGTGATCAACCGCTTCGGAGCGTCCGAGACCGGCCCCCAGGGGCGGGTGGCCCACGACAAGGGCGAGGAGTCGCCCCGCCTGATCGCCGACGCGGACACGGCGGTGCTCGACGACGACTTCCGGCCGGTCGGTCCCGGCGGCGCCGGGCTCCTGGCCCGTACGGGCGCCATCCCGCTCGGCTACTGGGGCGACCCGGAGAAGACGGCCCGGACCTTCCCGGTCGTGGACGGCGTGCGCTGGTCCGTTCCCGGTGACCGAGCCCGGGTGGAGGAGGACGGCTCGATCGTCGTCCTCGGCCGGGGGACCGTGGTCATCAACTCGGGGGGTGAGAAGATCTTCCCCGAGGAGGTGGAGACCACGCTGAAGGCTCACCCCGCCGTCTTCGACGCCATCGTGGTCGGCGTGCCCGACGAGGTCTACGGCCAGCGAGTGGCGGCCGTGGTCCAGCTCCGGGAGGCCGCCGACGAGCCCTCGCTGCAGGAGCTGCAGGCCCACGCCCGCGAGCACATCGCGGGCTACAAGGTGCCCCGCCAGGTGACCGTCGTGGACGCCGTGCAGCGCACGGCGGTCGGCAAGGCCGACTACGCCTGGGCCAAGGCGGTGGCCAATGGCTGACGAGTCGGCTTCACCAACGGGAGCAGGATCGCGGAGACCGGGGGGTCGGGCGTGAACCTGATGATGTTGTTGGAGATGACCACCCAGGTGGCGGGGGAGCGGGTGGCGTTCGGCACGGCTGAGGGCGGGCTGACCTACCAGCAGCTCTTCGACCGGGCCGGCGGGGCGGCTCGGCGCCTGCAGGAGGACGAGGTCGGCACGGTGGCCTACGTCGGCACGGCCACCGATGCCTTCCCGACGGCCGTGTTCGCCGCGGCTTGGGCGGGCGTCCCGCTGGCGCCCCTGAACTATCGCCTCAGCGACGAACAGCTGACGGCCCTCCTCGCCCGGCTGGACCGGCCGAAGGTCGTGGCCGACCCCCCGTTCGTCGACCGGCTCCGGGCGCTCGGCGCCGAGGTGGAGCCGACCGTCGACTGGGTCGCCGCGGCGGGCGCAACCGAAGCCGCCGACCCCTGGGCCATGGATCCGACGGCCGTGGCCCTCCTGCTCTTCACCAGCGGGACCACGGCCGAGCCCAAGGCCGCCGTCCTCCGCCAGGAGCACCTCTGTTCCTACGTCCTCGGCTCGGTGGAGTTCGCGTCGGCCGACGAGACGGCGGCGGCGCTGGTCAGCGTGCCGCCGTACCACATCGCCGGCGTGTCGAACGTGGTCTCGAACGTCTACTCGAACCGTCGCGTGGTCCTGCTCCCGCAGTTCGACCCCGCGGCCTGGCTGGCCACCGCGAGGGCCGAGGCCGTGACCCACGCCCTGGTCGTCCCCACCATGCTGGCCCGGGTCGTCGAGTACCTCGACGGGGCGCCCGCCGACTTGCCCGCGCTGCGCTCCCTGGCCTACGGCGGGGCCCCGATGCCCGTGACCGTGCTGGAGCGGGCACTGGCGGCGTTCGGCGACACCGACTTCGTCAACGCGTACGGCCTGACTGAGACCTCGTCGACCATCGCCGTGCTCGGCCCCGACGACCACCGCACGGCCCTGGCGTCCGACGACCCCGCCGTCCGGGCCCGCCTCGGCTCCGCCGGCCGGCTGCTGCCCACCATCGAGGCCGACGTCCGCGACGGCCTCCTCTGGGTGCGCGGCGAGCAGGTGTCGGGGGAGTACGCCGGAATGGACTCCGTGCTGGACGACGAGGGCTGGTTCCCGACGGGCGACGTCGCCCACATCGACGGTGAGGGCTTCCTCTTCATCGAGGGCCGGGCCGACGACACCATCATCCGGGGCGGGGAGAACATCGCCCCGGCGGAGATCGAGACGGTCCTCCTCCGCCACGACTCCGTCGCCGAGTGTGCGGTGGTCGGCCTCCCCGACGAGGAGTGGGGGCAACGCATAGCCGCCGTCGTGGTGACCACGCCAGACGCCGACCCTGACGAGGCCGAGCTGCAGGCCTGGTGCCGGGAGCACCTCCGTGGCTCCAAGACCCCCGACCGCATCGAGTTCCGAGCCGAGCTGCCCTACACCGACACCGGCAAGCTCCTCCGCCGCACGCTGCGCACCGAGCTGGTCGACGGCGACTAGAACACGGGGCCCGAACCGACAGGAGACCGGCGATGCCCACGGATGTGACCAAGGCGGTCCTCGACCACCACACGGAGATGCTCGACGCCGGTGACGTCGACGGCCTGATGGAGGACTACGCCGATGACGCCGTCTTCATCAGCAACCTCGGTGGCGTGGTCTCGGGCCTCGACGCCATTCGCGGGGTCTTCGCCGCCACCTCGGGGGGCGTCGCCGGCTTCGAAGCGGGGGTCGAGCACGTCGACGGCGACGTCGGCTACGTGACCTGGAAGGCCGAAGGCATCCCGTTCGGCACCGACACCTTCGTGGTCCGTGGCGGCCGGATCGTCGTTCAGACCGTGGCCCTGCACTTCGGCTGACCCGGCTGAGCCGTCCGTCAGCCGCACCCCGCCGGCTCGGTCAAGATGGAGCATGCTCTCGAAGCTCGACGACTACCCGGTGCACCAGACGGTCCTGCCTCTGGCCGTCCCGAACACCTCCGACCGGCACAGCTACGACCGGTACTGGTTCAACGGCTATGACCGGGACGGCGAGTTCTACTTCGGCATCGCCCTGTGTCGGTACCCGAACCTGGGGATCCTGGACTGCGCCTTCTCCATCATCCGGGGCGGCGAGCAGCACTCGTTCCACGGTTCCCGGCGCATGCCCCTCGAGCCCACCGACCTGACCGTCGGCCCCTTCGAGCTCCAGATCCTCGAGCCCATGGGCCGGACCCGTCTCGTGCTGGACGACAACGAGACCGGGATCGCGGCGGACCTCACGCTCACCCCGCGGACGGCGGCGGTGGAGGAGGGGCGCCAGACCCTGATCCGGGACGACCGGGTCGTCCTCGACTCCACGCGCTTCGCCCAGTTCGGCCACTGGGAGGGCGAGATCTCCTACGCCGGAGAAACACTGAAGGTCGACCGGGCCACGACGCCGGGCACCAAGGACCGCTCGTGGGGCGTCCGGCCGGTCGGCGATCCCGCCCCGCCGGGCGCGCCGTCGGCGAACTTCACCGGGATCTTCTTCCTGTGGGCCCCCATCCACTGGGAGGACCGGTGCACGCACTTCCTCGTCTTCGAGGAGCCGGACGGCCGCCCGTGGCACATCGACGCCATGATCGTCCCCGTACACGACGGCTCGGTCCCTCCGGTGGTGGACCCCGACGTCCAGATCCTTCCCGGGGCGACCCACGAGCTGGTCTACGAGCCCGGCACCCGGCGGATGAAGGAGGGCCGGCTGGCGCTGGTCGACCACGACGGCTCCCGCTTCGAGATCGACATCGAGCCCCTCATCTGCTTCCGCATGAAGGGCATCGGCTACACCCACGCCGTCTGGGGCCACGGCATGTGGAAAGGCGACCTGGCCATCGCCGGCGAGTCCTGGCGGGAGGAGGACCTCGATCCCATGGCGTACGACAACCAGCACATCCAGCAGGTCGTCCGGGCCCGGCACGGCGACGAGGTGGGCGTCGGGGTGCTCGAGCAGCTCGCCTTCGGTCCCCACCACCGCTACGGCTTCACGGACATCCTCGACCCGGCCCCGTGAGCCGCTTTCCGTTCCCCCTCCCGTTCGGCTGGTTCAAGGTCGCCGAGCCCGACGAGGTCCCACGGGGCGAGATCGTCACCCGGCGCTACTTCGGCACTGAGCTCGTGCTCTGGCGGGACGGCGAGGGGACGCTGCACGCCCACGAGGCCTACTGCGCGCACCTCGGGGCCCATCTCGGGGACGGGATGCTGACCGACGGCTGCCTCCGGTGCCCCTTCCACGGCTGGACCTGGGACGGCGCGGGTCGCAACGTGGCCATCCCCTACGCCGACCGGCCCAATCCCAAGGCCCGGCTCCGGGGCTTTCCGGTGACCGAGGCCAACGGCATCGTGTTCGCCTGGTACCACCCCGATCCCGACCAAGTCCCGCTCTACGAGGTCTTCGCCGTCGAGGAGACCGACGACCCCGCCTACGCCCTGCACTCGACCCACACGTTCGAGGTGGCCAGCTGCCTGCAGGAGATGGCCGAGAACGGCTACGACGCCGGCCACTTCGAGGCCGTGCACTCCCATCCCCGGGCCGGGGTCATCGAGGAGGTCTCCCTCGACGGGTTCGAACGGGTCATGCGCTCGAGCCAGGAGTTCCCGTCCAAGTCGGGGCAGCCGCGACCCGGGCGCATCGACGTCTTCGGTCGGGGGCCGGGCTTCGCCGTGACCCGCTACCAGGGCCCGATCACCGCCGCCCTCCTGGGGGCGTCGACCCCGATCGACGACGAGCACACCCGCCTCTGGTTCCACTTCTACCTGAAAGACCCGGACGACGAGCGGGCCGCGCGCGTGGCCGAGGCCTTCGTGTCCTCGGTCAGCCGGGAGGTCACCCAGGACATCCCCATCTGGGAGCGGAAGCGCTATGTCCCCCGTCCGCAGCTGGCGGCGGGGGAGGCCCCCATCCTCGAGTTCCGCCGCTGGTTC
>DATDAH010000373.1:0-22790 GCA_036525535.1 Acidimicrobiales bacterium
AGCTGAGGCGAGTCCAGCCCCGCCCGCCGCACCAGAGCAGAGAAGTCGGGCCCCGGGTCGTCCTGAGCCGGAAACAGCGGGAACGTCACGGCCCGGAGGCTACCGGCGCGGCCGAGTTCGGTGGCCCGCCACCGCCATTGGAGGCAATAGGTCACGGAAACCGTGACCTATTGCCTCCAACGGATCAGGATCGGGGGACGTCGAGTACGAGGGTGGGCATTCCAGGGACCAGGTAGGTCTCGCCCTCGCGGAGCCGGTCCAACTCGATGGAGACGTAGACCGCGTCGTCCTCGTCGGACCAGCCGCAGCTCAACACCCCTTGGATGGCGCCATCGGGATCGGGGCTGATCTCGAGGTGGCCTTCCCACTCGTCGAGCCCCGTTCCCGGCGGGGCGGACAGGCGGAGGACCAGGTAGTCCCCGTTGTCGGACACGGGGGCGTAGCAGTCGACGTCGACCGCCTCGGGGGAGGTCGTCAGCTCGTAGTCGGGCACGACGCCGGAGAAGGAGATCTCCAGCCGATCGAGCTCGGAGCCCGGCTCGAGGTGGATGCCGGTGATGCGGGTGGTGCTGCCACCGACGGTCGTGGGCGTCACTGGCTCGACCACTGATGTCGTCGGTGTCGGTTCGACCACCGTGGTGGGGGCCGGCGCCTCAGAGGGCCCGACGTCGACGAAGGCGCCGGTCTGGATGAGGTCGGTGAGGACGTCGGGGCCGACGCCGTACGTGGTGATCTCGAGCGTGAGGCCGCTGTCGGTCTCGACGAGCGCGTAGGCGTCGTAGTTGTTGATCCCGCTGGCGTAGTCCGTGGGGAGGAAGAAGGCATGCCCGGACCCGAGGAAGGACGGTCCGAGGGCGAGCTCCTCGTCCAGGAGGCCGGAGTCCGGGTAGGGCGCCCCGGTCTGCACGAGGTCGAGCCAGCCCGGCTGGTTCGTCGTCACGACTGTGATCTGTCGTGCACCGTTGTCGGCCTCGTAGGTGACCTCGGCCTGGACGGGACCCCGTGGGTCAGGCAGCGTCACGACCTCCCGTTCGGGCAGCCCTTCCGGCGCGGGGATCGTCTCGAGGTCGAGGGTGGGGCCGTAGATCTGGCGGGCGTAGCCGATCTGCCAGCGCGACGGTTGGCTGTCGGCGATCTTGTTTTCGAACGTGACGAGCGATCCGTCGTCGAGGCGCCACCAGAGGTGGTACCCGGCATCGGTCCCCCACCAGGCGGCATCGGGGCGCCCGTCGCCATCCAGGTCGGTGTCTGGGGGCTCGGGGAGCTCCGGAGGCTCTCCGTCGACCGGCGGCTGGACGGAGACCGTGGCAAACGGATCGGTGATCGATCCGCCGGATCGGAAGACGGCGACCGACCTCGGCAGCTCGTCCCCGTCGAAGTCCTGGATCCGTGGCTCGTGCTGGTCGAACCCCTCGAGCTCGAGCCCGACGGTCGGCACCTCGGGCAGGCCCGTGGACGTCATGGGCTGCTCGGTCGTGTCGCGGCCCGAGGAGAGGGCCGCGCCGACGGCGACGGCGGTGAGGAGGCACACCGCGGCGATCCCGCCGCCGATGGTCCGTTGGCGCCGGCGGTGGGCCTTGCGGCGGCCGATGGCGTGCTGCACGCCTTCGATCGACGGGTGGACGCTCCCCCGGCGGGCTCGCTGGTCGAGGAGGTCGTGGAGTTCGGTCATGGCTCGATCACCTCACGGAGACGGGCGAGGCCGCGGTGGAGCAGCGACTTCACGGTGCCGGGGCGGACGCCCAGCAGGTCGGCGATGTCGGCTTCGGAGCGGTCCTCGTAGTAGCGGAGGACGACGGCGGCCCGTTGCTTGACAGGCAGGGCCGCGAGGACGTCGGCGAGGTGGTCGACCTCGTCCTCGGTGGTGGTTGTCGGCGTGGTCGGGTGGCGGCGTTCCGCGGAACGCCGCCGGAGGCGGTCCTTGCAGCCGTTGACCACACAGGTGCGGAGGTAGGCACCGGGGTTGTCGACCCGGTCCCAGCGTTCGTAGAGGCGGGCGAAGGCGTCGTGGACCAGCTCCTCGGCCTGCTCGTTCGATCCCACCATCAGGAAGGCGAGCCGGGCCATGGCGTCGACCTCGTCGGCGTAGAGGGCCTCGAACGAGCGGGCGACGTACGGCTCCTGCGCTCCGCCCACCGGGTCAGCCAACGCCTTCACACCCCCAACGACGCCATGCCCCGGCGTGCGGTTGCACCCGGGATGAGAAAACCTTGGCCCAGATGTCGATTCCGGCGGGTCCCGTTCGTGGACACGGTGAACCCGAAACGAGAAGGAGCAACGTCATGCGCAAGCTGGTCATCACCGAGTTCATGTCCCTCGACGGCGTCATCGAGGCGCCGGGTGGCGAGGACGACTTCCCGCACGGGGCGTGGACGATCCCGTTCTGGAGCGACGAGATCGGCTCGTTCAAGAGCGAGGAGCTGGAGTCCGCCGAGGTCTCGCTCCTCGGCCGGGTCACCTACGACGGCTTCTCCGCCGCCTGGCCCGAGCGGGGCGGCCAGGGCGACCCGTTCGCCGACAAGATCAACTCGATGCGCAAGGTCGTCGCGTCGACCACCCTGAGCGACCCGACGTGGACGAACACGTCGGTCATCGAGGGCGATCTCGTCGAGGCCGTGCAGGCGCTGAAGGACGAGGAGGGCGACGGGACCGTCATGCTGACCGGGAGCATCTCGGTCGCCCGCCAGTTGCTGGACGCCGACCTGGTCGACGAGGTCCGGCTGGTGATGTATCCCGTCGTGCTGGCCACGGGGCGGCGCCTGTTCGACGAGGCCGGCTCGCACCGCTTGGAGCTCGCCGAGGCCCGGCCGGCCGGCGACAGCGGCGCCGTCCTGCTCGTCTACCGGCGCTCCGACGTGCCCCTCGGCAAGCCGTCGTTCGGGACCGAGGACAACGAGGAGTTCCCCTACGACGAGTGACCCGGAACGGGAGTCAGCTCGGATCGGCCTCCCGGCGCCGCCGGACCGCGACCACGCCACCCACGACCACCGCGGCGGCACCGACGGCGATCCCGATGGGCACCGCCGGCGAACTGTCGCCGTGGTCGCCGTCGGCTGCAGCCGAGTCTGCGGCCACGGTCGTGCTGGCGGCGGCGACGGTCGTGGTCGGGGCGGGTTCCTGGTCGATGCCCCGGAAGGGCCCGGTGATCTCGTACGTGATGCCGGTCTGGGGGTTTCCTCCCCGCTGCGAGCTGAAGTAGAGGCGGGTGCCGTCGGGTGAGAAGGCCGGGCCGGTGATCTCGGAGTCGACCCCGTCCGGGGGCAGCTCCTCCCCCACGACCTGCACGACCGGAGCGACGTCGCCGTCGGCGGTGATCACGACGAGCTGCATGTCCCCGCCGTCCTCGGCCACGTAGAGGTCGCCGGAACCGACCTCGGAGGTGACGTTGTCCACACCGGTGAGCGGACCGGAGCCGTCGTAGACGACGTCCATCTGGTCCGTCGCCGTGTCGAGTCCTCGCACGTGGTCGTCGCCCTTGGTGGTGAAGTACACGACCCCGTCGGCGTACCAGCAGCCCTCGCCACCGTCGAATGCCGTCACCTCGGGCACCTGCTGGCGCGTCGGCGTGTCAGCACCCGTCGGGTCCGGGACCTCGTGCCAGGTCACCGCGCCGTCGGGGTCCACGGACGCCACCTCGAGCAGGCCGGCCGTCAGGTCGGGGTAGGCGTCCGGCGTGAAGCGATAGAAGGCACCGTCGGACTCGTCCTCGGTCAGGTACACCCGCTCGTTCTCGGGGTCGACCGCTACGGCCTCGTGGTGGAAGCGCCCCATGGCCGGCATCGCGGCGCCGCTGTCGGCGGTTGTGGGGTCGCACTCCCAGACCTGTCCGCCGTCGGCCTCCTCGCAGGACAGCCAGGTCCCCCAGGGCGTCGGTCCGCCGGCGCAGTTCTGGGTCGTCCCGCCGAGCACGCGGTAGGCGTCGACGACCTCGCCGTCGGCGTCGTACTCGATGGCGCTGGCGCCGCCGTCGCCCGGTGTCGGGATCTCGCTGTTGACGACCTGGTACCAGCCGCCGGCGTCGATCGGGAAGGTGGCGGCCCCGTCCGGGAAGGCGGGCCACTCGTACGGGGTGCCGGGGACGGTCTCGCCCGCCCGGGCGATGACCCGGGAGCGGAACCCCTCGGGCAGCAGCAGTCCGTTGGCGTCGGGCTGAGCGGCCAGCGCACCGTAGGGACCGTCACCGCCCGCCTGGGCCGACGCCTTCGCCCCGATCACGAGGACCGCACCGGCTCCCGCGGTCCCTCCGATGAACCCCCGCCTGCTGATCCCCGCCGACGTCATGGGGGAATCCAAGCACGTGGAGCGGCCTCCGCCGCCGCGGTGCTCAGAGAGTGGTCATGACCTCACGCTATGAGGTCACTGGCCGCCTTTTTGCACGTAGCTCTTGACGAAGTCCTCGGCGTTGGTCTCCAGGACCTCGTCGATCTCGTCGAGGAGGTCGTCGAGCTCGGCTTTGATCTTCTCGCCGGACTCCGACGTGGGCGGGGTCTCCTCGACCTCCTCCTCCTGTCGGGAAGGAGCCGTCTTGCGCTTCTGCTCTCGCTCAGCCATGCGATCACCCTCGTCGTCTAGGACCCGAGTCTGTCGAGCAGCTCGGCCGCCGTCTTGCTCTCCTCCAACAAGGTACCCACGTGCGCTTTGCTTCCGCGTGAGGGTTCCATCATCGGCACCCGCCGCAACGGGTCGGTGCCGACGTCGAAGACCATCGAGTCCCAGTTGGCGGCCACGATGGCGTCAGCGAACTTGGCCAGGCAGGTCCCCCGGAAGTAGGCGCGCGTGTCTTCGGGCGGCTCGGTGATGCCCGACTCGATCTCGTCGTCGTCGATGAGCCTCTCCATCCCCAGCCGGGCGAACAACGACTTCTCCGGGCGGAGGTCGTGGTACTGCAGGTCCATGGCGGCCAGCCGGGTGTCGCTCCAGGCCATGCCGTCCCGCTCGCGGTAGGCGTCCAACAGCCGGTACTTGGCCACCCAGTCCAGCTGGTCGGCCAGCCCCATAGGGTCGGACTCGAGGCCGGTGAGCACGGCCTCCCAGCGGGTGAGGACGTCGGCGCCGACCTCTTCGCCGACCACGGCGAGGCCCTCGGACTCGGCGTACTTGCGGGCCCGGTCGAGCAGCTCCCACTGCACGTCGAGGGCGGTGATGGTCGAGCCGTCCTCCAGCTCGAAGGCCCGGCGGAGCGTGAGGTCGTAGGAGATCTGGCGCAGGGTCGGCACGGGGCGGGCGAAGCGGAGGTCCCGCGGGAGGGCGTCGTCCTCGATCATGGCCAGGACGATGGCGGTGGTCCCGACCTTCAGGTACGTGGCCACCTCGGACAGGTTGGCGTCGCCGATGATCACGTGCAGGCGGCGGTAGCGCTGGGCGTCGGCGTGGGGCTCGTCGCGAGTGTTGACGATGGGCCGCTTCAGCGTGGTCTCGAGACCGACCTCCTCCTCGAAGAAGTCGGCCCGCTGGCTGAGCTGGAAGGGGACCTCGGCCGTGGTCAGCCCCGGGGCCTCGCTGCCCACC
This sequence comes from Acidimicrobiales bacterium, assembly GCA_036525535.1. Taxonomy (GTDB): domain Bacteria; phylum Actinomycetota; class Acidimicrobiia; order Acidimicrobiales; family DATDAH01; genus DATDAH01. The sequence continues at coordinate 5,509 of DATDAH010000373.1, forward strand.
TTGCCCGCCCCGCAGAAGATCTGGCGGGTGATGAAGTGGGGCGTGATGTGCTGGACGATGCGGGGGAAGGGCACCGCCCGGTCCATCAGGTAGTTCTCGTGGGTCCCGTAGGAGTTGCCCTTGCCGTCGGAGTTGTTCTTGTAGACGACGATCTCCTGGCCGGGGGGCAGGAGGCGACGGGCGGCGTCCATCGAGCGCTGGAGGATGACCTCGGCCGACCGGTCGAAGCGGACGATGGAGCGGGCGTCCCCGCACTCGGGCGTGGACAGCTCGGGGTGGGCGTGATCGACGTAGTAGCGGGCCCCGTTGGTCAGGACGACGTTCACCAGGTGGGTCTCGACCTCGGGGGCCATCGTCCCCTCGGGGGGCATCCCCCGGGCGTCGTTGCCCGGTGACTCGTCCTCGAAGTCCCACCCGACCCGGGCGCCGGCCTGCGGATCGCCCGCCAGCTCGTTGACGTAGGCGTTGATGAGCACCGACGAGGCGGCGATGGGGTTCGACTCCGGCGTGCCCCGGACGATGATCCCGAACTCGGTCTCGACCCCCAGGATCTTGTTGATCGCCACGAAGGGACCCTACCCAGGCGGTGAAGCCGGGGGCCGGGCATGGACGCCACGGCGTCGGCGACTAGAGATACTGCCCGGTACCGACCCGTTCGATGGAACGACCGCCGGCGGAATCGTCGTCGTTGGAGGAGATGAGCGTGCGCACGTAGACGATGCGCTCCCCCTTCTTGCCCGAGATCTTGGCCCAGTCGTCCGGGTTGGTCGTGTTCGGGAGGTCTTCGTGCTCCTTGTACTCCTGGTGGATCGAGACCAGGAGGTCCTCGGTGCGGATCCCGCGCTCCCCGGTGGCGATGAGGCGCTTGATGGCCAGCTTCTTGGCCCGGCGCACGATGTTCTCGATCATGGCCCCCGAGGCGAAGTCCTTGAAGAACATCACCTCCTTGTCACCGTTCTGGTAGGTGACTTCGAGGAAGCGGTTCCGGTCGTCGTTGCGGTACATCTCCTCGACGGTGGTCTCGATCATGGCCCGGACGGCCTTGTCGGGGTCACCGCCGCCGAGCTCGGTCACCTCGTTGGGGTCGAGGGGCAGGTCGGCGGTCAGGTAGCGCTGGAAGATCGCCGCCGCCGCCTCCTCGTTCGGGCGCTCGATCTTGATCTTCACGTCGAGTCGGCCGGGCCGGAGGATGGCGGGGTCGATCAGGTCCTCCCGGTTGGAGGCGCCGATCACGATGACGTTCTTCAGGGCCTCGACCCCGTCGATCTCGGCCAGGAGCTGGGGCACGATCGTGGACTCCATGTCCGAGCTGATGCCGGTGCCTCGCGTCCGGAACAATGAGTCCATCTCGTCGAAGAAGACGATGACGGGCACGCCCTCCTCGGACTTCTCCCGGGCCCGCTGGAAGACCAGGCGGATCTGGCGCTCGGTCTCCCCCACGTACTTGTTCAGCAGCTCGGGGCCCTTGATGTTGAGGAAGTAGCTCCGGGCCTCGGCGTCGCCGCTGAGCTCGGCCACCTTCTTGGCCAGCGAGTTGGCCACGGCTTTGGCGATGAGGGTCTTGCCGCAGCCGGGGGGCCCGTACAGCAGGATCCCCTTCGGCGCCGGGAGCTTGTGCTCGGCGAAGAGCTCGTGGTGGACGAACGGCAGCTCGACGGCGTCGGTGATCTGCTCGATCTGGTCATCCAGGCCGCCCACGTCGTCATAGGCGACGTCGGGCACCTCCTCCAGCACGAGCTCCTCGACCTCCGGGCGGGGCAGGCGCTCCAGCAGCAGGCCCGAGCGGGTGTCCATCAGGGCGTGGTCGCCGGACCGGAGGCGTTGGCCCACGAGGGCGTCGGCCAGGTCGACCACCCGCTCCTCGTCGGCCCGACCCACGATCAGGGCCCGGCGCTCGTCCATGACCTCCTTGATGATCACGACCTCGCCGGTGACCTCGCCGGAGCGGGTCAGGACCACGTTGAGGGACTCGTTGAGGACGACCTCACAGCCGCGGACCAGGTCCTCGGCCGACAGCTCCGGGTGCACCGACACCCGCATCTTGCGCCCCCCGGAGTGGACGTCGACGGTGCCGTCGTCGTTGACGCCGATGAGGGTGCCGTAGGCCGACGGCGGCTGGGTCAGCTTCTCGACCTCTTCGCGCAGGTTGGCGATGTGCTCGCGGGCCTCGCGCAGGGTGTAGGTCAGCTTCTCGTTCTGAGAGACCGCCTGGGCCAACTGGCCCTTGGTCTCGAGCAGGCGCTCCTCGAGCGTCCGGACCCGTTTCGGGGCCTCCTGGAGCCGCCGCCGGAGGACGACGATCTCCTCCTCCATCTCCGCCAGCTGCTCACGGGTGGCCAGGACGTCGTCGTCCGGGGTGCCGCTCGCTGCGCCGTCACCTGGGGTGCTGATGGCGACCACCTCCTCGACGGTCGACCTTACACACGTGCCCTCCGAAGACTGCGACACCTTCCGGGGTGCCGCATGGCACGGGGAGATTCCACCGGGATTTCCGTGTTTATCTCTCGCGAGGGCTAGAGTTCACCTTGAACGAGTCGATGGAACGGCTCAGGCTCCGGCCCAGAACCCCCAGGAGAACCCACGCGATGAAGGTCTGGATCGATCAGGATCTGTGCACCGGCGACGGCCTCTGCGAGGAGATCGCCCCCGACGTCTTCACGCTGCTGGACGACGGCCTCGCCTATGTGAAGGAAGGCGACAAGGTCTTCAGCGACCCGGGTGGTCCCGAGGGTCTCGCCGTGGTGCCCGCCGGACAGGAAGAGGCGACCATCGAGTCCGCCGAGGAGTGCCCCGGCGAGTGCATCTTCATCGAGGTCGACTGAGTCACCCACTTCCCGCCGGTTGACCCCGCGTCAGCCGATGCACGGCCCCGTGTTCACCGCGCCCGACAGAGGTTCGGCCAGGATGGCATCGAGCTCGGCGTCGGTCAGCGCGTAGGCCACTCCCCCCCGATCCGGAGCGATGGCGAAGGCCACGCCGACCACCGCGCCGGTCCGGTCCACGAGGGCGGAGCCCGAGTCGCCGGGGTGCAGTGCGGCCGACAGGAAGTAGACCTCCCGCTCGGTGCGCTCGTCGTCGTAGATGTCCTGGCCCCGAGCCCGCACCTCGCGGGCGATCTCGAAGGGGGCGATGCGCAGGTCCCCGCCGCCCGGGTACCCGTAGATGCCACCGCGGTCGCCCTCGTCGGCCTCACCCAGGGCCAGCGCCGGCCGGTCGAGCCCGGGTACGGAAAGCAGGGCCAGGTCGCGGTCCGGATCGAAGGCCACAACGGTGGCCTCCGCCCGGGAGCCGTCCGTCCGCACCACCGCGGTGGCCCGGTTGCCCGCCACGACGTGCGCGTTGGTGGCGACCAGATCGGTCGCCACGGCGAATCCACTCCCCTCCTGCAGCCGGCTACACGCCTCACCCTCGACGCGGACGGTCGACGCTGCGACGCGGTCAGACACCGCCACGGGTATGCCCGTGCGGGCCGGCGGGTCGCCGAGATCCGGCGCCGGTCGGAGGGCGTCGAAGACGTGCGGGAAGCGGTCGTCGCCGACGAATTGGCCGAGGGTGGCGAAGGTGTCGGGGGGAGGGGGTAGGACGGCGTTCACGGCCCGGGCCATCGTCGAGTTGCGGGCCAGGTCGGCGGGCCAGCCGGGCACGTTGGCCATGGTGGGCAGCGTCAGCCAGAGGAGGATGACGACGCCCATCACGCCGGCCAGCGCGCCGACGGTCTTGTCGACCCGACGAGCGGAGCCCTCGGGGATGGCCACCCGGAGCCGTCCTCCTACGAGCAGGCCCAAGGCCTGGCCGAGGAAGCCGCCGCCGACCAGGAGGGCGACCACGGCGACGAAGGCCTGGGTCTCGCTGGCCGAGTCCAGGCGGTCCAAGGCCGCAGGCAGGATCCGGGCCGCGACGTAGACCCCGGCCGCCATGCCGATCCACGAGGTGGAGCGGGCCACGAAGCCCAAGCGCCAGGCGGCCACCCCTGCCGACACGGCGAACAGCACGACCAGCGCGTCGAGAGCGTTCATCCCAAACCGTCAGCCGGGGGCGCGGGCGTGGGTCAGGAACCCGGTGTGGGCCACCATCCGGTGGTCTGGCCGGACGGCGACACCATCGACGTGCCAGGTGCGCTGCAGGATCTCGACCGTCTCCGTGGAGAAGAACCCGGCATGGTCGAGGTCCTGGCGGAGTTGGCTGACCTGGATGATCGACGGGGTGTAGGCCACGAAGATCCCTCCCGGGACCAGCGCTTTGGCCGCGTGGGACACCACCTGCCAGGGCTCGGGGAGATCGAGGACGATCCGGTCCAGGTCGGCCTCTTCGATCCCGTCGTAGCAGTCCCGGATCTCGACCCGGTAGCGGGCCAGCGCCTCGTCGCCCAGGAAGTCGCCGACGTTGGCCTGGGCCCGGGCGGCGAAGTCCTCCCGCAGCTCGTAGCCCACGATCTCGGCTCCGGCCCGCAGCAGCGTCATGGACAGGGCGCCGGACCCGACGCCGGACTCGAGCACCCTGGCCCCCGGGAAGATGTCGGCCAGCAACAGGAGCGGGCCGAGGTCCTTCGGGTAGATGACCTGCGCCCCCCGCTTCATCTTCAGGACGAAGTCGGTCAGCGTCGGCCGGATGACGCGATAGGTCGCGCCGGAGTTGGCCCGGAGCAGGGCACCCTCGTCGGCGCCGATGATGGCGGCGTGGGCCAGGATCCCGGCGTGGGTGTGGAACTCGCCGCTTTCATCCAAGCGGACCAGGTAGCGCCGGTCCTTGCCGTCGACGAGCATCACCTGCTCACCCGCTCGCAGTGGTCGTGGGCCCATCAGAAGGCGGCCTTGCGCACCGGAGCGGCCACGGCCTGCGTTCGGGCTGCCCGTTCGGCCAGGCGACAGAAGGCGCAGACCTCGCCCGGTGTCGGTGCCCCGCAGTTGGCGCACGGTGCCAGCGCGATGCCGTCGGCCGACTCGTCCTCGCCGGCGGTGAACAGGGCCGCCGCCCGCTCCAGGTAGCCGAAGTAGAACTGCTGCTTGCTGCCGGGCGAGGTGGTCTCGACGGCGTTCAGGGCCTCCTTGTAGCCGAGGTGCTTGTTGCCCGCGGCCATCGGGCACTCCTCGACCTCGTAGTCGATGCCCCGCAGGATGCAATAGGCGGCGGTCTCCCGCTCGCCCAGGCGGATGAGGGGTTTGATCTTGCGCGGGAACCCGTCCCGGGCGGGCAGGACCGGCTGCTGGCGGGCCAGGTACTCGGTCTCCCAGCGCAGGACGTTGCCGAACAGGACCGCGGCTTCGTCGTCGAGGTTGTGGCCGGTGGCCAATGCGTCATAGCCGCCGTCGAGGGCGGCCCGGTCGAAGATGTGGCGCTTGGAGATGCCACACACCGAGCAGGGGGCCCGGCGGGCGGACTTGGCGCCGGTGGGGATGTCGTAGCCGTGGGTCTCCCGCAGGTCGACCTCGACCAACCTCCGGTCCCGCTCCGCGGCGAAGGCGCGGGCGTGGTCGGCGGACGACTCGCTGTAGTCGCCGATGCCCAGCCCCACGTAGAGGCCGTCGGCCTCGTGGCCGAGGTCCAGCAGGACGTCCCAGAGGGCGAGGGAGTCCTTGCCCCCCGACACGGCGACGAGCACCCGCTCCCCCGGGCTGAGCATCGCGAACTGGTCGATCGCCTTGCTCACCTGGTCCCGGCAGAGCTTGAGGAAGTGCGGCTGGCAGAAGTTGGCGTTGTGGCGACGCACGTCGATGACCGCCGGCGCCCTGCAGACACGGCACTTCATCGGAAACCACCGGAGATGACGGGACGGATCTCGATCTGGTCGTGGTCCTCGAGGAGAGCGTCGCCCGGGACGAGGGTGTCCTCCCGGATGACGAGGACGGACTCCCGGTTCAGGTCGAGGCGGTCCAGCAGGGTGATCACGCGGATCGGGCCGTCGACCTCGAGCTCGCGGCGCGGGTTGCGGAGCAGGACCTTCACCGGACCAGTCTGCCCGGACGGGGGTTCAGGACCGCCGGCGTCGCTTCGGCTTCTTGGGCTCCTGCCGGGCCAGCACCAGGGTCTCGCCCGGCTTGAGCTCCGCCCGGTAGACGACCTCGGGCTCGCGGGTGGATGCGGCCTGGTACGCCCGCAGCGCCCACGCCAGTCCTCCCAGCAGCAGCCAACGCTTGTTGCCGCCCAACACCCCGTCGGTGATCGCCCGTCGTCGGGCCATGGGCAACATCTCAGACGCGCCTGATCTCGATGTAGGTCTTCTCTTGCTTTCCCTTGCGCCGGCCGAGCACGAAGGCGAGGACGGCGACGAGGGCCACGGCGCCCGCCCCGATGAGCATGACCGTGTTCTTGGCCGCTTCCGCCTGGTCGGTGACCTCGCCCTGCAGGCCGGCGAACCCGGCCCGGAGGTCCTCGCGAGTGATCGGCTTGGTGGTGGACCCACTGCTCGGTGTCACGGTCACTTCCCCTTCTTGTACTTCACGGCCCAGAACGACACCCCGATGACGAGCGCGGCCCCGACCAGGGTGATGAGGTACGGGGCCCAGGACCAGTTGCCGGTGAACGTGGTGCCGGTCTCGGTCTGCAGCGCCCGGAGGCAGGCCAGCAGGAGGAGCGACACGCCCGTGGCGATGAGCAACGACCCGCCGGCGCCGGCGGCGACCCAGCGTTGGAGGCCCCGGAGGGGCTCGACCGTCTCCTGCTTGGCGTAGGCGACCAGCAGCTCCCAGACGTCCTGGCCGCGACCCACCACGCTGCGTTCATCGCTGTCCGGCACGGGACCTTTCTACCTCCCGAGCCTGGCGCGGAGTAGTTCCACCACGTCGGTCAGCTGCGCGACGAGCAGGGTGACCCGGTCGTCGGGCCGCTCGGTGGCCAGCAGCGCCTGCCGATCGAGGGGGCCGAGCGGGGCGAGGGCGCCGATCTGGAAGGTGGCCATCGCCGGGTCGTCGGCGAGCTCGACGTCGAGTGGCGCCGGTGCCTCCCCCAACTCCGCAGCGATTGCCAGGGCACGACGGAAGAGGGCGTCGGCCTCGTCCAACGCGGTTTCGGTCGTCCCCACGTCCTCCCAGTCGACGACCTCGGCCCGGGGATAGGGATCGTCGGCCAACCAGCGTTCGATGCGGATGCGTCGGGTCCCGACGGCGGCGACCGCGAAGCGGCCGTCCTCGAAGCGTTCGACCTGCACGATCCGGGCGACGGTGCCCACGTCGGTGCGCACGTCGCCCCCACCGACCTCGCTCCCCCGCTCGATGAGGGTCACGCCGAACTCGCCGTCACCGGCGACGCAGTCGTCGACCAGGGCCCGGTACCGGGGTTCGAAGACGTGCAGGGGCAGGAGCATCGTCGGGAACAGCACGGTGCCCAAGGGGAACATGGGCATCACGCTCGGCGTCGTCACCGGGCGAGGGGCCGCGGACCGACCTCGTCGAGGCCAGGCCGTCGGGGGTAGTCGGCGAGGGCCAGCCCGACGTCGACGCGCACGCCGTCGCCCTCCGGGGTGATCACGGCCTGGTTGACGAGAAGCGAGAAGGTCAGGTCGTCACCGTCGGGCACGGTCACCACGCCGGAGAGGGCCCGGGCCTCGTTGAGCGAGCCGGTCTTGGCGCGGAGCCGACCCTCCGCCGGCGTCCCGTTGAAGGTGGCGGCCAGAGTGCCGGTCTGGCCGGCGATGGCCAGGCCCCGCACGAGGGCCGACCGGGGCCCCGCGTCGGCCAGGACCTGGTGGAGCAGGTCACAGGTGACCCGGTTGCTTCCCGACAAGCCGGATCCGTCCTCGGGATCGCTCCCGGACAGGTCGAAGCCGGCCTCGGTGAGGATCGCCTCCACGGCGTCCGCGCCGGCGGCGGTCGTGCCCGGCCCGCCCCGAGCCACCGCGATCTCCTTCAGCAACAGCTCGGCGGTCTGGTTGTCGGACCAGGTCAGGAGCTGCGCGGTGATGTCTCGTAACGGGGCGGAGCGCACTTCGGCCACCACCGGCGCCTGCCTGGGGGCGGTCCCGGTCCCGGCCCCACCTGAGACCCGAACGCCTCGCCGGGTGAGAAGGTCGAGGAACGCCTGGGCCGCGAGCGCCGGTGGGTTGGTCGACGGCGTCTCGGGCGCACCGGGATCTGCGGCCGACGGGAACGAGGAGAAGCCGTCGTTCACCGAGAGGGCCGAAAGCGGTCCGGTCTGGTTCTGGTCGATGAAGCGGGACGGCCAGCTGCCCACGTAGCGGGCGCTGTCGTAGCGGCTCTCGTCGCCCAGTACCCGGCCCTGGACCTGTGTCACGCCGGCGTCGACGACCTGATCGGCCAGGTCTTCCAGCGCGGTGTGGGCCTCGGCCTGGCTGTCCGACGTGCCCGCGTAGCGCCGGGTGGTGAGAAGCGGATCACCACCCCCGACCAACCAGAGGTCACCGGCGACGACACCCTGTCGGGTCGGCTCCGACGCGGCCTTGACCGTCGTGGTGAAGCGCTGGCGCGGCCCGAGCTCGTCCAGCGCCGCGGCCGCCACGAGGACCTTCTCGTTGGAGGCGGGGATCAGCCCCGTGCCGGCCTGGTGGTCGATGATCGGCCGGCCCCCGGCGTCCACGACCAGGCAGGTGTCGGGTGGGGCCCCGTCGACCAGGCCGGTCAGGGCCGTCGTGAGGCGGCGGTCCGCGATGTCCTCGGTGATGTGCTCGGGGACCCGCCGGGCCGAGAGCACCGGGGTCACCGGCGACTCGATGGCCACCGCCGCGTCTGCGGTGTCGCCGCCCGTGTCGGCGTAGACGGCGCCGATCCCGCATCCCAGGGCGACGACCACCAGCAGCAGGGGGACGGCGAGTCGGCGCATGAGTCGGTCAGTGCCCCCGGCGTCGGCGGTAGCGGGCGTAGCGCCAGAGGTGGTCGAGGGCGGTCACCGCCCGGTTGGAGGAGGCGTAGCAGAGGCGACCCGTGGCCCGCACCGCCGCCGGACCGGCGTTGGTGGGGTCGGACACCGCCAGCTCCGTAGCGGTCAGGATCGGCTTGCCCGAGGCCTCGGACAGCTCCGCCGCGGCCTGGGCGAACCGGGCGTCTTGGCGCTCGTGGTACTCGACGATGCGCTCGAGGCCGTGGTCCGGGTAGAAGCGCCCTTCGCGCTCCATGCGAGCCAGGTTCGACTGGATGCCGAGGCCGAGGAAGATGACGGCGTCGACGTCGCGGTGGTTGACCACGATCTCCATCACCTGGGGAATGGTGTCGCGGGTCTCGCTACCGGCCAGGTCGATCGGGTTGTTGCGGCTCCAGCGAGGCGGCAGGTGCTGGTCGATCTCGGCCTTGAGGTCGTCGGGCAGGGCCAGCAGCTCCAGGCTGGAGCGGGCGATGGCGTCGGCGGTGACCACGCCCCAGCCTCCGGCGGTCGTGTAGACGGCGACCCGCGGGCCCTTGGGCAGGGGCTGGGTGGCGAAGGTGGCGGCAGCCTCGTAGGCCTCCTCGATGGTGGCGGCCCGGGTGATGCCCGCCTGGCGGCAGGCCCCGTCGAACACGGCGTCGTCGGCGGCCAGGGCCCCGGTGTGGCTCGACGCGGCAGCCGCCCCGCTGGAGGTGGCCCCACCTTTCACGACCACGAGGGGCTTCTGGGCGACGACGCGGCGCGTGCGGTCGTAGAACGCGCGGCCGTCCTCGATGCCCTCGACGTAGGACAGGCCGACGGCGGTCGCGGGGTCACGGGCATAGAACTCGAGGAAGTCGGGCACGTCGACCGCCGCGGAGTTGCCGGCGCTGACGGCCCGGCTCACGCCGATGCCGGAGAGCTGGGCCCAGTTCATGAAGGACGACACGAAGTTGCCCGACTGGCTGGCGATGCCGATGCGGCCGGCCGGCGGATAGGGGGCGACGATCTGCGCACAGAGGTCCGCAGGCGTGGAGATGAGGCCCTGGCCGTTGGGGCCCACCAGCAGGATCCCCAACTCGGCGGCGAGGGCGACCAGGTCGTCCTCGGCCCGCCGACCCTCGGGGCCGGCCTCCCGGTAGCCGGCCGAGGCCACGAAGGCGGCCCGGATGCCTTTGGTGGCACAGGCCCTCAGGAGGGCGGGGTTGGCGGCCGCCGGGGTGCAGACGAAGACCAGGTCGATCTCGCCGTCCGGGAGATCGTCGACGTCGGCCACCGTCGGGACGCCGAGGACCTCGGCGCCCTCCCGGTTGGTGGCGAAGACCTTGCCCTGATAGCCGGCGCTGAGGATGTTGTGGAGGGCCACGAACCCGAACTTGCCGGGGTGGGTCGACGCCCCGGCGACCACGATCCCCCGGGGCTCGAAGAGCGCGAGGAAGGGGTCGCGCTCGCTCACGTCGACACCTCCACGAGGGCGTCGACGGCGATCGGCTTCCCGTCGACGACGAGGAGCGGGTTGAGGTCAGCCGAGGCCACGTCGTCACGCTCCACGGCGACGGCGGAGAGGGCGAGCAGGACGTCCTCGACCGCGGTGCGGTCCACCGCGGGCTCGCCCCGGACCTCGCCCAGCAGGGCCTGCGTGCGGAGCTGGTCGACCATGTCGGCGGCGTCGACCCGCTCGATCGGGGCCAGCCGGAAGGCGACGTCGGCGAGAGCCTCGGCCAGGATCCCGCCGATGCCCAGCATCACCGTCGGTCCGAACTGGGGATCGCGGTGGATGCCCGCGATCAGCTCCCGACTGGCCGCCAGGAACGGGGCGATCAGCACCGAGACCGCCCCGTCCTCGGGACGGGCTGCGGCCAGGAGCTCGGTGGTCGCGGTCTCGACCGCCTCTGCATCGGACAGGTTCAGCCGGACCAGCCCGCGCTCGGTCTTGTGGGCGATGCCCTCCCCGTTCAGCTTGGCCACCACGGGGAAGCCGATCTCGGTCGCGGCGGCACTGGCGGCGGCGACGTCATCGGCGACGATCTCGGGGGCGAACGGGATGCCGTAGCCCGCGAGGAGGCGTTTGGACTCGTCCTCGGGCAGGGTGCGGGAGCCGGACACGGGCGAGAACGGTAGGGCCTGGCTCAGGGTTCGCAGGTCCACCCGGCCGGGTGCACGGGTCGGCTCAGGGTTCGAGGGCGGCGCGGAAGAAGCGACGGACGTGCTCGAGCCGGGCGGCCAGGGCCTCGTCGCTCAGGGGGTCCTTGCCGAGCATGCCGACCAGCACGGGCGCGTCGGCGAAGTAGCTGAGCAGGGCGCCGTACCCGGTGAGCAGGAGCTGTTCGGGGTCGTGCTCGCGGAAGCGGCCCGCCTCCATCTCCCGCCGGAAGAAGGCCGCGGCGCGTTGGAACATGGGGCGCAACGCCTCGCCGAGGTCCATGCCGAGGTGGGAGGCACCCTCGAGGAACTCCCGGCGCACGATGCGCACGAAGTGGGGGTTCTCCTTGAAGAACTCGAAGCCGGCGGTGATCACGCCGTCGACGCGGTCCCAGCCCACGGTCGGCTCGCCGGTGGCGGCCTGGACCCGCTCGTACCACTCGCTCAGGGCCCGCTCGAAGACCTCTCGGTAGAGGGTCTCCTTGGAGGCGAAGTGGTGCAGGAGGGTGGGCCGGCGGATCCCGACGGTCTCGGCGATGTCGTTCAGCGACGTGCCCGCGAAGCCGTTCTGGGCGAACAGCTCTTCGGCGGCAACGAGGATCTCGTCCCGGCGCGAAAGGGGCAGCGCTGACTCGGACACGATGCCTTGACGGTACACCGGCCCACCCGCGTCCCCCGGAGGCATCGGTGTCGGGCCCTCGTCCGGGCCTGTCGGTAGCGTCCGAGGATGCACTCCCGGATCCGCGCCGCGGCATCCGTCCTGCCCGATGGCCGGCGCGGACCCACCGAGCTCGAGGTGGTCAACGGCCGCCTCGCCGCGGTCCGTCCGCTGGTCGACGGTGGATTGCCCGAGTGGACCCTGGTGCCGGGTTTCGTGGACCTCCAGGTCAACGGCATCGGGGTGGTGGACGTGGCCGTCGACATCGACCGGCACTGGCGGGAACTGGACCGATCGCTCATCAGCCAGGGGGTGACGGCGTGGTACCCGACGCTGGTCAGCGCGCCCCTGGACAGCTACGCCGCCTCGTTGGCTCGGATCGAGGGCACAAGGGGTCGGCCCGGGGTTCGGCCGGCGATCCTGGGCACGCACCTGGAGGGACCCTTCCTGGGCGGTCGGCCCGGGGCCCATCCGGACGGGTTCGTCACGCCCCCTGATGCGGAGTGGTTCGCCGGGCTCGATCCGGTGGTCCGGTTGATGACGCTCGGCCCCGAGGCGCCCGGAGCGGTGGACCTCGTGCCGGACCTGGTAGCACGAGACGTCGTCGTCGCGCTGGGCCACACGGCGGCGACGCCGGAGGAGGTCACGGCGGCCGTCGACGCCGGGGCCACGCTCTTCACCCACCTGTTCAACGCCTCCGGGACGGTGGGGGCTCGCTCCCCCGGCCCCGTCGGCGTTGCGCTCACCGATGACCGCCTGGCCGTCTCCGTCATCGCCGACCTGGTCCACGTGGACCCCGTCACCCTCGCCGTCGTCTTCCGGGCCAAGCCCGCCGATCGGGTCGTGCTCGTCACCGACGCCGTGGCCTGGCAGTCGGCGTGGGCGAAGGATCAGGGCATCACGATGGTCGACGGGGCGCCCCGCCTGCCGGACGGGACGATCGCGGGCAGCGCGCTCACGATGGACCTGGCCGTGCGCAACCTGGTGCAGGTCGTCGGCGTGGACCTCGTGGACGCCGTCCGCGCCGCGTCCACCAACCCGGCGCGGGTGATGGGCCATGCCGATCGAGGCGTCCTGGCCGTCGGGGCCCGAGCCGATGTCGTCGCCCTCGACGCCGACCTCGAGGTGGCCCAGGTCTGGATCGCCGGCCAAGCCGTGCTCGACTGACGGCACGTCAGGCCAACGTCGCTCGTCGGCTCTCGAGGAAGCGGCGTTCGGTCTCGTTGGTCACCACCTCGAGGGCCCGGTCGTAGGCGGTGGCGGCCTCCTCCGGGCGGTCGAGGCGGACCAGGAGGTCGGCGCGGGTGGCGTGGTACAGGTGGTAGCCGTCGAGGTCGAGGCCCTCCACCTCGACCAGGCCCGCCGCCGGGCCCTCGACTTCGGCCAGTGCGACGGCCCGGTTCAGAGCCACGACGGGGCTCGGGTTCAGCGTGAGGAGATGGTCGTAGTTGGCCAGGATCTGCGACCAGTCGGTGTCGGTCGCCGACCGGGCCTCGCTGTGCACGGCGTTGATGGCGGCTTGGAGCTGGTAGGGGCCGGGCAAGCCGCGGCGGATGCAGGCGGCGACGATGGCCTGACCCTCGGCGGCCAGGTCAGGGTCCCAGAGCTCGCGGTCCTGGTCACCGAGGAGGACGATCGACCCGTCGGCCGCGGTGCGGGCGGGTCGGCGGGACTCGGTGAGCAGGAGCAAGGCGAGCAGTCCGTGGACCTCGGGCTCGTCGGGCATCAGGTCGGTCAGCAGCCGGGCGAGGCGGATGGCCTCGGCGGCCAGGTCCTCCCGGCCCAGCTCGTCGCCCTCGCTGGCGGTGTAGCCCTCGTTGAAGATCAGGTAGACGACGGCCAGCACCGGACGCAAGCGGTCCGGCAGTTCGGCGTCGCCGGGCACCCGGTACGGGATCTTGGCGTCCCGGATCTTGCGCTTGGCTCGGACCAGGCGCTGGGCCATCGTCGGCTCCGGGACCAGAAAGGCCTTGGCGATGGCTCCGGTCTCCAGGCCACCGAGGAGGCGCAGGGTGAGGGCCACCTGGGCCTCGGTGGCCAGAGACGGGTGGCAGCAGGTGAACATCAGCCGGAGGCGGTCGTCGCGCACGGGTCCGGTCTCCTCAGGGGGCTCGTCGGGGTCATGGAGCTGGCTGGCCTGGATGTGACGGTCGTGGCGGGTGGACTCGCGCCGGAAGCGGTCGATCGAACGGTTCTTGGCCGTGGTCAGGATCCAACCCCCGGGATTCGGGGGTACGCCCTTGACCGGCCACTGCTCGGCGGCGACCAGGAACGCCTCCTGGACCGCCTCCTCGGCGATGTCGATGTCACCGAAGAGGCGGATCAGGGTGGCCACGACCGCGCCCCGCTCCTCGCGGAAGAGGCGTTCGAGGTCGACGTCCTGGGTCATCGGTCCGGGCTTCAGGCCTCAGGCTCGTCCTGGAAGGGGCGGACCTCGACGTCACCGCCACAGGCCACGGCGGCCTTCTTGGCCCAGTCGAGGGCATCGTCCAGGTCCGCCGCCTCGATGATCCAGAAGCCGCCCAGGTACTCCTTGGTCTCGGCGAACGGGCCGTCGGTGACGAGGGTGTCGCCGTCCTTCAGCCGAACCGTCGTCGTGGCGTCCTTGTCGTGGAGGCCGCCGCCGAAGACCCACGCCTCGGCCGCCATCATCTCGGCGTTGACGGCGTCGACGGCCTTGAAGGTCGCCTGCATCTCATCGGGCGTCATCGCCGCCATGCGGGCGTCGTCGACGGGATCGTGGTGCACGGAAAGCATGTACTGGCTCATCGGTGTCTCCTTGTCCGGGACCCGGCACGGCACCGGTTCCTGCCCTGTCTACGAACGACCGGCTCCGGAATCGACAGGGTGGGCGAAGTTTCTCCCGAACCGACCAGGCCGCGCCGCGCGACCGACTCGCTACCGTCCCCGACGTGGAGATCCTCTCCGCCCTGTTCGTGGACAACGTCGACCTACGGCCAGCCGAGGGCGGGGCCTCCCGCATCGACCTGACCGGGGTTCAGTTCTCGGCCGTGGCCCCCTCACCCCTCCCCCTCACCTGGGCGCCACACCTCTCGGTGATCATCCGGTGTGCCCCCGACGAGCCGGGAGCGGGCGTGCTCGAGGTCATCTACGAGCGGGACGGCGAGCAGCTGGCCCGCAACGTGCAGCCCCTCGAGGTGGAGCCGGGCAAGTTCACCCAACGCCTCGTGCGGGGTGAGATCGATTTCGAGGAGTACGGGACGATCGTGGCCAGGTGCCGCGTCGACCAGGGTCCGGTGCTCAACGTGCCCTACACCATGCTGGCGCCGCCAGAGTCATGAACTTCGGCGCCGCCATCTCCGAACACCCGCTGACCACCCAGGCCGCGGGCGAGGTGGTGGGCGAAGTCCTCGAGCAGGTGGGCGAGGCCCCCGATCTGGCCGTGCTCTTCGTGTCCGCGGCCCATCTGGGCCTGATGGCTGAGATCGCCGAGACGGTGCGCACCGCCCTGCGCCCCCGAGCCCTCATCGGGGTGACGGCCTCATCGATCGTCGGCGGCGGGCGGGAGGTCGAAGACCGACCGGCCATCAGCCTCTGGGCCGGCAACGTCGGCCCCGTCGAGCCGGTCCGCTTGGAGACCCAGCGTCTCAACGGTGGGTGGGCGCTCACCGGCCTGCCCGCCGAGACCGACGCCGTCAGCCCCCGGGTGCTCCTGCTGTTGGCGGACCCCTTCAGCATCCCGACCGACGGCATGCTCGACCGTCTCCGGGCGAAGGCGCCGACCCTGCAGGTGGTCGGGGGCATGGCCTCCACCGGTCGGGCCCCGGGTGGGAACCGTCTGGTCCTCGACGACGCCGTGTTCGACAACGGCGCCGTCGGCGTGCTCCTCGACTCGGGCGTCGTGTCGGGCACCGTGGTCTCCCAGGGCTGCCGTCCCGTCGGCCAGGCGTACGTGGTCACTCGGGCCACCGACAACGTCATCCACGACCTCGCCGGCGTGCCGGCGTTGGACCGCCTGCGCGACATCGTGGCCGGCCTCCCCCCCGGCGACCGGGCCCTTGTCCAGGAGGGGCTCCACGTGGGCCGGGTCATCGACGAGCAGAAGGACTCCTTCGGGCGAGGCGACTTCCTGATCAGCAACGTCATGGGTGCCGATCCGGAGGCCGGCGACATCACCATCGGCGCCACCGCCGAGGTCGGTTCGACCGTGCAGTTCCAGGTCCGTGATGCCGACAGCGCGGATGAGGACCTGCGGCACCTGCTGGCCGGCCAGCAGGGGCGGGCCGCGCTCGTCTTCACCTGCAACGGTCGCGGTCGCAACCTCTTCGACGCGCCCGATCACGACGCCCGCCTGGTCCACGATCAGGTCGGACAGGGCGCGGTGGCGGGGATGTTCTGCGCCGGCGAGCTGGGTCCCGTCGGCGGCCGGAACTTCGTGCACGGCTACACGGCGTCGGTCGTCCTGTTCAACGGCTGAGCGCCAGGCACGGGCGGTCCTGGGCTGTTCACCCCTCGGCTCCGCCCAAAGAGTCTGTCTCGGGCGCAGGCGTGCTGGGTAAGGTCGCCCCAGCGCGGCTGGGGAGGCTGGTTTGACCCTCGAGGAACAGGCGATCAACGTCATCCGAGGCCTGTCGATGGACGGGCCGCAGGCGGCCAACTCCGGACACCCGGGCACGGCGATGGCGCTGGCGCCGCTGGCGCACGTCCTGTGGACGAGGGTGATGGACTACGACGCCGAGGCGCCGGACTGGCCCGACCACGACCGCTTCGTCCTTTCGGCCGGTCACGCGTCGATCCTGCTCTACTCGATGCTCTACCTCACCGGGTTCGGCCTGGAGCTCGAGGACCTCCGCCAGTTCCGGCAGTACGGAAGCCGGACGCCGGGCCACCCCGAGCGCAACCACACGCCGGGCGTCGAGGTCACGACCGGTCCGCTCGGTCAGGGCGTGGCCAACGGGGTGGGCATGGGCGTGGCCGAGGAGTGGCTGCGGGCCCGGTTCGGCACCGACCTCTGCGACCACCACACCTTCGTCGTCTGCTCCGACGGCGACCTGGAGGAGGGCGTCTCCCACGAGGCCGCGTCGCTCGCCGGTCACCTCGGCCTCGGGCGACTGGTCTACGTCTACGACGACAACCACATCTCCATCGACGGCCCCACCGAGCTGGCGCTGTCCGACGACGCCGGCAAGCGGTTCGAGGCCTACGGCTGGCACGTCGAGGACCTCGGGGAGATCGCCAACGACTGCGACGCCCTCGAAGCGGGGCTGCGCCGGGCGATGGCCGTGGAGGAGGCCCCGTCGTTCCTGATCCTCCGTTCCCACATCGGCTACCCGTCGCCCAAGTTCACCGACACCGCTGACGCCCACGGCAACCCGTTGGGCGAGGACGAGATCCGCGTCACCAAGGAGATCCTCGGCCTACCTGACGAGCCCTTCTGGGTGCCCGACGACGTCCTGGACCTCTACCGGTCGGCCGGACGCCGAGGCCGGCCGAACCGCGAGGCCTGGGAGAAGCGCCTGGCCGACCGGTCCGACCGCGACGTGGTGGACGCCTGCCTGACCGGGCGCGGCCTCCCGGGCTGGGACGAGGCCCTGCCTGCGTGGGACGCCGGTGAGAAGGTCGCCACCCGCAAGGCCAGCGCCGCCTGCTTGAACGCGGTTCTCGACACCGTGCCCGGGCTGGTGGGTGGCGGCGCCGACCTGACCGGCAACACGGGCACGGAGCTCAAGGA
>DATDAH010000374.1:0-10358 GCA_036525535.1 Acidimicrobiales bacterium
ACGCAGTGACCACTGCGGGTTCTCGGGCTGTCAGCGCTCACTCTCCGAGCGCTGACAGCCCGTGTCATTGTTGGGGCGATCTCACCTCGATGTACCTGCAGTGGCGAACTCAGCGCTCGAACCTCGACATGGCGCGGGCCTCGCAGGAGGTCCTCATTAGCGGTCGCAGGATGCGGGTCGTGGCGGCAGCAATCGTGCTCACCGCGTCGGCGGTGCTCATGGCCGCCGCCAGGCCGGCGGGGGCGACGTCCAGTGCGGTGAGCTCCGGCCGCATCAGGCCACGCTCAGACCACAAAATGGTGGTCACTGGTGGTCACCAGCGGTCACGGGCGGTCAGTCTGAACCGACCCCTGACCAGGGAAACCCTGGAATCCCGGGGTTCTTCAGAACAAGTCGCGTGCCTTCACACGGCAGAGGCCACTGGTTCGAAACCAGTATCGCCCACCAGAGGTTCCCCTGATCAGGGCATGGCGCAGGCCCGTCTGGACGGGATGAGGCCCTCGCGGGACCGCTGTCAGACCACGGACGGACCACAAACGGGCGTTCCCTCGTAGGGCGTTGAGCTGGGGTTGAGCCGACTTCGGCGAGCGCATCGAAGGCAGACTTGGGCTGATCCCCACGGGGATCCACAGGGGAGAGGACATGAGCGACCCGATCGCGGACATCATCGGCGACTACCAGGCGTTCGCCGCCCAGCAGCGCGACCGGCTGCTGGCGCTCGGCATCGACATCGCTCCGTACGAGCTCAGCCACCTCGCCTTCCGCGTGCCCGAGTGGGGCCAGTACGTCCACATCCGGACGCTCTTGGAACGCCATGCGAGCGCGAACCGCGAGAATTTCTGGAACGGCCGGCCGATCTCCTTGATCCTTCTCGCCGAGCCGCCTGAGGTCCTCGACGGCAAGAAGGTTCCGATGATCGAGCTCATTCCGCCCGTCCATCAGCGCGTCTACAAGATGGGGCTGGAGCACCTCGGGGTCGTGATCGGCGACACGTTTGATGCGTTCGTCGACGAACACAAGCCCGTCCTGACGGGCCAGCAGTTCCAGGGTCCCAACAGCACGCCGGACCCCGTGTACGTCCTCCTCGAGGACTTCACCCACGTGAAGTTCTATCGGTGCTCACTTCGCGCCGCGGTTGAGAGCGAGGGCTCCGTGTTCGACGGCGTCGAGCACGTGGACGACTCGATGCCTCAGCGGCTGGTGACGGCTACCGGGCCGAACCCGCTACCCGCCGTGACTCCCTGAGCGCCCTTCACGCCCGTCGCGATCCACTGCAGCGGCTGATCGGCAACGCGCCGATCGTTGTGGACCGCGAGGGGAACATCCACGAGACCGGGACCGGCCAACCGGTCGAGCACTACCTCGACCAGATCCGGGCCGAATTGGGACGCTGACGGGCCAGAAACCGAGGCCGGACGTTTCGTTCAGTTGAGGGGTTGGCGTCCCCAGGTCTGCAGTCCCCCGCGGCTGGCGTTGTAGGACGGGTCGTCGTACGACGGGGCGACGAGGATGAACGGAGCCCTCGTCGGGTCAACGGGGACGGCGACAACGCCGTCCAACGAGAATCCGCGTTGGGCAACGCACTCTGGGCTCGACCTCGATCTGCACGCGTCGTTCGTGGCGACGTAGAGCAGCATCGTTCCGTCGGGTGACCAGGTCACGCTCTCTGGATACCAGGACACCGGTCCGTCGGTTCCCGGGGTCGTCGGAGGATGGATGACCGTCTCGGTGCCGATCGGGTCGTCGGCGTCATCGTCGGTGGCGGTGACCAGCACGACCTCGCTGGATTCACCGCCGCTGATCGATCGTTGGTAGGCGATGACGCGGCCGTCGGGTGACCAGACGGGCCCGATGCCGCTCAGCATGGTGTGCTCCCCGGTGAGCTGTCGTTCGTCGGTTCCGTCGGTGTCGGCCAGCCACACCGTCTTCCCGCCGTCGTCAACTCCCGGCACCCGGGTGAAGGCGATCGTGGTTCCGTCGGGCGACCAGGCGAGTTGACCCGCCCCCTCGATGCCGAGCGAACGGACCTCGCCGGTGGTCAACGAGTAGACGTGGATCCCGTCATCGGCGATGGCGAGCTCATCGGTGCCGGGCAGCCACTCGAGGTCGGTCGCGGCATAGCCAGGTAGGCGACGCTGCTCTTCGGTGACCGTGTCGACGAGCCGGACCTCGGTGGCATCCCACTCGAACTGGGCGGGATTGCTCCCGGCGCCGAAGGCCAGCCATCGACCGTCGGGTGACCACAGGGGGCACGGCGGGGCCGTCAGGTCCTCGACGGGGATCGTGGTCGTACCGGAGGTCGATCCGTCAGCACCCACCTCGAGGATGACGAGCGCCGCGTCGTCATAGAACGTGTGGCCGCTGCGGTACGACAGGGTCGCCTGCCCGAACACGAGCCGTCGGCCATCAGGCGAGAAGGAAGGGCACACCTGGTCTGACGTATCGGTGTCGGAGCCCGCGACCCGCCTCGGCGATTCCCCTTCCCGGACCAGGTACACGTCGTCACCCGGCCCCCCATTCACTCCATTCCCGGACGTGAACGCAACCCATCCATTGGCCGGAAGCCCCTGCGACCCGGGGTCGTCGGTGACCTGCAGTCGACTGGGAGCGGGGTCGTCCTGGAGAGCGGCGGCCAGCCCGACGCCGGCGAGGGCCAGGACGGCGAGGGCGGCCAGCCCGGTGCCCATCCGGCCCCGGCGAGACCGGCGAGCGATCGCGCCCGGTGTGGGGGGCTCGATGGTGGCCACTTGGTCACGGACATCGGCGCCCGCATCCCGGGCCAGCTGGTCGAGGTTCATGCGTCCTCCTCTCCGAGCTGCACGTCGAGCGACGTCGCCAAGGTGGCTCGGGCCTCGTGGAGGTAGCCCCGGACGGTGGCCTCGGCGATGTCGAGCACGGCGGCGATCTCGGCCACAGGCCGGTCCTCCACATAGCGGAGGGCGACGCACTGGGCCTGCCGCGTCGGCAGGCGGCGAACGGCCTCCCAGAAGGCCTCGTTGGTGACCACCAGCTCCGCCGGGGCGGTCCGGCGCGCAGCCAACCGAGCCATCGCCCGCGCCTCCCGGCTCCGTCGCCGCAGGGTCGAGGTGGCCAGGTTGACCGCCACCCGCCGAACCCAGGCGCCGGGGTCGTCGTAGCCCGACACCACTGACCAGCGCCGGTAGGCCTGGACGAAGGCGTCCTGGGCTATCTCCTCGGCCACGGCTCGCCGGCCGCAGAGCACGAAGGCCAGCCCCACCACCCGCCCGTACTCGGCCGCGAAGAACGACTCGAAGGTCAGGGTGGCGGCATAGTCGGCCGGCGCGGTCACCACGTCCACATCAGCTACACGCCGCAGCCCCCCAAAACGTTGGGTCGATGATCCCCCCACAGTGAGCAATCCTTGTCGCAGACCACAAACAGACCACGAAATGGTGGTCACTGGTGGTCAACAGCGGTCACTGGCGGTCCGTCTGAACCGGCTGCTGACCTGGGGAAACCCTGGATTCCCGGGGTTCTCGAGAAACTGTCGCGTGCCTTCACACGGCAGAGGCCACTGGTTCGAAACCAGTATCGCCCACCAAAGCATTTCCCCCGGTCAGAGGCCTATTCGCCCTTGGATGGGACCTCGGGTCGGGAGCGTAACTACGGCTTAGGCCGCGACCTGGTCGCGGGAGTGCCAAAGGTGTCGCCGCGGAGCGTTCGTCCGGCTCTCAGGACTTAGAGGGGGTGTACCTTCCGGCCTGGCTTCCGGTGCCGGGGCTCCGCACGGCAACCGTCCGGTAGCACGCTTCCGGATGAGCCGACCGACAGCAGAGGCTGACTCGCAGCCTCCACTGGGTAAGACCGAGCGGTGCGCGCTTGTGAAGGACAACTCGCTGTCGCTCGTAGCCATCGGGCTGTTCCTTCGGCCGTGACGGTCAATGCGGCTCAACCGCCCAGACGGCCATTCAGTCGATCGGCTCGCGGTGCAACCACCCGACGAGGTCATCGGACGCGAGCGCCCGCACCCGCGCTGCGTACCGGACGAGGTCCCCGTCGTCGAGGAGGTCGCGCCACTGGCCACTCGTCCCGCGGCTGAAGAACGCTGCGGGCTCGATCCAGTGCGACGGACCACCGCCCGGGACGGTCGTTTCGGCCTTGTTGCGCATCGACTCGAACGACGCTGCCTCGACCAGTGGCGGCCACTGGCCCTCGTCGACCTCGATGCCGAGGCGCGCGGCCAGCTCCCGCATCGTCCCCTCCAGGTCCGCCTTCAGGTCGTCGTAGTGCAGGACCACGACGTCGAGATCGTCCGCAGCGGCCCAGAACGCCTGCAGGTGCTCCGCGGTGCGCCGCAGCGAGGACCCGATCTGCGTGGATGGTGTCTCGTCGTCGACCCATTGCCAGAAGCGGTCCCGGTCGCTGTCGGGGCGCGGCCGCTGTCGACGCACCGCCCCGAGCTCGATGCCGTCGATCGCGGCCGCCCGCTCCCGGGCCTCGAGGAACGCGCCGAAGTCCATGTTGTCGATGTGGTGGTCCATCGACAGCGCCACATCGCGGGGGTCACGCCCGACGCAGATGTACGTGACCGTCGGATCGTTGGGGATCCCGTCGAGCGGCGTGTGGGTCTTGATGAAGCGGCGGTGCGTCTGGGCCGCCAGGTCAGAGAACACCTCCGTACGGGCACGGGTCACCATGTCGATCCACGGCGAGAGCGAGTCCAACGGGAGCGGCAACTCCGGTTCCTGCAGGACGAGCAGCCCGCAGATCATCTGCGTCCACGTCGTCCCGCACTTCGGGGGCGTGCTGATGATGATGTCGCCGGGGCGAAGCTCGAAGCCGTCCCACCGGCTGCTGTCGTAGACGGTCGCTTCGTAGCGGAGCACTGAGCGTCCTCCTCGCCGCGGATTTGATCCCGGAGGTCCAGAAGCATTCCGGACACCGCGCCATCTTGCCCGCTGCTCCCGCATCCCTGTCCGGCAGTTGAGGCCGTTCAGCCGGACGCGCCGGTTCAGACCTTGTCGGGATCTGGCGTTCGGGGAACACCGGGCTTCTCGGGGCCAACCAGTCGTAGCCGGAAGTAACCGGATACCGCTGTATTGCCTTCACACGAAGAGGCCACTGGTTCGAAACCAGTATCGCCCACTCAGGGTTGGCCAACGGCGGGTGTATCAATCCGGCGTCCTGGCGCGTGGGACAGTTGATGGTGGTGGAAGGGGTGCACTCGACGGTCGGACGGCTCGAGGGGGTCGCCTTCGGTGACTTCTACCGGTCGGAGCTCGATGGTCAGGTTCGTCGGGCCGTCCTGCTGTTGGGGTCGAATGATCTCGCCAACGACGTCGTGCACGACGCGTTCATCGAGGTGTACCGCCGCTGGGACACCCTCGACGAGCCCGGTCCCTATCTCCACGTCGCCGTCCTGAACCGTTGCCGTGGGATCCACCGCCAACGCTCCCGCCATCTACGGCTGTTGCCGAGGCTGACGGATCGTGATTCGCCGGCGTCGGTGGGTGAGCACCTCGACGACCTGCTGGCCGAGCTGCCGTTCAACCAGCGCGCCGCGGTGGTGCTGCGCTTCTACGCCGGGCTCACCACCAACGAGATCGCAGGAGAGCTGGGCTGCGCTCCCGGCTCCGTGGGCCCCTGGATCAACCGAGCACTCGCCAAGATGCGGAAGGCCCTGCAATGACCGACCTCGAACAGCAGCTCACCGACCACCTCCGAGAGCGAGCCGCGGCGGCCACCCCCCACTACGACCTGGAGGCCGTCGAGGCGGGCTTGGACCACTACGCCCCCGTCGACCTCGATGAACGCCGCCGTCGCCGCCTGCTGGCCGCGGCTGTCGTGGGCGCTGCCGCCGCGGTCGCTCTGGTCGTCGCCATCGCCGTGGTCCGGGAGGCGGAGGATGGCGATGCCGCGACGCCGGTGACGGCGCCGGACCACGACCCGATGACCACCTTCGTCTCGCCGAGGAACGGCTTCTCCGTCGAGTATCCCGAGGGGGACGCCGCGGTCACACCGGCCACGCAGCTCTGGGGTGCCAGCGAGCAGGTCGACGACGGATTCGATGTCGTGGAGACCGGCTTGGGCGCCGTCTTCAAGGGCGCATCGACAGAGCTCCCGGACCATCCGGACGGGGTCTCGATCGATGAACGGGTCGACGAGTACCTCTCGGTGGATTACGTCTTGCCTGGCGGCTGCGGTGTTCCTCGCAGCCAACAGTCAGAGATCACCATCGATGGGCAGGCCGGCAGGATCTCGGAGTGTGCGAACCGGGTCGAGGCCACCGTCGTCGCCGGCGGGCGGCTCTATCTCTTCACCCTGTCGCACGACCGCAGTGACGCCAGTGCCGTCTTCGACGCCTTCGTCGCCACGATCGACCTGACCCCAGAGACCGCGGTCGACTTCCCGGCCCCGACGACGACCTTCGTCTCGCCGACCAACGGCTTCTCGTTCGAGTATTACGACAGGGGTGGGCTCGCACCGGCCACGGATCTGTGGGATCCCGTCAACCAGCCGCTCGACCCCATCAACCCCGACGGCTCCGACGAGACGGGCTTCGACGCCGTGGAGACCGGCATGCTCGCCTATTTCCTGGCCGCGTCGACACCGATCCCGGAGGGGGTCTCGATCGATGACTGGGTCGACCAACACGCCTCGCCTCGCGGCTATTGCGTTCCTCGCAGCCAGCAGGCAGAGATCACCATCGATGGGCAGTCCGGCAGGATCTCGGAGTGTGAAGACCGGACCGGGGCAACCGTCGACCGGATCGACGCAACCGTCGTCGCCGGCGGGCGGCTCTATCTCTTCACCCTGCTCCACCAGCGCAGCGACGCCAGGGCGTTCTTCGACGCCTGGGTCGCCACCATCGACCTGACCCCGGAGACCGCAGCGGTGCCCTAGCCACGATCTTTCGCAGCGCCTCCTAGCCCTTGGGCCGCTTCAGGTAGCCGATCGCCCAGGCCGACGCCCGGGCTCAGTCCTCCTGGGCGAGGGTGAAGATGGTCGTGCGCTGGTGCGGCTCGAAGCCGAGGGCGCGGTAGAGGCGGGCGGCGCCGGTGGGGTTCTCGGTGTCGACGTCGATGCCGGCGTGGGTGAAGCCGGCCTCGGCGAACGTGGCCAGAGAACGTGCGATGAGGGCCGAGGCGACACCGGTCTTGCGGACCTCACGGACCGTGCCGAGGACGGCGACGATCCCGTCCAGCCGGCCGTTCAGCTCCTGGTCCTCCGGATAGCAGTAGTTCAGGCAAAGGCCGACGACCGCGTCGGTGGCCTCGTCGATCGCGATGAACGACAGGTCGGGGCGGCTGCCGTGGCCGTGGACGATCTCGCCCCACAGCTCCTCGTCGACCGAGGAACTGCCCCAGTGGTCGGCGAAGGTGACGTTACGGACCTGGCGGATCTCCTCGTCCCGGTCGTCGGGCCAGGGGACCAGTCGGATCCCCGCCGGGGTCGCGACGGTCGGCAGATCGTCAAGCGTGCGC
Source organism: Acidimicrobiales bacterium (assembly GCA_036525535.1). GTDB lineage: Bacteria > Actinomycetota > Acidimicrobiia > Acidimicrobiales > DATDAH01 > DATDAH01. The sequence continues at coordinate 7,446 of DATDAH010000374.1, forward strand.
AGGAGATGGTCGCTCCAGCGGGCGGCTTCGAAGCCGAACCGCAGGTAGAGACGATGACGCGCCAGCAACCAGTCCGGGGCGGTGACCCGGATGACACGGGGCAGGCGGTGGGTCACCGCCGACAGGCGCTCGTGGGCCCGGTCGAGGCTCCACCCGAGAAGGGCCCGCCCGATGCCCGTTCCCCGGTGGGCGGGGTCGACCTCGCCCTCCAAGTCGACTCGGTCCAGGATCTCCATCGCCGGCGGGTGCCAGACGGAGCTGGTCCCGACGATCGTGTCGTCGACCACCGCCACACGGGTGTCCAGGTCCAGGTCGACCCACGAGGCCAAGAGGTCGTCGGCCAGCTCCTCGTCGGCGACCACCCGGTCGACGCCGTCGTGGGCTTCGGCCCGGCGAACGAGATCGGCCATGACCGGGATGTCCTCGGCGCGCGCCGGCCGGAGCTCGAACTCGGACATGACCCCAGGGTCGCCGATCGGCGCCGGTGGTGTCATCCCGATTTCCCGCGGCCTGTCACGCGGACGGCCGTCTGGGATTCCGCCGAGCGTCCAGGCCGCGGAAGGCGGGGCCGGAACGAATGAGTGCTGCGCGATCCGCTGAGCCTGCGGGCGTACAGCTGCCTGTAGGTTCGCTGCGTGGTCGACCGGGCCGGGGATCGGGAAGGTAGAGGTCGCGGCCGGGGTCGTTATCTAGCTGTCGCAGGGGCGATCTCCATCCTTCTGGTCACAGGGCTCCTGTGGTCGGGCCTACGACCCGAAGCCGACACTGGGCGCTCAGCGACGCCGCCGCCCGCCGACCCGGATCCAGCAACGGGTCAAGCTGAGGACACGAGCCCCACCCATACCGGGGCTCCGGCCTCGATCGGGCCGCCCGATCAGCCGACCCTCGACGCGCTTCAGCTGCGGCTCGAGCCTGTCGCTGAGGTCGGCCACCCCACGGCCGTGGTCCAGCATCCGGGCACCGACGACCTCTACGTCTCGAGTCTCGAGGGTCCGATCGTGCGGGTGCCCGCCGGTGGCGCTGGCCCGACGACCATCGCCGACTTCGGCGGCCAGATCTCCACCAGCGGCGAGTCGGGCCTCCTAGACATCTCGTTCGATGCCGGTGGCAACCTGCTGTATGTGAGCCTGGTCGAGAGCGACGGCGACTTGGCGCTCATTGAGATCCCGTTCGTGGCCGGCAGTCTGGCCGGCCGACCACGATCGCTCCTTGTGATCCCGAGCCCGACCGACGTCCACCACGCCGGCGACGTCGACGTCGACGCTGCCGGCAACGTCTGGTACGCCGTCGGCGACGGTGGCCCAAGTCAAGGTCTCAGCACCCGGGCCCAGGACCTCAACGACCTCCACGGCAAGCTGCTGCGCATCGATCCCCGTCCCGCTTCGGAAGCGCCCTACCAGATCCCACCGGACAACCCCTTCGTCGGACGCCCTGACGTCCGCCCCGAGATCTGGGCCTACGGCCTGCGGAACCCGTGGCGCTTCGACCTCGATCCCGTCACCGGTGACCTTTGGATCGGTGACGTGGGACGCAACGGACCAGAGGAAATCGACCACTTGCCCGGCCCCCAGGGAGGCGCTGGCGCCAACCTGGGGTGGCCCTACTTCGAGGGCACGACGGCCACACTCGAAGGCGCCCCGCCTGAGATCGTCGGTCCAGTGCTCGAATACCCCCACGACGACCGCTGCGCTGTGACCGGCGGCGGCGTGTATCGCGGCGACGGCATTCCCGCCCTGACAGGGGCCTACCTCTACTCCGACCTCTGCGACGGCATCGTGCGGGCAGTGAGCGTGTCAGACGGTGTGGTCGTGGCGGAGCACGCGTTCGAGGAAGCTCAGGCCGGGTATCCGGTCTCGTTCGGCACGGATCTCGCGGGCGAGTTCTACCTGTGCTCCTTCGATCTCAACACGGTGTTCCGCATCGTCGCCCCCTGATCTTTGGTCGTGCAGGTGGCCAAGGCGGTCGGTGAGCGAGCGCCCTCATGCGTCGTCGTCACCGATTCAATCCCATACGGCTTCGGCACGACGGGGACGCGGACAGTGTGTCGGGGATCGCTCCCGGAGTGCATGGACGCCGGCAGACATTCGTCCGCACACATATGTCGCGGGCTGCCACCAAAGTGCCGTTGTGGGCCGCTGTCCGTGGAAGCGGCATCGACCATGTTGAACGGAGAACGTCGTGAGCGCTGAGCTGTTCGAGGCGACCAAGCGGTGGGGTCGTTGGGGCGATGACGACGACCGCGGTGCACTCAGGTCGTCGTCGTGCGATGAGATTGGCTGCGCGGAACCGTCCAACTGATCGTGAGTGTCCGCTCGGGGCGCCGGAGCTGCAGCAGGAGGAGTGCACCATGAACTCGACGGCACGCCGGATGTTCGAGCTCGTCGAGCCGATCGGTGTCATCCCCTACTCAGCCGACGAACCCAACGAAGCGATGTTCGCCCTCGGGTTCACCAACTACTGGGACACCTACTTCGCCGGACGGGCGGCGCCCCTGGGCCTCGCCCCAGCGGAGGTGGTGGACGCGCTCTTCTACAACTTCGCTCCCGGTGAGGTGGCCCGACACATTCCGAAGGTGTGGCGCACCACCACACCCGAAGCGGCGATCGCCGCTCGCCAGGCGGGCTGCGTGAAGGCGTTGCGGCGGATCCTCGGCGATCACGTCGACTCTCCCGGCTTCGCCCGCGCCGCTGAACTGTTGACCAAGGCCGCGACCAGCGCACCGTTCGAGGGCCGGCCGATGTACGCCGCGCTGCGCGCGATCCCGATCCCCGATGACGTGGTGGCCCGCCTCTTCCATGCCGCTTCCTTGCTGCGCGAGCACCGTGGCGACGGGCACATCGCGGCCTTGATGAGCGAAGGCGTGGGCGGCCTCGAGGCTCACGTCCTCCTCGCCCTCGACATGGACATGCCCGC
>DATDAH010000375.1:0-9130 GCA_036525535.1 Acidimicrobiales bacterium
CCGCCCGGGTTCGGCCCGGAGCCAGCGGACGCCGAAGAACACCTCGACCATCCAGTCGTGCTCGAAGGTCTCGACGCCCCAGGCGAGGCACTGGTCGAGCCACCGCTCATAGGCCTCGGGCGTGGTGGGCACGGCGTAGGGCCCGTCGGTCACCACCGGCACCTCGCAGGCGATCGGCGCGTCGGACGAGAGGTGACGGATGTGGGCAACCAGGGGTGGGTGGCCGAGGCGGGCTCCCAGATCGGCGATGCCGTCGGGCAGGACGTCAGGACGCGACTCCCAGGCCACCATCGCCGACGGCGGCACGACCCACTCGTCGGTGTCGAACGGCCGCAGGTCGACGTGGGGATAGAACCACGAGTCGAGCTGCACGCTGCCGAGGGGGACGCCCCGCTCGCGCAGGTCGTCGACCGCGGCGACGACCGAGCCGGCCGGGTCGTGGCCCGGCTCGGTGCGGTACCAGTAGGCGGCGCCGTTGTCGGTCCAGTACGACGGACGGGATCCGAGGGCGTCGGGCCAGCGGCCTGGTCGCACCGTGCCGGCCCGTTCGAGCAGCAGGCGGCCCCACTCGTCGAGGCACGCCCGCGGTCCGTCGCCGGCGAGGACCAGCAGCTCGGTCGCGAAGCCGGCGTCGACCCGTTCCAGGTCGCCGTGCCACCCGCAGCGGACGGTGCCACCGTTCAGTCCGATGGCCTGCTCGTGGAAGGAGTCGATCGGCGCGACGAGGATCGTGCGGCCGTCGGGGGCGGCGAGCAGCAGGGGCCAGCCGGTGGGCGGCCGGTGGGGAAGGAGGAAGAACCCGTCGAGGTCTGGGCCCGCCTGGCTGGGCAAGCCGAACTCGCAGTGCTGGAAGACAACGGCGCGGGTCCCTTCCGGCACGCCGCCGGCCAGCCGCTCGGCGGGCGTGAAGACGGGCCAACCGACCGACGGCTCGTCGAATGCACCGGTGGCGAGGCCTGGCAGGTCGGTCGTGGCTTCGCTCCGGAACACGAGCATCGGGCGGTCGTCGTAGGCCCGGACCGAGCAGCGGACGGGGCCGTTGACGACGACGAGGGCGTGCGCCTCGCCCAGGTCGTCGGCCCAACCCGTCGACCCTGCGGGCGAGCCGGACGGCAGCTGGGTGGCGCTACCGGGGCCGAACCAGTCCGGTTCACCCCAGCCGATGCGGACCGTCCCGCCGTCGGACACGTCGACACCCAGCCCGTTCGCAGCCTCCAGGAGCATGGCCGGGCCGTCTCGCAGCGGGGGCGGCTCAGGCCAGCGTTGCGGTCAACGTGATCGTGGTGCCGGCCAGCGCTTGGCTGACCGGGCAACCGGACTTGGCCGATTCGGCGGCGGCAACGAAGTCGTCGGCCGTGATGCCGGGAACGGAGCCGCGGACGGTGAGGTGGATGCCGGTGATGCCCTCGCCGGGCTGGAAGGTGACGTCGGCCCGCGTCTCGAGCGTGTCCGGGGGTGTCTCCGCCTTGGCCAGCGCACTCGACAGCGCCATGGAGAAGCAGGACGAGTGGGCGGCGCCGATGAGCTCTTCGGGGCTCGTACGGCCATCCGGATCGTTCGCCCGGGAGGCCCAGGTGACGTCGAAGCCGCCGAGGCCCGAAGAGTCGAGCTCGACGCGCCCAGCGCCATCGGTCAATGAGCCGTGCCACGTGGTGGTGGCCGTGCGGGTGGTCGCCATGGTGCATCTCCTTCGCCGGGTCGGGTGAGTTCGTCCACCGTAGGGGCACTGCGACGTCGGTGAACAAGGAACCCGTCAAGCGCGATGCTCGTGGGGCCGATGGCGAACCACCTGGGCGCGGCATCCGGTCGGAGATTCCTCCCGCGGCCGGGGAACCATTCCGCACTTCGGATCGTCACAACGGGTCACGGGCGCCGGCGTCCGGGGGGAGAGCATCGTGGACAACCGTGTCGCAGGTCCGTCATCGACCGGGAGTGGAGCCCTAGGGTCTCGCACCGTGAAGGGAAGGGGGGTGCTCCTGCTGGTCGCGCTCCTGTTGGTGGCCGGCTGGCCGGCCGCAAGCGGCGCCCAGGAGGACCCGGCGACGACCGACCCCACGGTGCCGGACACGACGGTGCCCGACCCCGCGCCCACCGACACGACCTTGGCCCCGGCGACCACGTTGGCCGAGGAGCCGCCGGCGCCGGAACCGGACGCACCCGAGGATCCCGTCGTCGACACCACGGTCGACCCGGGGCCGCCCGCGACCGAGGGCGGGCCGCGCACCCTGACCGTCACTCCCCACAACAACCTCGTCCACGGCCAGACCGTCGTGGTCCGGGGCCGCGGGTGGCGGCCCCGCGACGGTGGCCAGGGGGCGGCGCAGTGCATCTCGGGCATCGCCAGCACCGCGGGCTGTGGACGGATCGAGTTCGCCCCGACGGACGCGGCCGGCAACTTCCGCCTCGAGTACGAGGTCGTGGTGATGCTGGAGACCAGCGAGGGGACCTTCGACTGCCGTGTCGAGGTGTGCGTCATCGGCTCGAACAACAGCCCGTCGGTCACCGGCTCTCGGTTCGTGGAGCTGAACTTCGACCCGGCCGGGCCCGACCCCGTGCGCCGCACGGTCACGATCGACCCCGACAGTGGACTGGTCGATCATCAGCAGGTGCAGGTGAGCGGTGACGACTTCACCACCGACCCCCGGTGGGGTGGCTACGCCGAGCTCCTCCAGTGCCGGCTGCCGGCCGAGGGGTACGACGACTGCGACACCGGCGGGTACGAGTTCGGCGAGGTCGACACCGACGGCCACCTCGACACGCCGTTCCGGGTCGAGACGATCCTGCGTCTGGAGGGTGAGGCCACCCATGACTGCCGCACGGGCGGCTGCGTCCTCTCGGTCCGGGACAACGGGGAAGGCTTCGCCGAGGGCGCGCAGGCGGCGCTCGACTTCGACCCCGCCGGCCCGTTGGCCCCGCCGCCGACCGTGACCGTCACGCCGTCGACCGGGTTGGCCGACGGCGACATCGTCGAGGTCGACGGCGCGGGCTGGCGGCCGAACAACTTCGTCGCCGTGCTGCAGTGCCGGTCCGCGGCCACCGACTTCGGGGGCTGCGACATGAATTCGTTCGGGTACACCCAGACCGACGAGGATGGTGCGTTCGACCTCCGTCGGGGCGTGGCCGCCACCTTCCGGGTGTCACGAGGCCGCCTCGACTGCCGGATCCGGTCGTGCTCGCTGTTCGTGTTCGGGGAGGAGGACTTCGATGACCTCGGCGCCGCGGTCCGGGCCCCCCTCGAGTTCGACGAGAGCCGACCGCTGATCGAGCCCCGGTTCCGGACCGGTGACCTCGCCGGCCTGCACGGCGGCGACCGGGTGCGGGTCTCGGGCACCGGGGGACGCCCCGACGGCACCGTGGTCCTCATGCAGTGCGCGGCCAACGCCACTGACGTCGGCGGTTGCGCCCGGCGGACCAAGCACTACGTCCACTCGCACTTCGACGGGACAGGCCGCGAGGGTGGGCCGGCCGCCGGCGTGGCGTGGAACGCCCGCCCTCGCCTGCGCCAGTTCCTCCACTTGTCCGACGGACGGTTCGTCAACTGCGCGGTGAGCCCGTGCGCCCTCGTCGCCATGGACCTGGGGGCCGATCTGGACCGCTCGGACCGGATCGCCACCGACTTCGAGCGCCGATGACCAACCGCGGCCCCAGCCGGCACGGTGGCGCCGATTCTCGGCCGACGCCCACCTCCGCTGGGTGACCGTGGGGCGGGAGCGTGTAGGCCGGTCGTGAACGATTGCGGTCGCTGTCCGTCCCGCTCGACGACCCCACACCGCTGACCGCTCCCACCCCCGGTGGGTGGGAGCGGCTCGCTCAGTGGGTGATGGACGCGTCGTCGATTTGCGCGCACACCCCGACGGGCGAGCTGATCGTGTAGGCCTCGACATCGAGGGTCGACGATCCCGGCGCGACCGGTGTGTAGGCCGCCGTCACCAGTTGCCACGACGAGGTCAGCGTCACCGACGTCGAGATCGACCCCTGGTTCACGCCGCCCGCGAACTCACGCACGCGCACCCTGAAGGTGAGCCCGGGGGTGTCCGAGCGAGCCCAGACGCCCACGGTGTAGGCACCGGCCTGGGTGGTGGTCACCCAGTTCGGCTTGTCGTTGATCCCGCAGTTCCCACCGGCCACGGTGTTCGAGACCTGCACGGCCCAACCGCCCGAGTGCCCGCCCGCGACCCGGCTCAGCGTGTTGGCCGCCGCGTCGCCGGTCCAACCCGACGTGTCCACTTCGAACCCTGGGTTTCCGACCAGGTTGACCGCCGGTGGCAGCACGGTCCAGGTCCGCTCCGCCGGGCTGGCGTCGACGTTGAGCGAGTTGTCGACAGCGGCGACTTGGAAGGTGTGCGAGGTGGCGTCCAGGCCCGAGTAGCTCGCCGGTGAGGTGCACGGGGCGAAAGCAGCGCCGTCGAGGCTGCACTGGAACGTCCCCGGCTCAGTGGACGAGAAGGTGAAGGTGGCCGACGTGTCCGTCACCGAACCCGACGGACCCGAGTCGATGACCGTGTCGGGCGGGGTCGTGTCGGGCGGGGGGCCGTGGGTGATGGATGCGTCGTCAGCCTGGAAGCACACGCCGACGGGCGAGTTGGCCGTGAAGGCCTCGACGTCGAGGTTCGACGACCCCGGCGCGACGGGGATGTAGTTGGCCGTCAGCTGTTGCCACGACGAGGTCAGCGCCATCGTCGGTGAGACGGTTCCCTGCTGTACGCCGCCCGCGAACTCACGGACGCGCAGCCTGAGCGTGAGCCCGGGGGTGTCCGATCGGGCCCAGATGCTCACGGCGTAGCTGCCGGCCTCGGTGAGGCCCACCCAGTTCGGCTGGTCGTTGAGCCCGCAGGTTCCACCGGCAACGGTGTTCGAGATCTCGGCGGCCCAGCCGCCCGAGTGCCCGCCCGCGACCCGGCTCAGCGTGTTGCCCGCCGCGTCGCCCGTCCAACCGGACGTGTCCACCTCGAAGCCCGGGTTTCCGACCAGGTTGCCGTCGGCGGACTGCACGGTCCATGTCCTCACCGCTGGGGTGAAGTCCACGTTGAGCGAGGGGTCGCTGGCGACCACTTGGAAGGTGTGCGCGCCGAGGGCCAGGTCGGCGTAGCTCGTCGGTGAGGTGCAGGGGGCGAAAGCGGCGCTGTCCAGGCGGCACTGGAACGCCCCGGCTTCGGTGGAGGAGAAGCTGAACGTGGCCGACGTGGCCGTCACCGAGCCCGACGGGCCCGCGGTGATGGTCGTGTTGGGCCGGGTCGTGTCCGGCGGGGAGGCGACGTCGAGGGGGGCGAAGCCGATCCCGTCGTGGGGTTCGTGCCCGAACTCGGTGCCGTCGCTGCCCACCCAGAGCCCTTGTGGGGTGGGGTAGAGGACCATCGTGCCGTGGTTGCGGGACTTGGTCGGGTTCCAGGGCAACGCCACGCCGGTCGTCGGGTTGAGGGCGCCGATGCCCGGGCGGGAGACCGCGCCGGGACCGGCGGAGTCGCGGCCCTGGGGGTTGTCGAGCCAGCGCTGGTGGCCGCCGACATACACCGCCACTCCGGTGATCGCCACGCTGTAGAGGGTGTCGCCGCCGGTCCAGTTGATCCAGGTGGGCGCGGCGTTGGCGCTGACATTGGCGGTCTCGAACCGGGCCGCGGCGTCACAGACCCCGTTGGTGCCGGTCGGCCCGCCGGTGGCCACGACCACGAAGTAGGTGCCGTCAGGGGAGAAGTCCACGCCTTGGGCGCTTTCCAGCCGGCTGCCGCCCGCCGCGCAGGTCACATCGAAACGGGGGGCGTGCCAGGTGCTCAGGGTGGCGGTGGCGCCAAGGTTGAGCATGAAGGCCCGCCGGCGACCCTGGCCGTTGACCGTGGCGAAGTTGCCGGTGGCCACCAGCCGGGTGCCGTTGGGGGACACCGCGATGTGTCGGACCCGGGTCTCGTCGCCCGGATTGACCACCCCGGCCACGGTGACGTTGATGGTGCCGAGGTTGGCGCCCGTGGTCGGGTTCACCGCCCGCACATGCCCGGTGAAGTTCCCCGCGGCGATGAGCGAACCGTTGGCCAGCTTGATGTCAGAGACCGTGCGCATGTTCCCCGGCAGGAAGGTCGGGTCGATCCGGTTGTTGACCAGGTCGTACTTGACCAGACCCCGGCGGGTGATGTCGTTGACCGTCGAGAAGGCGCCGGCGATGTACAGCGCCGTTCCATCGGCGGTGGCCTCGATGCCACCGACCCGCCCGTTGAAGGCGAGGTTGAGCGGGGAGATGACCCCGGTCTCGCGGTCGAAGGCGACGAAGTTCTGCCTGGCGTAGGTGGTCGTCCGGGCCCAGTCCTGGACCTGGTTGAACAGGCCACCGGCATACACCGTGTTGCCGACCTGAGCGAAGGCGCGGATGTCCTCCCCCGCGGTCCCCATGATGATGTGGGGGGTGGTGTCGGACGGGTTCTCCGACACCACCGCCGGCTGAGCGATCGCAGCCTGCGCCGGCGGCAGCGTGATCCCGACGGCCAGCGCGACCGAACACAGCGCGATGGCGCCGGCCGCCGCCTTCCTGAAGATCCTCGCTCGCGGGCGGGCCGAGCCCGAACGCGCGGCCGACTCGGCCGACTCCGTGGTTACCGCCATCGAAAATGCCCCTCTCCCTTGGAACCCCGTCGGTTCCCCAATGATTCGCCGCCACTACAAGTACCACGCTCGGAACCCAGAAGCACCACCCAGCGCGGTACTTCTGCTCGAGTCATGGCCCTCGATTCACTTGTCGTCCCAGCGTGCCAGCCGGGGTGACCCGGCGCCATAGGCAGACGACTGAGCCATGTGTAGGGAAAATGCTGATGGCGGGCTTCGGCTCCCGCCTGTCTGCCAACGCTCGGCAGATTGGGGGTTTACCGACTCGTGATCATACGTCTACCTTCGTCGAAGCAGGCGGGCGGTCAACGGCGGTTGACCGGGAGTGGGATCCCCGAACTCTTCCTCGTCGACGCGTCTTGGGGCTTACACCCACGGGAGGGTGAGAGATGTCGAACGAGGACCTGGCGCCGCTGATCTTGGCGCTGCTGCTGCTGACGGTGGGGGCGAATGTCCTCGGGCAGCTGTTCGCCCGCATGCGTCAGCCCAAGGTGGTGGGCGAGATCTTGGCCGGCGTGCTGCTCGGCCCGTCCCTGCTGGGCCACCTGGCCCCCGGCGCGACCGCGTCGATCTTCGGCTCGTCGACGGATGATCCGTCCTCGATGGTCCTCGGGTTCCTGTACCACTTCGGGTTGCTGCTGCTGATGTTCGTCTCGGGCGCGAGCGTTCGTCATGTGCTCGGGAAGGAGAACCGCAGGCCGACGGCGTGGATCCTCGGGCTCGGAACCCCGCTGCCGTTCGTCCTGGCACTGGTCATCGCGCCGATGCTGCCCCTCGGGCAGTTCACCGGTGAGGCGGGGAGCGAGTCCGCGGTCGTCCTCGTCTTCGCCGTCGCGGCCGCCGTCACCTCGATCCCGGTCATCACCAAGATCTTCCACGACCTCGGGATCCTCCACACCCGCTTCGCCTCGCTGATCCTCGGCGCGGCCGTCCTCGAGGACATCGCGCTGTGGGGGGTTCTGGCGATCGCCACCGCGATCGCGTCGGCGACCCTCTCCGCCGGGGAGGGGCAGATCGCCGGCACCATCTCGGTGCACGTGGTCTCCAACGTCGTCTACGTCTTCGTCGCGATGGTGGTGGCCCCGTCGGTCCTGCGCTGGGCCAGTCGAGCCCGCTGGAACACCCTCGCCTCGCAGAGCCCGGTGGCTTGGATCGTGGCCATCATGTTCGGCTACGTGGTGGTCGCCGCCGCCTTCGATGTGACCCTCGTCTTCGCCGCCTTCCTCGCCGGCTTCGGGATCGTCGGCGGGGTGAAGGGCACAGAGCGGGCGCGGTTCCGCGACTCGCTCGGTTCCATCGAGCACGTGGCCTCCTCCGTATTCATCCCCGTCTACTTCGCCCTCGTGGGCTACCGCCTCGACTTCACCAAGTCGTTCGACCCCGTCATGCTCGTCGGGTTCCTGGTCGGGACCACGCTCGTCGTCCTGTTCTCGGTCGGGCTCGCGGCACGCCTGGCGGGCTTTCGCGGACTCGACATCGTGAACCTCGCGGTGACGTGCAACGCCCGCGGAGGGCCAGGCATCGTGCTCGCCTCCGTCGCCTTCGATGCCGGCATCATCAGCGCCCCCTTCTTCACGACGCTCGTCGTGACGGCCGTGCTCACCTCACAGGCGTGCGGGGCCTGGCTGGACTTCGTCATACGGCGCGGGTGGCCACTCCTGTCCGGTGCCGACCTTCGTCGGCGCGGCCTCGAACCCGAACCCGACGAGGAGTTGCCGCTCTTCCGCGATCCGGCCCATCCCGACGACAGTCGAACCCCGGCCGCCGCCTTCGCCGCCGAGCCAGACGCCTAGCTGGGCGGGCCAGCAGGACCCATTCCGCAGCCGGACCCAGGTCTGGGGTCGGCCCGGTCCTGGACAAGAGTGACTTCAGATCGGGACCGGCGCGTGCCGATGGCTTGACGGGCCGTTGTCGATCCTGAGGGAGGGCCGAGGTGTCTCGTCAGGACCGGGTGCACCGGGCTTCGCACGGCTGGCCGCGGCGGTCGTCGGTTCGTCGCTGGTTGCTCGCTGCCGGCGCGCTGCTCGCCGGTCCCGCCCTTCTGGGATCGGTGCCGGCGGGTGCGGGAAGTCCGGCGGGCGACATCAGCATGGTCGACAACCGGTTCGCCCCGGTGGATGCGGTCGTGGCCCAGGGCCAGAGCGTGGCGTTCACGAACTTCGGTCGGGTGCTGCACGACGCCCGGGACGGCACGGGCCTCGACCTCTTCACCACCGGCTACCTCGAGCCACCGGAGACAGCGACCGTCGGGCCGCTGCCCGGCGCTGGCGTGTATCGGTACTACTGCACCTTCCACCCCGAGATGGTCGGGCGTGTCCGCGTGCCGGTGAGGGCCAGCCACACGCGCGTCCCGGCGGGCTCGCCGGTCACCGTCCGATGGGCGGCGAGCCGGGCATCGACGGGGCTGGTGTTCGACGTCCAACGCCGCCGCCCCGGCACCGACCGCTTCGTCGACTGGCGCACCGGGGTCACCGCGGGCTCGGCGCGGTTCTGGCCGTCGGTGCGTGGGCTGTGGGCGATCCGCGCCCGCGTCCGCCAGCAG
>DATDAH010000376.1:0-4150 GCA_036525535.1 Acidimicrobiales bacterium
TCGGCGTCGGCGCGGCGATGGCGGGCATGCGGCCGGTGGTGGAGCTCATGTACCTGGACTTCGTGGGCGTCTGCCTCGATCAGCTGCTCAACCAGGCCGCGAAGATGCCCTTCATGACCGGCGGGGCGGCAGAGATGGCGCTGACCGTGCGGACCCAGTTCGGCGCCGGTCGCTCGTCGGGGAGCCAGCACTCCCAGAGCCTCGAAGCCCTCCTCGCCCACATCCCCGGCCTCAGCGTCGTCATGCCGTCGACCCCGGCCGACACCTACGGCCTGTTGCGAGCGGCGATCCAGGACCCCAACCCGGTGATCTTCATCGAGAACCGCCTGCTCTACGGGATGAAGGGCCCACAACCGCCCGCCGACCACCTCGTCCCGATCGGGACGTCCCGCGTCGTGCGGGAGGGGAGCGACATCACGGTCGTGTCGGTCTCCCGGATGGTCCACGAGGCCATCGGGGCGGCCGAGGCTCTGGCCGACGACGGCATCTCGGTCGAGGTGATCGACCTACGCACCGTCGCCCCCCTCGACACCGCCCCGATCCTCGAGTCGGTGGCCAAGACGTCCCGGATCCTGATCGCCCACGAGGCGGTCGTCCCGTTCGGCATCGGCGCCGAGATCGCCGCCGTCGTCGCCCGTGACGCCTTCTGGGACCTCGACGCCCCGATCGAGCGGGTCGGCGCCGCGGCCACACCGCCCCCCTACGCGCCGGACCTCGAACGGGCGTGGCTCCCCGATCGCGACGACATCGCCCAGGCCATCCGCGCCCTCGCGGCCGAGTAGGGCCCGTCGACCGGGTCCACCCGTTCTGGCGCCTGATTGCGGCGCCATCACGCCTCAATCGGGCGCCAGAACGAGGGGTCAGCAGCCGAGGGTGCGGGCGATGACCATGTGCTGGATCTCGTTGGTGCCCTCGCCGATCTCCAGCACCTTGGCGTCGCAGTAGAAGCGGGCCACCGGCGACTCCAGCATGTAGCCGACGCCACCGTGGATCTGCACGGCCTCGGAGGCCGCCGAGACCGCGAGGCGACTGGCCTTCAGCTTCGCCATGGATGCCTCCTTGAGGAACGGCTGGCCGGTGTCGCGCAGGTAGGCGGCGCGGTAGGTGAGCCAGCGGGCGGCCTCCAGCTCCGTGGCGATGTCGGCCAGCTTGAACTGGATCGCCTGGAACTTCGAGATCGGCTGCCCGAACTGCTCCCGCTGCTTGGCGTGGTCGAGGGCCAGGTCGAGGACGGCCTGGGTCAGGCTGAGCGACAGGGCGGCGATGGAGATGCGGCCGACCTCCAGCGTGCTGAGGAACTGGCCGAGCCCCATGTCGGGGTCGCCGATCAGGTGCTCGTCCGGCACCCAGACGTCGTCGAAGAAGAGCTCGCGCGTGTCGAGGCCCTTCCAGCCGATGCCCCGCAGCTTCGGCCCCATCGTGAAGCCGGGGGTGTCCTTCTCGACCACGAGGGTCGCGAACCTCGATGCCTCGTCGTCGTCCGACGGGGTACGGGCCAGCAACGTCACGCCGAAGGACATGTCGGTGCCCGCGTTGGAGATGAACGCCTTCTGGCCGTTGATCACCCAACCGCCGTCCCGCCGCACCGCCCGGGTGCGGATGCCGCGGGCGTCGGAACCGGCGTCGGGCTCGGTCAGGCCGAAGGCCCCCAGCGCCCGGCCCTCGGCCAGCGGTCGCAGCCAGCGCTCCCGCTGGGCGTCGTTGCCGAACAGGAAGAGGGGCAGCGACCCGATCGTCACGTGGGCCTGCCAGGCCGCGGCCACCGACTGGTCGGCCAGGCCGATCTGCTCCATGGCGGCGACGAAGCCGACCGTCGACATCCCGATCCCGCCCCACTCCTCCGGGATCAACAGGCCGAGCAGCCCCAGCGCGCCCATCTCCCGCAGGAGGTCGGTCGGGCACACCGCGTCCTCCCACGCCTGGGGTGCTCGGGGCGCGATCTCGTTCTGCGCGAAGTCTCGGCAGAGCCCCACCAGGTCGCGCTCGGCCTCGGTCAAGGAGAAGTCCACGGCCCCATCGTACCGATCGGTACAATCCGCAGCCGTGCCCGATCCCGACGTCGACGTGCTGGTCGTAGGGGCCGGCATCACCGGCATCTACCAGCTGCACCGGGCCCTCCAGGCCGGGTTCTCGGCGAACCTGCTCGAGGCGGGCGACGGTGTCGGCGGCACCTGGTACTGGAACCGCTACCCCGGGGCCCGGTTCGACTCGGAGAGCTACACCTACGCCTACCTCTTCTCCCAGGAGCTGTTCGACGACTGGGAGTGGCAGGAGCACTTCGCCGAGCAGCCCGAGACCGAGCGCTACCTAAACCACGTCGTCGACCGGTTCGACCTCCGTCGCCACATGCGCTTCGGCGCTCGGGTCACCTCGGCGGTCTGGGACGACCCGTCGGGGACCTGGCTCTTGACCACCGACGACGGCACGGACGTGCGGGCCCGGTTCCTGGTCGCGGCCACCGGTGTCCTCTCGGTGCCGTACTTCCCCGACGTGCCGGGGCGAGAGGACTTCACCGGCGACTCGGTCCACACCGGCCTCTGGCCGACGGACGGCGTGGACGTCCGGGGCAAGCGGGTCGCCGTCATCGGCACCGGGTCCAGCGGCGTGCAGGTGATCCCCGCCATCCTCGACGAGGTCGCCTCCCTGACCGTCTACCAGCGCACCGCCAACTGGTGCACCCCGCTCAACAACGCCCCGATCACCCCCGAGGAGCAGGCGCAGCTGCGGGCCGACTTCGAGGCGCTGCGCGAGGTGCTGAACACCTCGATCCACGGGTTCCACCACCTCCCCCACGACCGGGGCGCGTTCGACGACCCTGACGACGAGCGCCGAGTGTTCTTCGAGAAGATGTGGGCCAGCCCGGGCTTCACGAAGCTCACCAGCAACTACCTCGACCTGCTGACCGACCCGTCGGCGAACGCGGCGTGGTGCGACTTCCTGGCCGAGAAGGTGCGTGGCATCGTCGAGGACCCCGACGTCGCCGAGCAGCTGATCCCCCGGGACCACCGGTTCGGGGAGAAGCGGCCGCCGTTCGTCACCGGCTACTTCGAGGCGTTCAACGACCCGAAGGTCACGCTCGTCGACCTCAAGGCGACGCCCATCCTGCGCGTGACCCCGACGGGCATCGAGACGGCCGACGGCCTGGAGGAGGTCGACGTCGTCATCTGGGCCACCGGCTTCGACTTCGGCACCGGGGCGCTGTCCCGCATGGGCATCCGCGGCCGGGACGGCCTGGCCCTCGAGGAGCACTGGGCCGACGGTCCCACGACCTTTCTCGGTATCCAGACCACCCGTTTCCCGAACTTCTTCTTCCCGGGCGGGCCGCACGCCGGGGCCGGCAACAACCCCCGGTACAACGGCGACCAAGTGGACTTCGTCATCGAGACGCTCGTCCACCTACGCGACCGCGGCGACGACGTGATCGAGGTCGGGACTGAGGCCGAGCAGCTGTGGACCGACATGGTCGACCGGGGCGCCTCGGACGCCACCTCCTTCGGCGAGAGCAGCTACTACTTCGGCACCAACATCCCGGGAAAGCCGCGGAAGTACCTGCTGAACTCCGGCGGCCGCCTCAAGCTCTTCAAGGAGTTCGCCCGCGTCCGGCGGACCGAGTGGGCCGCGTTCACACGGTCGCGACGGGCGTCAACGGGGAGCCGACGATCCCCGGGAGGCGCAGCGGCGGCGCGGTGAGCAGGAACCGGCTGCGGCCGTGCTCCCGCAGCCAGGCCGCCAGCTCGTGCAGGTACCACAGCTCGCCGAGCGGGACGCCGAGCTTGAACAGGCACAGGTGGTGGATCGGTAGGAACGAGTGCCGGCTCGGGTCCTTGTCCTTGCCGAGCAGGCCCTCGACGGCGTAGTTGTCGGCCACGAGGGCCGAGATCTGTGACTCGGCGATCCAGTCGAGCAGGGCCGGGTCGTGGGCGTCCAGGTAGGAGCACGTGGTGAAGAGCTCCCTGGGGTCCGGGTCCTTGTTCCACTCGAGGACCTTCGTCGCGAAGCCGGTGTGCAGCAGGAGCATGTCGCCGGGCTCGACCACGACGTCGTCGGCCGCCATCACGTCCTGGAGCATGGCCAGGTCCACCCCCCGCCAGTCGTGGCCCAGGTGGTGGGCCAGGTCGACGAGGACGCCGCGGCCCTGCACCCCGTGGAA
>DATDAH010000377.1:0-56144 GCA_036525535.1 Acidimicrobiales bacterium
GAGGAGGCCATGCCGATCATCGCCAAGATCAATCCGCTCGCCAAGGCCCTCAACCTCCCGTACGTGCCCATCACCCCCCAGATGCTGGCTCTCGGTCCGCTCGGGCTGGTCGCGCCGCTCCCCGCCAAGTTCCGCCTCCGGGTGCTCGATCCGATCCACTTCGACGTCCCGGCCGGCCAGGAGCGCTACAGCAAGAGCAAGGTCATGGACGCCGCGGACGACATCCGCCAGCGCATCCAGGACCAGCTGTTCGACATGATCCGCACCCGCCGTTCGATCTGGAAGGGCTGAGGTGGGTCGCCGCGTTCTCGTCACGGGCCTGAGCACGTTCTGGGGTGGCCTCGTCGCCCAGCAGCTCGAGGCCGACCCCGACGTCGAGGTCATCGTCGGGCTGGACACCTCGCCTCCCGAGATCGAGCTGGAACGCACCGAGTTCGTCCGCGTGGACCAGAACTACTCCATCCTCAGCCGGATCGTCGCGGCGACCAAGGTCGACACGATCATCCACACGTTCCTGGTCATGAACACCGGCCAGGTCTCGTCCCGGGCCATGAAGGAGATCAACGTCATCGGGACGATGAACCTGTTCGCCGCCGCGTCGGCCCCCGGCAGCACGGTCGAGCGCGTCGTGGTCAAGTCCTCCTCGCTGGTCTACGGCGCCGACCGGGAGGATCCGTCGTTCTTCCGCGAGGACATGGCCCGCACCCACTACCCGAAGACCGGCATCGAGCGCAGCCTCCTGGCTGTCGAGGACTACGTCCGGGACTTCGCCGTCGACAACCCCCACGTGACGGTGTCGCTGCTGCGCTTCAGCAACGTCCTCGGGCCCACCATCTCCACGCCGTTCTCCAAGCTGCTCCACCTCCCCCTGGTCCCGTCGGTGTTCGGGTTCGACCCCCGCTTCCAGTTCGTCCACGAGGACGACGTGGTCCGCTCGATCCTGTTCGTGCTCGACGAGGACCTGGCCGGGATCTACAACGTCGCCGGCGACGGGATGCTGCCCTGGAGCGAGGTGGCCACCATCTGCGGCAAGCGCACCGTCCCTCTGCCCCCACTGGCCACCGGTGCCGCGGCCCTGCCGCTGCGGGCCCTCGGCTACGACATGCCACCCGAGACGCTCGATCTACTGCGCTACGGACGGGGCGTGGACGGCACCAAGCTGGTCGACGCCGGCTTCCAGTACCGCTTCACCTCGGCGGGCACAGTCGAGAACTTCGCCCAGGCCCTCCGACTGCGATCGACGGTCGGCGCGCGCGACCCGGAGTACACCTACCAGGCCGACGTGGAGCAGTTCTTCAAGCACTCCCCGTCCGTCGTGCGGGATGTGCCCCTCTCGTGAGCGACGCCGTCCTGGTCGACGTCGTCGACCGCGTGGCCACGGTCACGCTCAACGAGCCGGACAAGCGCAACGCCATCAGCCTGCCCATGGTCGGCGGCATCGCCGAGGCCTTCGATGCCCTCGAGGCCGACGAGGCCGTCGGTGCCATCGTCGTCACCGGCGCCCCACCGGCATTCTGTGCTGGGGCCGACCTCTCCCACCTCGGTTCGTCTCGCGAGGACGGCCTGCGTCGGATCTACGAGGCCTTCCTCCGGCTCAGCCGGTGTCCTCTACCCACGCTGGCCGCGGTTAACGGCGCCGCCGTCGGTGCGGGCCTCAACATGGCCCTCTCCTGCGACGTCCGCCTGGCCGGCGAGAGCGCCCGCTTCGACACCCGTTTCCTCCAGCTCGCCATCCACCCCGGCGGGGGCTACACCTGGATGCTGCGCCGCATCGCGGGGGTCCAGGCGGCCATGGCCGCCGGCGTCTTCGGCGAGGTGCTCGACGGCCGGGAGGCTGAGCGGGTCAGCCTGGTCTGGCGCTGCGTGGCGGACGACGAGCTGCTCGAGTCCGCCCAGAGGATGGCCGCCAAGGCCGCAGCGGCACCGCGCGAGCTGGCCCGACGGGTGAAGGCCACCATCGACGACATGGCCACCATCGACGATCACGCCGCCGCCGTCGAGCGCGAGCTCGCCGACCAGCTGTGGTCGATGGACCAGCCCGCCTTCGCCGAGCGCCTGGCCGCCATCCAGGCCCGCATCAGCGGGAAGTAGGCCTCGGGTCGCTCAGTCGATCCATTCGGTCAGGAGGTCGTCCCGCCGCTGCTGCCACTCCTCGGCCGTGATGGCGTAGCGGACGTGGTCCTCCCAGACGCCGTTGATCTCCAGGTAGCGCTCGGCCACGCCCTCCTCGCGGATCTTCACCTTCTCGACCACCCGGCGGCTGGCGGTGTTCCTCGGGATGATGGCGATTTGGACTCGGTGGAGCCGCAGGTCGTCGAAGGCGAAGCGAATGAGCACGACCAGGGCTTCTGGCGTGTACCCGCGACCGGCCTCGGCCTCGTCGATCCAGTAGCCGACGTAGGCGCTCTGGAACGGCCCCCGCTGGATGGCGGACAGGTTGATCTCACCGGCGAGGCGACCCTCGACGAAGACGCCGAAGCCGTAGCCCGTGCCCAGCTGGCGTTCCCGCTCCCGGGCCGAGCAGCGCACCGAGAATGCGTCCCGATCGGTGGTGACGTCGGGCTGACCCGGAAGGCGTCGTGGCTCCCAGCGGAGGAGCCAGTCCGCGTTGCGGGTCCGGACCTCGGTCCACGCGGGGAAGTCGGTCACGCTCAACGGCCGGAGCAGGACCCGCCGTCCCAGGAGCGTGCTCACGGGCGCCGACTCTAGGTCAGCGGATGGACGCCACCAGACCGTCGAGGATGTCGGCCTCGGACACCAGGCAGGTGGCCAGGCCGAACTGACGCATCAGCTTCACCAGGATGCAGCAGCCACCGACGATGACGTCGGCTCGCGCCTCCTCCATCCCGGGGTTGGCCAGCCGTTGGGCCCGGGTCTCGGTCGCCAGGGTGCGAAAGACGTCCTCCACCGCCTCGTGGGACAGCTCGAGGTGATGGATGGCATCCCGGTCGTACTCGGCCAGCCCGAGCTCGACCGCGGCGACCGTCGACACCGTGCCGGCCAGGCCCACGAAGGTCTGGGCCACCGGCGCGGCAGGAAGGTCGCGGGCGACATCGTCGAGATAGGTCTGGACGACCGAGAGGCAGGCGGAGAGCTCGTCGGCCCGGGGAGGGTCGTGGACCAGGAACTTCTCGGTGAGGCGGACACAGCCGATGTCGATCGACATCGTCCCTTCGCACTCCTCGGTGCCGACGGCGAACTCGGTGGAGCCGCCCCCGATGTCCACGACGAGAAAAGGCCCGTCGGCGGGGTCCAGCTCAGCCGTGGCCCCGACGAAGGAGAGCCGGCCCTCCTCCAACCCGGAGAGCAGCTCGGCGCGGACACCGACCGCATGCTCGGCCGCGGCGAAGAAGTCCTCTCGGTTGTCGGCGTCCCGGGCGGCGGAGGTGGCCGTCATGCGCACCCGCTCGACACCGTGCCGGTCCATCACCTCGCGATAGTCGGCGAGCACCGCCGTTGTCCGCTCGATGGCCTCGGGAGCCAGGCGGCCGGTGGCATCGACCCCCTCGCCGAGGCGGGTGATGCGCATGAGCCGCTCGACGGTTCTGCCGTCGTCGACGATCAGGAGGCGGGTGGAGTTGGTGCCGCAGTCAACGGCCGCGAGGGCGCTCATGGCTCGCCCTCGCCCGCGGCCAGGCGCTCCGCCACCCAGCGACCGACAGGATCGTCACCGCCTGCCAGGAGCCAGGCGTAGTGGGCGTGCAGGCACTTGACCCCCTGTCGAGTACCGCCGACGCCGCCGAACGGCCGGGGCCCGTCATGGTCCGGGGGCAAGGCCGCGTCCCGTTCGGCGGCGTAGCGGCGATGGGCATCGGCGAGCTCGGCGGGATCGACCGCGGCCTCGGCCCGTTGGACGCCCTGTGCAGCCTCGAGGCGACCGATCGCCACCCGCTCGACGTCGCCCACCAACCAGAAACGGGTGGGCATGGGCGTGCCGTCGTCCAGCAGGGGGGCATTGCGGATGACGACGGGTTCGCCGAGCGCATCGCGAACCACGACCTCGAAGGCCCCGCGCGGCACTCGACCGAGCCGGTCCGCCACCGCGGCACGATCGGCCGGGCTGGGGGCCACCGCGGTCACGAGAGCAGGAGCACCAAGAGGATCACGACCACGGCGATCACGACGACGGCACCGATGGCGTACTTGGCGAAGGTCCCACCCGCAACCGCCAACAGGTCGACGGCCTCCGCCTCGGCGCTGTCGATCTTGCGCACGCCGTCCGGGACCGCGGCCGTCGGTTCGGTGACGACGATCGGTTCGACCGGCGCCTCAGCGTCGGCCGGCTCGTCGATGGCGGGTGCGGTCTCAGGGAGGGCGTCCGTGGGAGTCGCGGTACCCGAAAGGAGGTCGTGCTCGAGGCAGGAGACGAACTGGCCGAGCAGGGCGGCGCTGACGTCGGCGATGGCGCCCCGGCCGAACTGCGCCACCTTGCCGGTCAGCTTCAGGTCCGTGTTCACAGTGACATGGGTGCCGCTGCCCTGCGCCTCGAGCGTCGCGGTGATCAAGGCGTTGGCGTTGCCCTGGCCCCGGGTGTCCCGACCCTGGGCGTCGATCACGGCCCGGTGGGTGACATCGTCCTTCGCCGCGAATCGGGCTACGCCCTTGTACTGGGCGGTGATCGGTCCGACCTTCACCTTCACGTTGCCCCGGAACTCGTCACCCTCGACCTCGGTGAGCTGGGCGCCGGGCATGCAGGGGGCGATGCGCTCGAGATCGGTGAGGACGGCCCAGGCCTCGTCGACCGGTACCTCGACCGCGAACTCGTTGGTCAACTCCATCGCTCCAGGTCCCCCTCGGTGTCCACGTCCAGCGGATCTCCGGCGCACGGTACCCGGGCCACCAAGTCGGCACGTTCCCGCAGGAGGACCCGGGCGCCCTCGTCGCCATCGGTCGGAAGCAGGTCCCAGACGGACCGGGCGAGGCGCACCGGCGGGCGGGGTCGCCCGTCGTACTCGGCGGTGGCCATCGGGGCGTCGGAAGCGGCGACGGCGCGCCATGCTTCGGCCACCACGAGGGGGCTGTCCCCGAGGCCGATGACGACGGCGTCGTGGCCCGCGGCCTCCGCCCGGGCAACGGCAACCCGCAGCGAGGTGGCCTGGCCCTCGGCCCAGCGGGGGTTGTCCAGCACGGTGATGCCGTCGGGCACGACGGCGCCGAGGGCCTGACCCCCGACGACCACGACGGTCTCGTCCAGCCCGGCGTCCAGGGCGGCGTCGAGGGCCCATGCCACCAGCGGCCGGCCCCGGAAGTCGACCAGCAGCTTGGGGCCACCGAAGCGGCTGCCGTCCCCCGCCGCCAGCACGGCGGCGAGCGTGCTCACCGGCCGCTGAAGGGTCGGGTGCGGACGGTGACCCCGCCGAAAAGGGCCCAGGCGTCGACGCGCACGACCGGGCCGCCGGGTCGGCGGTGAGCCGAGGTCTTGTCGTCGCGACCGCCGAACAACGCGAACCCGCCGAAGTCCACCGCGACCCCCTCCGGGACCAGTACCTCGATACCCCCGAAGGTGGCGAAGGCCACGATGTGGGTCTCCGGCACCAGGTCGACGGCGGTGAGGTCGATCTGGCAGGAACCGAACAGGGCCACGGCCCGGGTCGGGTGGGCGGGCCGCCAGGGCCCGGAGCGCCGGGCGCCGCTGAACACCCCGACCACCCAGCGGGTGGGCCGGACGGCCGGGGCGGCCGCGTCCGGCACCGCCGGGAGGTCGGCCGTGAGCCGGTCCAGCTCACCCTGCGTCCGGGCGGCGAAGACGTCGCTGACCCGGTCGGAGAACTCATCGAGGTCGAGGCGGCCGTCGGCGCACGCCGTGTGCAGGCGGTCCACGACCACCTGGCGATCGGCGTCGGACACCAGCGGCTCGGGTGCCTCGGTCATGGGGGCATTCTGGCAACCTCGTGCCCTTGCGACGACTCTGGCCCCTGCTGGTGTGCGCCGCCCTCTTCGGCCTGCCGTCCTGCAGCGACGACGGCGACGTCGCTCAGGAGGGCACCGACGCCCCTGTCGACACCGTCCCACCGTCGTCGAGGACCCGGGCTCCATCGTCGGCCAGCAGTCGATCGACGGCCGTCTCGCCGACGCCGCGGTCGTCGTCGACCCGACGTCCGGCATGACCGACGTGGTCACGGTGCCCGACGTCGCGCTGGCCGGCGGGGTGCCCGCCGGCCCGGGCGGGTCGTCTACGGCACCGACCAGGACCTCGTGCTCGTCGACACCACCGCGGGGACCGTGACGGACCTCGGCCTGCCCACGACGCAGTACTCGGTTGCTCTGGCGGCGGCCACTGGAGGTGTCGGCCGCCAGTGGGCCGGCGAGGTCGTCGACCTCGGGACCGGGTTCCGGGGCGGGACGTTCTCGCCCGACGGTCGGCAGGTGGCGTGGTCCAGCGGTGACGCCGCCGAGCTGCGGATCGCCCCGGTCGACGACCTCGCGACCGCCGAGGTGGTCACGACCGGCGTCGCCGTTCCCGTCTGGCTCGCCGCCTGACTAGTGGATGGGGCCCTCGGTGACCTTGAGGGAGCCGGCGGTGTGGCCGGTGTGGTTGGCGATGATCTCGGCGCAGACCGAGATCGCCGTCTCCTCCGGCGTGCGGGAGCCGATGTCGAGGCCGATCGGCGCCATGACCCGCTCGAGCTGGGTGTCGGTGACCCCTTCCTCCTTCAGGCGCTCGACCCGCTTGGCGTGGGTACGGCGGGAGCCCATGGCTCCGAGGTAGCCGACATCGGTCGCCAGGGCGGCCACGATCGCCGGGACGTCGAACTTGTTGTCATGGGTGAGGACACAGATGGCGTCGGCCGGGCCCAACCGGTCTCCCTCCCGCTCGACCAGGCGGTGGGGCCAGTCGACCAGCACTTCGTCGGCCATCGGGAAACGGCGGACGGTCGCGAAGACCTCCCGCGCGTCGCACACGGTGACGTGGAAGCCGAGGAACTTGGCGGCCGTGGCCAGCGCCGCCGTGAAGTCGACGGCGCCGAAGATGAGCATGCGGGGGGCGGGGGCGAACGCTTCGATGAACACGTCGACCACGGTCTCGCGGGCCTCACCCCGGGCGCCGTAGTTGCGACGGTCGGTGCGGCCGGCCAGCAGCTGACCGAGCGCATCCCGGCTCACGACCCGGTCCAGGTCCTCGTTGCCGAGGGTTCCGACCGACTCCCGGTCGGGCCCGACCAAGAGCTTCTGGCCGATGCCCGGGCCATCGATGATCGTGGCCAGGGCCACCGGCCGGTCGTCCTGGAGCGCGTCGCGGAGCTCGTCGTAGAGGCTCACCGTCACCAGTCCATCGGTTCGATGAAGAGGTGGACCGTGCCCCCGCAGGTGAGCCCGACGGCGAACGCCTCGTCGTCGGAATAGCCGAAGGTCACCACCCGACGTCCGCCGGTGGCCAGGATGTCCAGGGCCTCGGTGACCACGGCGCCCTCGACGCAGCCGCCTGAAACCGAGCCGGCTACCTCACTGTCCTCACTGACCGCCATGGCCGCACCCGGACCGCGCGGGCCGGAGCCCTCGACGTCGACCACCCGGGCCAGCGCCACCTTCTTCCCGGCCGCCCTCCAGCGGTCAAGATCGGACAACAGGTCCTTCATGCGCTGATCACCTCCGCGAGGTCCTCCAGCGAGGCCAGCGAGTGGCCTTCGAGGAACTGGTCGACGTGGGGTAGGGCCGCAGCCATCCCCCGGGCAAGGGGCTCGTACCCGGCGCTGGCCTTGAGGGGGTTGACCCAGATGAGGCGGTGCGTGATCCGATGCAGGCGCTCGACCTCGGCCCCGAGCAGCTCGGGCTCGCCTCGGTCCCACCCGTCGGAGAGGACGACCACAGTGGCGCCTCGCGCCAGCCCGCGGACGCCCCAATCGTCGTTGAACTCCCGCAGGCAGGCACCGAGCCGGGTCCCACCCGACCAGTCGACGACGGCGGAGCTCGCCGCCCGCATGGCGGCGTCGGGGTCCCGGGACGACAGCTCCCGGGTCAGGCGGGTCAGGCGCGTGCCGATGGCAAAGGCCTCGACCCTCGTCCCCGCCGCCACGACGACCTGGGCGAAGCGGAGCAGGGCCCGGGCATGGGCCTCCATCGAGCCCGACACGTCCACCAGGAGGACGAGGCGGCGGGGCCGCTCGCCCGGGTCCAGCCAGCGCCGGTCGATTGTCTCGCCCCCGGAGCGCATCGCGGCCCGGGTGGTCCGGCGCAGGTCCGGCCAGCGCCCCGGCTGTCGGGTGGGCCGGCGACGGCGGGAGGGCCGCCGGGCGCGGCGCACCTTGAGCTGGGCCAGTAGGCGCATGGCCTCGGTTCGCTCGGCATCCGTGCACGCCGCGAAGTCCTTGTGGCGAAGGACCTCGCCCGGTGACCAACGCACGACCTGGGCCGGGCGGTCCTCTTCGGGACCGTCGTCGTCACCGTCACCGCCGTCGTCGGTCGCTGTCGGCACGGGTACGGGCGGGGGCGCGAGCGGAGGTGGGCCGGGCCCCAGGTCCTGATTGCCACCGAAGAACGCGGCGAAGGCCACGTCATAGACGCCGATGTCCTCAGGCTGTCGGACCAGCGTGGCTCGTCCGGCCCAGTAGACGAGGCGGCGGTCGTCCGAGCCCACCGCCTCCCAGGCCCGCACGAAGGCGAGCACGCTGTCGACCGGCACCTCCAGCTCGGCCGAGCGCAGGACCCGGCCGAACGCCACCGCCGCCCGTTCGGGACGCAAGGGCGCTGTCGTCTCAGGCACCACGCAGGACGGCCTTGCGGATGAGGTCCCCGATGCCCTGGTCCCGGACCCGCTGCTGGTCTTCTCGGTACTTGACGACGGTGCCGAGGGTGACGCCGACCGTTTCCTCGTCGAGGTCGGCCTTGCCCAGCGCGGCGAGGGCCTGGGCCCAGTCGATCGTCTCGGCCACGCCGGGGGGCTTGTAGAGGTTGAGCTCGCGGAGCTGTTCGACCACGCCGGCGACCTGCCGAGCCAGGCTCTCAGCCACCTGGGGCGCCCGGACCCGGACGATGGCGACCTCGCGGTCGAAGTCGGGGTGCTCGACCCAGTGGTAGAGGCAGCGGCGTTTGAGGGCGTCGTGCACGTCTCGGGTCCGGTTCGACGTGATGATCACGACCGGCGGGTTCGGCGTCGAGAAGGTGCCCAGCTCGGGAACCGTGACCTGGTAGTCGGAGAGGATCTCGAGCAGGAAGGCCTCGAACTCGTCATCGGCCCGGTCCACCTCGTCGATCAGGAGGACGGGCGGCGGGCCGTCGGCGTGGTCGATGGCCTGCAGGAGGGCCCGACGGACGAGGAAGCGCTCGGTGTAGAGCTCATCCTCGAGAGCTTCGGCGGCCGCGCCGTCGGCCCGGCCCGTGGCCTCCGCCGTGCGCAGGTGGAGGAGCTGTCGGGCGTAGTCCCACTCGTACACGGCCTGGGCGACGTCGATGCCCTCGTAGCACTGGAGGCGGATGAGCTCACCATCGGTCCAGCGGGCCAGCACCTTGGCCACCTCGGTCTTGCCGACCCCGGCCTCGCCTTCGAGCAGCAGGGGTCGCTGCAGCTCCAGAGCCAGGAAGATGGCCGTGGCCAGACCGTCGTCAGCCAGGTAGTCGTGCGCCGCGAGCGCGTCCGCCACTTCGACCGGAGTCGTCCCCACGGGGTCAGGTTACGAGGGTGGCCGCCTCTGGCGACGACGAGCCCACCACCTCGGGGTGCAGGATCTCGGCCAGGACCTTGACGCCATCGACCAGACGGGGCCCCGGTCGGACGATGTAGGCGTCACCGTCCACCGCCCAGACGGCGGCGGTGGAGGGCAGGTGTCGCTCGGCCTGCCGGGCGTGCCTGAGGGCGCCTTCCAACCCGAATCCGCACGGGGCGACCACTGCGACGTCGGGCTGGGCGTCGACCACGGCCTCCCAGGTGAGGGGCGCGGAGGCCGTGCCGTCCGAAGCGAGGACGGGCTCGCCGCCGGCCGCCCGCACCATGTCCGGGATCCAGTGCCCGGCGCCGAACGGCGGATCGATCCACTCGAGGACCAGGACCCGGGGTCGGGGCCGATCGGCGAGCACGCTGCGGATGACGCCCAGCTCGAGCCGGAGGGCGGCCGTGAGCTCGGCGCCGCGATCGGCCACATCCAGGACGGTGCCGACCCGACCGATGTCATCGATGACCTCCTCGAGCGACGTGGGGTCGAGTGAGATCACCACCGCCGAGCATCCGAGGCGGTCGAGGGCCTGGTCGACGTCCCCCGACGGCACGGCGCAGACCCGGCACAGGTCCTGGGTCAGGATCACATCGGGATCGATCTCAGCGATCGCCGCCTCATCCAACCGGTACAGCGGCGCCCCGCCCTCCGTCGCCGCCCGCACCGCGGCGTCGATCGCCTCCGGGTCATCCGCGCTCGCCTCCAGCCCGGACGAGGAGATGATCCGCTTCCCCCGCGCCTCGGGCGGGAAGTCACACTCGAATGTCACCCCTGCCAGATCGTCACCGAGCCCCAATGCGAACACGATCTCCGTGGCTGAAGGCAGGAGCGACACGATCCGCATACCGCAGTGTGGCGGCGGCGACCTAGGTTCGGCCCATGGATCTCGGACTGCGTGGGAAGCGGGCTGCAGTGGCGGCCGGATCGGCGGGCCTGGGCCTCGCTTGCGCGAAGGCGCTCGCCGCCGAGGGCGTGCAGGTGTCCCTCTGCGGGCGGGACCGGGCCAAGGCCGAAGCGGCCGCGGCGGACATCGGTGCCGTCGCCCTCATGGCCGACCTGAGCGACGTCGACCAGGCCACGGGCTTCATCGAGCAAGCGAGCGAACAGCTCGGGGGGACGATCGACATCGTCGTGGCCAACGCCGGCGGGCCGCCGACCGGGACCTTCGCGTCGACCGACCTCGACGGCTACCGACAGGCCGTCGAGCTGAACCTGCTGTCTTCGATCGCCCTGTGCCGGGCCGCCGTGCCCGCCATGCAGGCGCAGCGCTGGGGTCGAGTGGTGGCGATCACCTCCATCGGGGTCCGCCAGCCGCCGCCCTACCTCATGGCCTCGGCCACAGCCCGCGCCGGGCTCACGGCCTTTCTGAAGGTCCTGGCCACGGAGGTCGCCCCCGACGGGGTGACCGTCAACTCGGCCCAGCCCGGGATGCACGACACCGACCGGGTCCGCCAGCTCCATGGTGGCGGAACACCGCCTGCGGAGGCGGCCGCGGGCATCCCCGTCGGTCACCTGGGCGATGCCGAAGACTTCGGCGCCGTGGTCGCCTTCCTCTGCTCCCAGCAGGCCCGCTTCGTGACCGGTACCTCGGTCCTGATCGACGGCGGCGCCTTTCCCGGCCTGGTCTGACCGCGCCTACTGACGCGACGGTCAGCACAAGCCGGAATCTCGCGCGAGGATGGCCGGGACGACCTTCACCGGGGGGTGACGCATGGATGTGTCCGTGACCGTCAATGGCGCGGCGGCGACTGATGACGTCGAGCCACGGTTGCTGCTGGTCCACTACCTGCGCGACGTCCGCGGCCTCACCGGCACCAACGTCGGCTGTGACACCTCGTCGTGTGGGGCCTGCACCGTGCTCGTCAACGGCGAATCCGTGAAGTCCTGCACGATGCTGGCCGTCCAGGCCGACGGCCAGGAGATCACCACCATCGAAGGCCTGGCCAACGGCACCGAGCTCCATCCGATGCAGCAGGCCTTCCACGAGAACCATGCTTTGCAGTGCGGGTACTGCACGCCGGGCATGGTCATGGCCGCCGTCTCCCTCCTCGAGGAGCACGACGACCTCGACGAGGCCGGCGTGCGGGAGGGCCTCGAGGGCAATCTCTGTCGCTGCACCGGCTACCACAACATCGTCAAAGCGGTCATGGCCGCCGCCGGCGCGAAGGGGGGTCCGGCATGACCGTCACCGGTACGCGGATGCTCCGCAAGGAGGACCCCGAGCTGCTGTCCGGCGAGGCCCGCTACGTCGACGACCTCCCCATCACCGGCGCCCTCTGGCTGGGCATCGTCCGCAGTCCCTGTGCCCACGCGCGGATCGGCACCATCGACACCAGTGCGGCCGAGGCCATGCCGGGGGTGAAAGCGGTCTACACGGGCGCCCAGCTCGTCGAGCTCGGCATGGGCGCGCTGCCCTGTGCCTGGGCCGTGACCGAGGACATGGTGGCCCCGGAGCACCTGCCCGTCGCCGTGAGCGAGGCTGCCTTCGCGGGCGACGCCGTCGCCGTGGTCGTGGCGGAGAGTCGCTACCAGGCGCGGGATGCATGCGGCGCGGTGGAGGTCGACTACGAGACCCTGACCGCCGTCGTCGACCTCGAGGCCGCGGCCACCGATGCCGTCCTGACCCACACCGACCTCACCTCGAACACGTCCTACGTCTGGGAGCTCATCCCGGATCCGGACGCGGTGGAACGGGCGTTCAGCGAGGCCACCCACCACATCCGCGAGCGCTACATCCAACAGCGCCTCATCCCCTCGGCCATGGAGCCCCGGGGTGTGGTCGTGGTCCCCCAGCCCCAAGGCGGTGAGATCACCATCTGGTCCGCCACGCAGATCCCTCACATCCTGAAGCTCATGGTCGCGGCCACGACCGGCACGCCGGAGCACAAGGTGCGGGTCATCGCCCCGTCGGTCGGCGGCGGGTTCGGCTGCAAGCTCAACGTGTACGCCGAGGAGATCCTGGCGGTCATCCTGGCCAAGCACCACGGCGTGCCAGTACGCTGGACCGAAGAGCGCACCGAGGCCGCCCTGTCCACGATCCAGGGCCGGGGCCAGGTCCAGGACATCGAGCTGGCGGCCGACGCCGACGGCAAGGTCACCGCTGTCCGCGCCAAGTTGCTGGCCGACATGGGGGCCTACCTGCAGCTCGTGACCCCGGGCATCCCCCTGCTGGGCGCCTTCCTGTACCACGGCGTCTACGACATCCCGGCCTACTCCTTCACCTGCCAGGGGCTGTTCACCAACCTCCCCCCGACCGACGCCTACCGGGGCGCGGGCCGGCCCGAGGCGTCCTACGCCATCGAGCGAGCCATGGACGCCCTGGCCCGCGAGGTCGGGGTCACCCCCGAGGAGATCCGGCGGCGCAACTACATCCCCAGCGACGCCTTCCCCTACGACTCCCCCGCCGGACTGGTCTTCGACAGCGGCAACTACGAGCCGACGCTGGACCGGGCCCTGGAGCTCGCCGGGCTCGACGACCTGCGGGGCGAGCAACAGCGCCTGCGGGACGAGGGCTCGACCACCCACTTGGGCATCGGCCTCTGCACCTACGTGGAGATGTGCGGCCTGGCCCCCAGCCGGGTCCTGGCGTCGCTCAACTACGGCGCCGGTGGCTGGGAGTCCGCCACGGTGCGGATGCTGCCGACGGGCAGCGTCCAGGTGGTCACCGGGACTTCGCCGCACGGTCAGGGCCATGAGACCACGTGGTCCCAGATCGTGGCCGACCAGCTCGGCATCGACCCCGACGCCATCGAGGTCCTGCACTCCGACACGGCCATCGCCGCCCTTGGCATGGACAGCTACGGTTCCCGCTCTCTCGCCGTCGGCGGCACGGCCGTGCACATGGCCACCGACCTGGTGCTGGAGAAGGCCCGGGCCATCGCCGCCCACCAGCTGGAGGCATCGGCCGACGACCTCGAGTTCGAGGAGGGCTCGTTCCGGGTGCGGGGCTCGCCGGACAAGTCCGTGGCCATCGGCGACGTGGCCATGGCCGCGTTCACCGCCCACGACCTGCCCGACGGCATGGAGCCGAACCTCTCGGCCCAGGTCACCTACGACCCGCCCAACTTCGTCTTCCCGTTCGGCACCCATGTGGCCGTCGTCGAGATCGACGAGGAGACCGGCGACATCCGTCTCCGGGACTACGTCGCGGTCGACGACTGCGGCAACCAGATCAACCCGATGATCGTCGACGGTCAGCTCCACGGCGGGATCCTGCAGGGGGTGGCCCAAGCCCTCTGGGAGGGGGCCGCCTACGACGAGGACGGCAACCTGAACAACGCCTCGTTGGCCGACTACCTCGTGCCCTCGGCCATGGAGGCACCGACCTTCACGCTGGACTCGACGGTCACGCCCAGCCCGACCAACCCGCTCGGGGTCAAGGGCATCGGGGAGGCCGGGACCATCGGTTCCGCCGCCGCCGTCATGAACGCGGTGATCGATGCCCTCGGGCCCCTCGGCATCACGGACATCGACATGCCCGCCTCGCCCAACAAGGTCTGGGCGGCGATCCAGGAGGCCCGCTCGTGATCCCTGTTGCGTTCGACTACGTCCGGGCCGGCTCGGCCGACGAGGCATTGGCCCTCCTCGCCGAACGCGGCGACGAGGCCAAGCTCCTGGCCGGTGGCCACTCCCTGCTGCCGCTGATGAAGCTGCGGCTGGCCGTGCCCGGCGTGCTGGTCGACATCGGTCGCCTCGACGACCTGTCCTACATCCGTGAGGACGGCGACACCATCGCCATCGGGGCCCTGACCCGGCACCGTGACATCGAGACCAGCGATGTCCTGAAGGAGCACGTGCCCCTCCTCGCCCACGCCACCTCGAAGGTCGGTGACCCTCAGGTCCGCCATCGCGGCACGCTTGGCGGGGCGCTGTCCCACGGCGATCCGGCGGCGGACCACCCCGCCGTCCTGCTCGCCCTCGGGGGCGAGATGGTCATCCGGGGCCCGGGCGGCGAGCGCACGGTGGCGGCCGACGACTTCTTCACCGGATTTCTGGAGACGGCTCTCGCCCCCGACGAGCTGTTGACCGAGGTCCGCATCCCCAAGGCGACCGGTGCCGGCTGGTCGTTCCAGAAGTTCAACCGCCGGGCCCAGGACTGGGCCATCGTCGGCGTGGCCGCCGTGCACAACGGCCGCACGGGCATCGGCTTGGTCAACATGGACACCAAGCCCACCCGAGCCACGGCATCGGAGGAGGCCATGGCCGGCGGGGCCTCAGCCGCCGACGCGGCCGACGTCGCCCACGAGGGGACCAACCCGCCGGCTGACCTGAACGGCACCGTCGAGTACCGCCAACACCTGGCCCGGGTCCTCGTCCGCCGCGCCCTCGAAGAAGCGACCGCCTAGCTCACTCCTGGGTCAGGCGCAGGAGGCCGCGGTAGGCCCAGCGGCCGAACAACAGGGTCCCGAGCAGGATCACCAGCAGGCCGGGCCAGGTGTCGGCCCAGGTGATCTGGTCGACGAAGCCCTGCCGGGCCATGCGCAGGATGTTGGTCATCGGGTTGACCGTGGCCACACCGTGGAGCCAGCCCTGCATCACCGCCAGGGGCACCTGACCGACCGAGAGGAACATCACCACGAAGACGCCGACCTGCACGAGGGAGCCGGAGCGCTGGGTGCGGAACTTGTAGACCAGGGCCAGCCCGTAGAAGGTGGCGATGAGGGCCACGCCCTCCGCCGTCAACAGCAGCATCAGCAGGCCCCGGACCCCCTCGGTCAGCTCCAGGCCACCGATGAAGGCCACCGCCAGCACCACGGTGAAGGGCAGCAGCACCCGCACCATCGCCCCCGACAGGGGCCCGAGCATCAGGCTGAACCGCGAGCTGGGTGACATCAGTAGACGGTCGTAGAACCCGTTCTCGAGGTCGGCGGCGACTGACTGCGACGCCCCGACGCCGGCAAAGGCCGCCCCCTGGATGACGGCGTAGGGCGCCACCCAGGAGAGGATCGAGTCGGTCGGGAAGCCGGGGATGTTGACCACGGACGAGAAGGCACCGCTGAAGGAGATCAGCAGGAA
This sequence comes from Acidimicrobiales bacterium, assembly GCA_036525535.1. Classification (GTDB taxonomy): domain Bacteria; phylum Actinomycetota; class Acidimicrobiia; order Acidimicrobiales; family DATDAH01; genus DATDAH01. Next base: position 15,663 of record DATDAH010000377.1, read on the forward strand.
GACCGGCATGGCGACCGTCGGGATGATGGCGGCCGGGATCCGGCGGATCCGCACCAGGCTGCGGCCGCCGAGCGTCCGGGCTACGGCGAACGTGCTGATCCGGTTCACGCCCTGCGTCGGGGCCACGGCGACGGAGGTCACGACGCCGCCAGCCGCTTGCGCAGCTGCCATGCCGCGGCCGTCACCGACAGGACGGCGAGCGTGCCGGCCGTGCCCAGGGCCACGGCGGCCTCGGAGGAGGACCAACCGACGACCACCAGGTGGCGGGCGGCGTCGATCACCCAGGTGATGGGGTTGGCCTCAGCGAGCTGCTGGTACCAGCCGGTCATCAGCTGGGTCGGGAAGAAGGCCGAGCTCAGGAACAAGAGGATGAAGATGAGCGGGAACGAGTTCTGCACCGTCTCCTGGGAGCCCGTCCGGACACCCACTGCGGCGGTGACCCCGCCGATGGCGATGGCCATGATCATCGCCAGTACGACGAGGACCACGAACCCGGCCAGGCCGGAGTGGATGCGCGCCCCGAAGACCATGAACACACTGACGAACAGGACCGCCTGGAACGCCCCCAGGGCGGCCCCGCCGGCCAGCCGCCCGACCAGGATGGAGGGCCGCCAGATGGGTGCGGCCAGGAGGCGCTCGAAGAAGCCGTCTTCGATGTCCAGGGCGATGTCGGAGCCCCCGGCCACCGCGCCGAACATCACCCCCTGGATCATGCTGGCGGGCAGGAGGAAGTCGAAGAACGAGTCCACCGGCGGGAACCCGGGCAGCGCGGTGGCCCGGTTGAAGGCCGACGCGTTCACCGCGGCCAGGAGCAGGGGGAAGAGGATCGCCGGGAACCAGACCGCGGGCTGGCGCATGGTCGCCTTCACCGAGCGGCGGGCCAGGACTCGGATCTGGGCGAACGGCTGTGCGTGGAACTCCTCGGTGTCGGCCACGGACACGGAGAGGCTCACGGGGCGACCTGGGTCTCCTCGGCCCCCTCCAGGCGACGGCCGGTCGCGTCGGCGAAGACATCGTCCAGCGAGGGCTGGTGCAGCTCGAGGCGCTCCACGGCGATCCCCGCCTGGTCGAGCGTGCGCACGACCTCGGCCATCTGCGCGGCGCCTCCGGGGAGGCCGATGCAGACACCCTCGTGGGCGGGCCGCGTCTCGCCGACCCCCGCCAGGGCCAGACGGGCACGGTCCTCGTCCCCCGGCGGCACGTCGATCTGGACCGTGGGGGCCCCCAGCGCCGCCTTGAGCTCGGCCGATGCCCCTTCCCGCACGATCCGGCCGTAGTCGATGATGGCGAGGCGGCCGGCCAGCTGGTCGGCCTCCTCGAGGTACTGCGTCGTCAACAGGACGGTCATGCCCTGGTCCTCGTTGAGGCGACGCACCTCGTCCCACAGCGCGATGCGGCTCATCGGGTCGAGGCCGGTGGTCGGCTCGTCCAGGAAGAGCACAGCAGGCTCGTGGACCAGGGACAGCGCCAGGTCCAGGCGGCGGCGCATGCCGCCCGAGTACGTGCCGACGCGCCGGTCGGCGGCGGCGGTCAGCCCGACTCGCTCGAGGAGCACCCCGGAGCGGCGATCCGCGTCCTTCCGGGGGATGCCGTGGAGGATGGACTGGAGCTGCAACAGCTCCCGTCCGCTCATGAGGGGGTCGATGGCGGCGTCCTGAAGGGCCACGCCGATCGACCGGCGGACCTTGCCGGCCTCCTTGACCACGTCGAACCCGGCGACCCGGGCCGAGCCGGCCGTGGGGCTGAGCAGGGTCGTCAGCATCCGCACCGTGGTCGACTTGCCCGCCCCGTTGGGGCCCAGGAAACCGTAGATCTCGCCCTCACGGACCTGGAGGTCGACACCGTCGACGGCGACCACGTCGCCGAAGTGCCGGACCAGCCCGCTGGCTTCGATCGGATGTTCCACGACGCTCCCCACCTCGGCGGTAGGGCGAATCTATCCAGCTGGCAGTGGCTGTCAGCCGGCCGTGCCGGACGCGGCGGCTGCGGCCGCGCCCCGGAGGACGTCGAAGGGCCAACCGGTGGGGATGGGCAGCGGCGCAGGGGGGGCGGGCAGGACGGCGAAGACCTCTTCACCGGGGTAGCCGAGGTTGAAACGTTCGCGGGCCACCTGCTCGATCTGCTCCGGGTCCTGGAGCGCGACCTGCCTGGCGTTCAGCTCCTCGAGCTCCGCATCGAGGGCGTCCAGCTGGTGCTCGGCGGCGTCGGTTGCCGCTTGCTGGTTCATGTAGTTCCGGGCGGGTACGAACATCACGTAACCCACGGCCACGATCGTGGCCAGGACCAGAGCGATCGTCGTCTTCCTCGGCTTAGGCATCCGACCCTCCCCCCGGGAAGGCAGTGGCGCCCGGATAGGCCGCGGCCTCGCCGAGGTCCTCCTCGATCCGCAGGAGCTGGTTGTACTTGGCGACCCGGTCGCTGCGGGCCAGGGCCCCGGTCTTGATCTGGCCGCAGTTGGTGGCCACGGCCAGATCGGCGATGGTCGTGTCCTCGGTCTCTCCGGAGCGGTGCGACATGACCGCGGTGTAGGCCGCCCGGTGGGCCATGTCGACGGCGTCGAGGGTCTCGCTCAGCGAACCGATCTGGTTGACCTTGACCAGGATGGAGTTGGCCACCCCGGACTGGATCCCCCGCTCGAGGCGCTCGGTGTTGGTGACGAAGAGGTCGTCGCCCACCAGCTGCAGCGATCGGCCGAGGCGCTCGGTGAGGGCGGACCAGCCGTCCCAGTCCTCTTCGGCCATGCCGTCCTCGATGGTCACGATCGGGTACCGGTCGACGAGGCCGGCCAGGTAGTCGACCATGTCGTCGGAGGAGAGCCGTCGGCCGCCCTCGCCGGCCAGGACGTAGGTGCCGTCCTCGAAGAACTCCGTCGACGCGGCGTCCAGGCCCAGCACGATGTCGTCGCCCGGGATCCGGCCCGTGGCTTCGATGGCCTCCACCAGCAGGGCCACGGCCTCCTCGTTCGAGGCCAGGTTCGGGGCGAAGCCGCCCTCGTCGCCCACCAGGGTCGACAGGCCCCGGCCCGACAGGATGCCCTTGAGCGCCTGGTAGGTCTCGGCCCCCCACCGCAAGGCCTCGGCGAAGGAAGCCGCCCCGACGGGCAGGATCATGAACTCCTGGACGTCCAGGTTGTTGTCCGCGTGCTCGCCACCGTTGATCACGTTCATCATCGGCACGGGCAGGACATGGGCGTTGGCCCCGCCGACGTAGCGGTAGAGGGGGACCTCGAGCTCGTCGGCGGCCGCCTTGGCCACGGCCAGGGAGATCCCGAGGATGGCATTCGCCCCGACCCGGGCCTTGTTGTCCGTCCCGTCGGCGTCGATCAGCTGCCGGTCGACGTCGCGCTGGTCGAGCGCTTCCTCGCCGAGCAGCAGGTCGGTGAGCTCACCGTTGACGAAGCCCACGGCGTCGAGGACGCCCTTGCCGCCGTAGCGGTCGCCACCGTCCCGCAGCTCGACGGCTTCGAACTGGCCGGTGGACGCCCCACTGGGGACGATGGCCCGGCCCCGGGCGCCGGAGGCGAGTACCACCTCGACCTCGACGGTCGGGTTCCCGCGGGAGTCGAGGACCTCACGGCCCACGACGTGGATGATCTCGCTCATCGTCGTCCGCTCCTTGCGGTGAGGGGACGGGGAGTGTCAGGCCGGGGTCGCGACGCGCTGTGGCTCACGTCCGTGTTGCTCCTGTGGCTGGTGTGGCCCGTGTTCCCCGACCTGTTTCTAGCCGATCAGCCGTCGGATTCCGCGGCACGCAGTGCGTCCTGCCACGCCGCCGCGGTGCGGCGCAGGGCGTCTTCGGGGTCGATGCCCGCGTCGCGGGCCCGCGTCACGATGGCCAGGAGCTCGGCACCGAGGTCGTTGCCTTCGGGCGGAGGGACCCGGTCGAGCAGCCCGGTGGCCGCGGCCTTCTTCTCGATCTTGAGGGCGAAGAGCAGGGCGGGGAGGCCGCGGGGGATGCCGTCGAAGACGCTGTCCCTCCCCTTTTCCTCCTTCTTGATCGCCTCCCAGTTGGCGACCACCTCGTCGGCCCCGTCGACCTCGACGGCGGCGAACACATGGGGGTGGCGCAGGACGAGCTTGTCGTGGATGCCCCGGGCCACGTCGGCCAGGGTGAAACGACCTTCCTCGGCGCCCAGGGTGGCGTGGAAGACGACTTGGAAGAGCAGGTCGCCCAGCTCCTCCTCGAGCGCGGCGTAGCCCTCGTCCTCCTCGGTGCTGAGCAGCTCGATGGCGTCCAGGACCTCATAGCTCTCCTCGATCAGGTGGCGGGTGAGCGACTGGTGGGTCTGTTCCCGGTCCCACGGGCACTCCGCCCGGAGGCGGCGCACGACCTCGGTGAACCGCTGCAACTCGGCGGCGACGGGTGCCGCCAACGCCGGGATCCAGAGCGAGGTGAGGTGATCGGGTTCGACGACCCGATCCAGGTCGTTCCAAGTCACCTCGGTGACCCGCTCGTCGGGCAGGCCGAGGCGCTGGAGCACGGTCACCGTCAGGTCCCCGGGGTCCTCGACCGAGAGCTTGATGTCGGCGAGGACCGATGCCCGGTCGCACTGGCCGACCAGCAACGGTCCGGTTGACCCCGCCGCGGCCACGGCGAAGTCGTGGCCGTCGACGAAGCGGGCACCCGCCGTCACGGGATCGACGCCGAGACGGTCCCACGCCAGGTCGAGGAAGGACACCGACGCCAGAACCACGATCTGGACCCGCTCGTCGTCGCGCAGCAGTTCGACCGTGTGCTCGGCCACCGACGGTGAGCCGGGCACGGCGTAGAGCACCTCACCGTGAGCCGCCGCGGCGCCGACCAAATCGGCGACGATCCCGCGGTAGACGGCATCCATCGTGGCCTCGGCCTCGTAGCGGTCATCGAAGCTCGTGGCGTCGGGGACGGCGACGGCCGCCGGGTGCCGAGTGGTGCGCAGGAACCGGTGCGGGATCCGCTCGATCGCTGCCCGGGCCTCCGCCGTCAGCAGCTCCGGCCCGGCCGGTCCCAGCCCGACGACGACGATGCGGCTCAACCGGTGGGAATCGGGGCGGCGGGGGCGGTCGTGGCGGAGACGGGGCCCTCGGGCGCGGTGACGGAGAACGTGTCGGGGTCCCAGGTGCCGAAGCGCTCGTTCACCTCGACGTCGGCCGCCGGCACGAGCTCACCCAGGCGGGCCTGGGCGGCCTGCTGGTCGCCGTCGAACGAACCGGTGAGAGCGATGAAGTTGGCGTAGAGCTCGACGAGCAGGTCGAAGTACGGGTCCGGGACGGTCTCCCTCTCCATGGGCGGGGCCCCCGTCTGCTGGTCGCCGGCGGCCAGCAGCTGGGTGACCGTCTCCTCCGCCGAGCTCTGGTCGTCCTCGCTGACCTCGATGCCCTGGTCGGCCAACTCGCCTTCGAGTACCGCGGACAGGACCTTGAAGTTCAGGAGGGTGGTCACGAAGCTCGTCGAGATCGTGTCGGTGCCGCTCCCCCGGGCGTCATAGGCGGCCAGGAAGTCGTCACTCTCGGCGACGACATCCAACTGCTCCTCCAGGTCGCCGACCGTGAGGACCTCCTCGCCGTCGACGGTCAGGACGGCCTGGTCGTCCGAGGCACAGCCGAGGAGGCTCAGGGACAGCAGGCAGGCGGCGGTAAGGGCGAGAAGGCGCTTCACTGAGCAGGGATCGTAGGGATCAGGCGCCCGCAGGAACCAGCGGGGTGGCCGGGACCAGCTCGTCGAGGAGGGCGATGAGGGCCGGGGCCACGTCCTCGGGCTTGGACACCGGTACCTGCAGTTCACCCGTGTCCTCCTTGTAGACGGCCTTCGGCAGGAGGCGCTGGAGGCGGACCTGCTTGCTCTCGGCCAGCTCCACCGGGCCGAGCTTGGCCACATGAGAGGGCCCGGAGAACGCCTGGTTGCGGGTCACGACCACGTCGGTGACCCCTGCCCGCTGACAGACGGCGCGGAGGCGGGCCACGTCGAGCAGAGCGCTGGCGGCGTCCGGCACGGGGCCGTAGCGGTCCTCCCACTCGGCCTGGATGTCGGCCACCTGGGCCGGGTCGGTGACCGAGGCCAGGCGCCGGTAGGCCTCCAGGCGCAGCTCCTCCTTCGGCACGTAGTCCGCCGACAGGTTGGCGTCGAGGGGCAGGTCCAGCTTCACCTCGGCCGGCTCCCGGACCTCCTCACCCTTCAGCTCGGCCACCGCCTCGGTGACCATCTGGCAGTAGAGGTCATAGCCCACGGCGGCGATGTGACCGGACTGACCGGTGCCGAGCAGGTTTCCGGCGCCCCGCATCTCGAGGTCCCGCATGGCGATCTTGAAGCCCGAGCCCAGCTCGGTGGACTCGCCGATGGTGCGCAGGCGCTCGTAGGCGTCCTCGCTCAGCGAGCGGTCGGGCGGGGTGAACAGGTAGGCGTAGGCGCGCTGCCCGGCCCGGCCCACCCGGCCCCGGATCTGATGGAGCTGGCCCAGGCCCAGGAGGTCGGCCCGGTCGACCACGAGGGTGTTGACGGTGGGCATGTCGATGCCCGACTCGATGATCGTGGTGCAGACCAGCACGTCGTACTGGCCCTCCCAGAAGTCGATGACGACCCGCTCCAGGCTCCCCTCGTCCATTTGCCCGTGGGCGATCGCGATGCGGGCCTCGGGCACCAGCTCCTGCAGGCCCCGGGCGACGTGCTCGATGTCCTCGACCCGGTTGTGGACGAAGAAGACTTGGCCCTCGCGGAGCAGCTCCCGGCGGATGGACTCGGCGACGGCCCGCTCGTCGTAGTCCCCGACGTAGGTGAGGATGGGCTGGCGGTCGGCCGGCGGGGTGTTGATGATCGACAGGTCCCGGATACCCGTGAGGCTCATCTCCAGGGTCCGGGGGATCGGTGTGGCGCTCAGGGTGAGCACGTCCACGTCGGCCCGGAACTCCTTGATGGCCTCCTTGTGGCTGACGCCGAAGCGCTGCTCCTCGTCGACGATCAGCAGGCCCAGGTTGGCGAATCGGACGTCGCCCGACAGCAGGCGGTGGGTGCCGATGACCAGGTCGACGGACCCCAGTCCGATGCCCTCGATGACCGCCTTCTGCTGGCCGGTGGTCAGGAAGCGGCTCAGGACCTCGACCCGGATCGGGTACGGGGCGAGGCGGTCGCCGAAGGTCTGACCGTGCTGCTGGGCCAGCAGGGTGGTCGGCACCAGGACCGCGACCTGCATGCCCTCCTGGACCGCCTTGAACGCGGCCCGAATGGCGACCTCGGTCTTGCCGAAGCCGACGTCGCCGCAGACCAGCCGGTCCATGGGGGCCGGCGCCTCCATGTCCGCCTTCACCGCCTCGATGGCGGCGAGCTGGTCCGGCGTCTCCCGATAGGGGAAGGCGGCCTCGAGCTCGTGCTGCCAGGGCGTGTCGAGCCCGAAGACCGTGCCCGGGCTGGTGATGCGCTTCTGGTAGAGCACGACCAGCTCTTGAGCGATCTCCGCGACCGCCGAACGCACCCGGGCCTTCGTCTTCTGCCAGTCCGACCCGTTGAGCCGGCTCAGGGACGGGCTGTCCCCACCGGTGTAATGACGAACCACGTCTATCTGGTCCGACGGGACGTAGAGCCGGTCGCCGCTTCGGTACTCCAGGACCAGGTAGTCCCGGTCGTGGCCGGCGATGGCGCGGCGGACCATGCCGCCGTAGCGGGCCACGCCGTGCTGGTGGTGGACGACGTAGTCGCCCTCTTTGAGGTCGTCGAAGAAGCCCCGGGCGTCTCGCTGGCGCGGGCGGGCGGGACGGTGGGCCCGGCGCCGGCCGGTGATGTCCCGCTCGGTGAGGACGGCCAGCTTCGCCCCCGGGAGGATGAACCCACGCTCCAGGGGGGCCACGGTGGCGAGGCCCGTGCGGGGCGCAGGCAGCGGGTCGTCGTCCGTGGTGTGGCGACCGACGAGGACGTCGTGCTCCGCGAGGACCTCGACCATGCGGTCGGCGCTGCCGTCACCATCAGCCGCGATCACCAGCCGGTAGTCGTCGGCCAGGAGGCCCTGCAGTTGCTTGGCCAGCACCGCCCCGTCGCCGATGACGGGGTCCCACGCCGACGCCTTGACCTCGGGCGACGACGGACCCTCGGGCACGGGCGTCAGCGACCAGACGGGGGCGTCGGTGTGGGCCAGCAGGCGGTCGAAGTCGAGGTGGAGCTGCGGGAAGGCCCGGTCCCCTGCCTCCCAGGTCTGGGCCAACGTGGTGGCCAGGTCGGTCTCGTCGGCCAGCAGGTCGGCCGCCCGGTCTCGCATGCGGGCGGGCTCGACCAGGAGCATGAGGGCGTTGTCCGGGAGCAGGTCGGCGAGCAGCCGCTCCTCCCCCGCCAGCCAAGGCAGCCACGACTCCATGCCGTCGAAGGTCTGGCCCTCGGCGAGGCGGTCCCACTGCTCCCGACCCCAGGGCTCGGACGCCAGGAGGGCGGCGGCCCGCTCCCTGACGTCCTCGGTGGGCAGCAGCTCCCGGCAGGCGAAGAGATGCACCTCGGTGCGCTCGGTGGTGGAGCGCTGATCGGCCACCGAGAACTCGCTCAGGCGATCGACCTCGTCGCCCCACAGGTCGATGCGCACCGGCTGGTCGGCGGTGGAGGGGAACACGTCGACGATCGAGCCCCGGACGGCGACCTCGCCCCGGTGCTCGACCTGGTACTCCCGGCGGTAGCCGAGGTGGATCAGTTGGCTGACCAGGCCCTCCTGGTCGACCTGCGAGCCGGCGCGGATGATCACGGGGGCGATGTCCTCGACGTGAGGGCCGAGGCGCTGGACCAGGGCCCGGATGGGGGCGACCACGATGCGGGGGGCCTGGTCGGGGTCGGTCAGGTGCCAGATGGTCCGCAGGCGGCGGCCCATCGTCTCCACCGCCGGACTGACCCGCTCGAAGGGCAGGGTCTCCCACGCCGGGAACACGTCGACGCCGTCCTCGCCGCAGAAGACCCGCAGGTCGTGGGCCAGGCGTTCGGCTTCGGTGCTGGTCGGCGTGGCCACCACGATCGGGTGGCGGGTGGAGATCTCGGCCAAGCCGGCGACGAAGATGGCCCGCGCCACCTCCGGGACGGTCAGGGTCGTCGTGGTCGCGCCGAGGACGTCGGCCAGGACAGGCTCGTCCCGCAGCAGCGCGGGGAGCGAGCGGAGGGTCACCGCCCGAATCTAGGGCCGCCCCAGCGACGTGCGGCGGGGAGGGACGTGCTTCTCGTCACTCACGGGCGTTGACCTGTTCCATTGCCCGCTCGACCCCCTCGGCCAGGATCACCTCGACGGCGTCGGCGGCCTCCTGCACGGCGATCTCCAGCTCGAGGCTCTCCCGCTTGCCGGGGCGGGCCAGGACGTGATCGGCTCCCCGCTCCTTCGACGGGGGCTTGCCGACGCCGATGCGGACCCGCAGGAACTCGGTGGTGTGCAGGTGGTCCCGGATCGATCGGAGACCGTTGTTGCCGGCCAGACCCCCGCCGACCTTGACCTTGAGGCGGCCGGGCGGCAGGTCGAGCTCGTCGTGGACGACGACCAGCTTCCCCAGCTCGTCCTCGAGGCCGAAGCGCCGCACCAGGGGGCGGACGGCCTGGCCCGACTCGTTCATGTACGTGGTCGGCACGGCCAGGGCCAGGCGGCGACCGGCGACGTTCACCTCGCCGATCGTGGCGGGGACACCCCGCTGGCCCTTCAGGCGGGCGCCGTGGCGGTGGGCCAGGAGGTGGACGGCTGCGGCCCCGACGTTGTGCCGGGTGCCCTCGTAGTCCTTGCCCGGGTTGGCCAGCCCGACGACCAGCAGGTCGGCGGGCGTGCCTCGGCGCTCGCCGCGCTCGCCGCGGCGGCGCACCGACTAACCCTCGTCGGAGGCGTCGCCGCCCGAGTCGTCGCCACCGGCGTCGGCCTCGCCGCCACCGTCGCCCGCTTCGGCCGCGGCCTCGGCGAGCTCGTCCAGGGCCTCGATGAACTCTTCCTCCTCAGCCACCTCGATGGTCTCACGGCTGATCTGGGCACTGACGATGACCTCGTCCTCGTCCACCTCGGTGCGGACACCGCTGGGCAGGCTCAGGTCGCCGACCCGGATCGAGTCGTGGAGCTCCATCTCGGCGACGTCGACGGTGAGCTCGTTGGGGATGGCGCCCGGCTTGGCGTAGACCGAGAGGCTGAAGAGCAGGTGGGCGACGGTGCCGTCCTCCCGCTCGACCTTCTCGGCATGACCTTCGAGCACGATCGGGACCTCGACCTCGATCTCGACGTCACGGGACACCCGCAGGAAGTCGACGTGGACGACCTCACGGCGGACCGGGTCCCGCTGGAGGTCCTTGACGATGGTCAGGTCTTCCCGCCCGTCCACCTCCAGGGTGATCAGGGCGTTGAGGCCGGCATCGGTGGTCAGCGCGGCCCGCAGGGAGGGCCACTCGACGGCCACGGCGACGGTGTCCTGGTCCAGGCCGTACACGACGGCCGGCACCTTGCCGTCCCGAAGGAGACGCCGCGACGAGCGGCTTCCGAGCGCGCGGCCGGTCTCAGCGGTGAGGGTGACGTCCATCAGGGAACTCCGTGTTCAGGGTGGAGAGAAGCGACCCGGAAGGCTACCGGCGGAAGACGCCGAGCCGTCAGCTGAGGTTCTCGCCGTCGAAGATCTCCGACACGGAGTTGTCCTCGAAAACGGCCCGGATGGCCTTGGCGATGACCGGGGCCACCGAGAGCACCTCGACCTTGTCGAACTGCTTCTCCGGCGGCAGCGGCAGCGTGTTGGTGACCACGACCTTGTCGATCTTGGAGTTCTTCAGCCGGTCCACAGCCGGCCCGGAGAAGAGGCCGTGGGTGGCCATGGCCCAGACCTCGCTGGCGCCGCGCTCGATGAGCAGTTCGGCGGCGGCCACGATGGTGCCCGCCGTGTCGATCATGTCGTCGAGCACGACGCAGGGGCGCCCCTCGACGACGCCGATCACCTCACGGGCCTCGACCTCGTTCTTCTGGCCGGCCACGTGGCGCTTGTGGACGATGGCGATGTCGGCCCCGAGCTTGTTGGCGTACTTCTCGGCCACCTTCACCCGCCCGGTGTCCGGCGACACGATGACCAGGTTGTCGGGCAGGTCCCGGTGGCAGTAGTCGATGAGGACCGGCGCCGCGGTCAGGTGGTCGACGGGGCCGTCGAAGAATCCCTGGATCTGGCCGGAGTGCAGGTCGACGCTGATGAGCCGGGTGGCCCCGGCGGCCCGGAACAGGTCGGCCACGAGCTTGGCGCTGATGGGCTCGCGGCCCTCCGCCTTGCGATCCTGGCGGGCGTAGCCGTAGTAGGGGCAGACCACGCTGATGCGCTTGGCCGACGCCCGCTTGGCGGCGTCGACCATGATCAGCTGCTCCATGAGCGAGTCGTTCAGGGTCAGCCCGTCGAGGTGGGTGTGGGACTGGACGATGAAGACGTCCGCCCCTCGGATGGACTCGTTGTACCGGCAGTGGATCTCCCCGTTGGCGAACTCCGAGAGGTTGGGCTCGCCGAGCTCGACTCCGAGGCAGTCCGCGATCTCCACCGCCAACGGAAGGTGCGACCGGCCGGAGACCACGTAGAGCTGCTTGGTGGTCGGCACCTCGATGATCTTCACGTGCGGCCCTCAGTCGTCGTCGGCGCTCGCAGTGTAGAACGGGCCGGTCCGCGCTCCCGAAGGGATCTGGGACCCGGGCTCGAGCACGGCGAAGGGGCCGACGACGGCGCCGGCCCCGATCTCGGCGTCGCGTCCCACGACCTGCTCGAGGCGGGCGTTCTCGCCGACCACGCAGTCGACCAGTCGGGTGTCCGGGCCGATCTCGGCGTGGTCGCCGACCACCGTCTCCCCCTGCAGCAGGGTCCCGGGGAAGAGGGTGACGTCGGTCCCGAGGCGCACCGTGGTGTCCAGCGAGATGCGATCGGGGTCGACCATGGTCACACCGGCCCGGAGCCACTTGTCGGCGGTCCGGCGCCGCAACACCGCTTCGGCGGCGGCGAGCTGGACGCGGTCGTTGATGCCGGCCGCCTCGATCTCGTCGTCGACGACGAGCGAGGCCACCGGGTAACCGGCCTCGGCCAGGACCTGGACCACATCGGTCAGGTAGTACTCGCCCTGGGCGTTCTCGGGGCTCGTGCGCCGCAGGGCCGGAGCGAGCACGCTGCGGCGGAAGCAGTAGATCGACGTGTTGATCTCGGTGATGGCCCGCTCCTCGGCCGTCGCGTCACGATCCTCGACGATCCGCATCACCCGGTCCTCACGACCCCGAACCACCCGGCCGTAGCCGCTCGGGTCGGGCACGTTGGCGCTGAGCACGGTGCAGGCCGCATCCCGACCGCGGTGCACGGCGACGAGGGCGGCGATGGTCGCGGGCTGGAGCAGTGGGGTGTCGCCGGGTAGCACGATGACGTCGCCGTCGTCCTCGTCCAGCGGGTCGTCCGGGAAGCCGGTGAGGCCGACGCTGACGGCGTCACCGGTGCCCCGCTGGACCTCCTGCTCCACGAAGCTGATGAGCAGGTCGGGGCCCTCGTCCTGCAAGCGCTTGGTGACCCGCTCGGCATGGTGGCCGACGACGATGACGACCCGGTCCAGCTCGCAGTCGCCCAGGGCGTCGAGCACATAGGTCAGCATCGGGCGCCCACACAGCAGGTGCAGGGGCTTCGGCCGGTCCGACTTCATGCGGGTGCCCTCACCGGCGGCGAGCACGATGGCCGACAGCGGGCGTGAGGTCATGACCCTGTTCTAGCCAGTCGGCCCGTCCAGTGCGACGACCCCACCCCTGTCTTCGCGAAGACTGCGCTGGGGGACAGGGACTCGAACCCCGATTCCCAGGACCAAAACCTGGTGTTCTGCCGGTTGAACTATCCCCCAAGGGTCAGGGGATCGTACCGATGCGTCGCTCAGCGCAGGTCGAGATCGAGGATGGGGTCGGTGAGGACGAGGTTCAGGGCCGAGCCGACGGCGATGTAGAGGGCGGCGACGACGAGGGCGCCGCCCAGGAGGCCGACGAGGCGGACCCGCGTTGCGTCGGTGGCCTCGGCGGTCCGGCACTCGACGATGCCGCCGCCCACGACGGCCACCCCCATGACGAGGGCGGCGATGTCACCCCACACGCCGAGGACTACGCCCACCGCCCCGACCAGGCCGACCAAGCCCCACCACCGCTCAGCGAGGCGGGCGTCGGCCGCCGCCAGGCGCTCGACGCCGAGCATGACGAACGGCACGGCGAAAAGAAACCGGCCCACCAGGAAGAGGACGCTGATCGTCATGCTGAGAGAATCCTGTCATGACGACGGCACTGCACCACTGGATCGACGGTAAAGCGACGGAGGGCTCACCCGAGCGCCGGGATGCGCTGTACGACCCTGCGGTCGGGGCCCAGACCGGCACCCTGCCGATCGCCGGCGAAGCCGACGTCGACGCTGCGGTCGCCTCGGCCAAGGCCGCCTTTCCCGGCTGGCGGGAAACCTCGCTCTCGCAGCGCACCCGCATCCTGTTCCGCTTCCGGGATCTCGTCGACCGCCACACCGCCGACCTGGCGGCCCTCATCACCAGCCAGCACGGCAAGGTCCTCGCCGATGCCAGGGGCGAGGTGGCCCGCGGTCTCGACGTCATCGAGTTCGCCTGCGGCCTCCCCCACCTCCTCAAGGGCGAACGCGCCGAGGACGTGTCCACGGGCATCGACGCCTTCTCCGTGCGCCAGCCCCTCGGCGTCGTGGCCGGCATCACCCCGTTCAACTTCCCGGCGATGGTTCCGCTCTGGATGTTCCCGCTGGCCATTGCCTGCGGCAACACGTTCATCCTCAAGCCGTCCGAGAAGGACCCGGCCGCCAGCGTCCGTCTGGCCGAGCTCTTCACCGAGGCCGGTCTCCCGCCGGGCGTGCTCAACGTCGTCCACGGTGACGCCGTTGCCGTCAACCGCCTGCTCGAGCACCCCGACATCGAGGCCGTGAGCTTCGTCGGCTCCACGCCGATCGCCCGCCACGTCTACGAGACCGGTACCCGGGCAGGGAAGCGGGTCCAGGCTCTGGGCGGGGCCAAGAACCACATGGTTGTGCTCCCCGACGCCGACATCGGCCAGGCCGCGGACGCCGCGGTGAGCGCGGGCTACGGGTCGGCGGGCGAGCGCTGCATGGCGATCTCCGTGGTGGTCGCCGTCGGTGACGTGGGCGACCGCCTCGTCCCCGCGATCACCGAGCGCATCGATCAACTGCAGATCGGCCAGGGCACCGAGGACGGCGTCGACATGGGCCCGTTGGTGACCGAGGCCCACCGCGACCGCGTCCGCTCCTACGTCGATCTCGGCGTCACCGAGGGCGCCGAGCTGGTCGTGGACGGTCGGGACCTGGCGATCGACGGCGCCGAGGACGGCTTCTGGCTCGGACCCTGCCTGTTCGACCGGGTGACCCCCCAGATGAAGGTCTACCTCGACGAGATCTTCGGCCCGGTGCTCAGCGTCGTGCGGGTCGACACCTTCGACGAGGCCCTCGCCTTGGTCAACGCCTGCGAGTACGGCAACGGCACCGCCATCTTCACCAACGACGGGGGCGCGGCCCGGACCTACCACCGCGATGTGCAGGTGGGCATGGTCGGGATCAACGTCCCCATCCCCGTGCCGATGGCCTACTTCTCGTTCGGGGGCTGGAAGGCGTCGCTCTTCGGTGACACCCACGTACACGGCCAGGAGGGCGTCCGCTTCTACACCCGGGCCAAGGCCGTCACCGTGCGCTGGCCCGACCCGCACGACCGGGGCGTCGACCTCGGGTTCCCACAGACCCGCTGACTTGGGCGACCCCGATGAGCGGCGGGTGACCGTCGTCATAGTCCCCGAGTCGGTCCCTGGCCGGTAGCCTCGGCGCCGACATGGGATCGCTGATCAAGAAGCGCCGCAAGCGCATGCGCAAGAAGAAGCACAAGAAGATGCTGAAGCGCACCCGCTGGCAGCGCCGGGCGGGCAAGTAGCGCCAGCTCGCTTCAGCTCCCACCAGGGGCCAACCGGCCCGAGCGGAGCGGGGATTCCAGCGTGTGCACCACGCGGCGACCCACCCCCGGGAAGGATCCTTCGACGAACCACGTCGAACCACTCCCGGCGAGCATCGGAACGGCACCAGCCGCTTCCTCGAGCTCGTCGCGCCATCGCGCCAGTTCCGGCAGGAGGACCAAGGCGGCGGGCTCCAGGTCGTTGCCGTTCGGCCCCTCCGGCCCGCCCAGGTCGT
This sequence comes from Acidimicrobiales bacterium, assembly GCA_036525535.1. Taxonomy (GTDB): domain Bacteria; phylum Actinomycetota; class Acidimicrobiia; order Acidimicrobiales; family DATDAH01; genus DATDAH01. Next base: position 30,797 of record DATDAH010000377.1, read on the forward strand.
CCCACGCCTGGTAGACCGCCGCCGTGGCGCAGTGGCGCGGCGGCGTCAGCAACGTGAATGTGCGGTCCTCGTGAGGCAACGGCTGCAGCCCCTCGCCGACGCCGGTGACCCGAGCCCGGCCCCCAAGGACACAGAACGGGACGTCCGCACCGAGGCGGGCCGTGGCCTCGAGGTCGTCGAACTCGACCCACCGCAGGATGGCCGCGGCATCGGCCGATCCCCCACCCAGCCCGGCCCCGCTGGGAATGAGCTTGTCCACCTTCACGCGACCGGTGACGCCTACCAGCGCCAGGGCCCGGGTGACGAGGTCGCTGCCGGACTCGAGGCCCTCGGCATGGGGACCGACGAAGGTCACCCCGTCGCCCTCCTCGATGCGCAGGGTGTCCACCAGGTCGACGGTGACCATCTCGGCGTCGATCCGGTGGAGACCGTCTTCCCGCACGCCGACCACCCGCAGGGAGAGGGTCAGCTTCGCCGGGGCCGACAGGACGACAGGAAGGCCATCGGTCACGAGCCCACCGCCTCAGCCAGCCGACCCCAGGCCGCGACGTCCAACTGCTCGGGTCGGGTGTCCGAGGCGACGCCCGCCGTGACGAACTGCGCCTCCGTGACCCGACCGTCCAGCGACCGGCGCAGCATCTTCCGCCGGTTGCCGAACGCCTGACGCATCAGCTCGATGAGAAGGTCGGGATCGGCGTCGGTGGCCGGCCGGTCGAGGCGTTCGATGCGCACCAGGGCGGATTCGACCCGGGGCCTCGGCAGGAAGACCTCGGGCGAGACACGGCCTACGACCTCGGCCCGCGCCCGCAGGGCCACCAGCACCGACGGGATCCCGTAGCTCCGAGATCCAGCGGGGGCCGCCAGGCGCTCCCCCACCTCGCGTTGCACCATGACCAGCAGTCGGCGCACCCGCGGGACGTCGGCCAGCACGTCCAGGACGATCGGCGTGGCCAGGTTGTAGGGCAGGTTGGCGACCAGGGCCCAATCGTCGGCCCCGTCCAGCACATCGTCCCAGTCCACCGTCCGCACGTCGTGGGCGATGAGCCGCACCGGTTCGTCAGCCAGGACCTCCTGGAGCGCCGGGATCAGGTGACGGTCGGCCTCGATCGTGGTCACCGCAGCACCCGTCTCGGCCAGAGCGAGCGTCAGTGCCCCCAGACCGGCCCCCACCTCGACCACGTGGTCCCCGGGGCCGACGCCCGCCAACCGGGCGATGCGGCGCACGGTGTTCGGGTCGACGACGAAGTTCTGACCCAGGGCGCGGCTGGGTGTCAGTCCGTGGCGGTGAAGGAGGTCGCGGGCCTGGGTCGGGGTGAGCAGGGACTCAGGTGTAGCCGTAGCGCGCCGCACACGTCGGCCACGATCCGGCGAAGCCGCGGGCCTGGGCCAGCCTGGCCGCGACCTCGCGCTGCTCCCGATACGAGTAGTCGAAGATGTCCTGGCCTCGGCGACCGCCACCGCCGTAGCTCTGCCAGGTGTCGAAGCGGAACTGGAAGGCGCCGTACCAGGGCCCATCCGGGTTGTAGGCCCGCGGGTTCTGTCCCGACTCACAGGTGGCGATGTTGTCCAGTTTCACGTAGAGCGGGTCGTCGTCGTGGTTCGGCACCGGGTTGCCGCCACCCCCATCCCCGCCGCCACCACGGGTGGGCGTCGGGACGGAGACCAGCGGGGACAGGTCGGGCGGGGGGGCCGTGTCGGCCGCGGCCTGCGCGTCGGCGATGACTGCGGCGTAGTCGAGGATCGCCGCCTGCTGTGCCGCGAGCGCTCGCAGGGCCCGGCCGTCGGCTCGGTTCTGACGCTCCTCCCGGATGGCGGCGTCCTTGTCGAGCACTCCCGTCCGCATCCCACTACCGGCGGTCTCGGCCGCCGTGGGGTTGTTGTCGATCCCGCCGACCACCAACGGCGGACCCGTCGGAGCGAGCGCCGCGGCGTTGACCGTGGTCGGGGCGTCCTGGTCGGTGCCGAGGAGCACGGCGGCACCGACCGTTGTGCCGGCGAGGGCCAGGATCAGCAACGCCAGCGTCAGACGCAGGCGGAACGGAGGATGTGAGGACAACGACGTTCCCTACGAGGTTCCGACCGGGATCGACAAAATGTAACACAACTGCAACCTCGGACCACGTCCGGCCGATGCCGCGACCCTCACTCGGGCAGGTCGTAGACCCGGGTGGCGTTGGCCCAGGTGTGCTGGGCGACCACCTCCGGGACCTGGCCTCGGACCTCGGCCACCCGGGCGCCGACCAGGGCGACCAGGCCCGGGTGGTTGGGTTTGCCCCGGTGAGGCACCGGGGTCAGGAACGGGGCGTCGGTCTCGACCAGCAGCCGGTCGTCGGGGCAGAGCCGGGCCGCGTCCCTGACGTCGTCGGCCGACGGAAAGGTCACGATGCCGCTGAAGGACAGGTGGGCGCCGAGGGCGAGGGCCCGCTCGGCCTCCGGAGCGCCGCCCGTGAAGCAGTGGAACACGGTGTGCTCGGGCGCGCCGACCTCGTCGAGCACGGCAAAGGTGTCGTCCCACGCGTCGCGGGTGTGGATGACCAGCGCCCGGCCGTAGGCCCGGGCCAGGGCGACCTGCGCGGCGAAGACCTCTCGCTGCACCTCGCGGGGTGAGTGGTCGTAGTGGTAGTCCAGCCCGCACTCCCCCACGGCCCGCACCTCGGCGCGATCGAGGAGCGACTCCAGGCCGTCGAGGCCGTGCCGGGCTTCGTGGGGGTGGACACCGGCCGTGGCCCAGACCGCGGGGTGGGCCGCGGCACGGTCGGCGGCGGCCGTCGAGTCGGCCACGTCGGTGCCCACGTCGACGACCCGGGTCACCCCGTGTTCGGCGGCGGTGGCGAGCGCGGCGACCACGCCGGCGTCATCGGTCAGGTCGAGATGACCGAGGTGGCAGTGATCGTCGGTCCAACGCACCCGATCAGCCCGACAGGCGGGGGAAGAGGGGCTCACCCTTCTCGACCGTGAGGCCGCCGGGGTAACCGCCCCAGGCCGCGGCCTCGGGCAGGCGCTGGTCCTCGGGCCGACCCTCGAGGCCCAAGCGGCGCCAGATCTCCGCACAGGTGTCGGGCACTGCGGGCGAGGCCAGGACCGTCACGATGCGCAGGGCCTCGAGGGCGTCGCCGAGCACGGCGTCGACCTCGGCCCCGGCCTCCGCCTTCCATGGCTCGTTGGTCTCGAGATGGGCGTTGGTCTCCCGGATGAGACGCCAGGTGGCCTCGAGGGCGAGCGACGGCTGTACCCGGGCCCAGGCCTCGGCGGTTTCCGCGTACGCCTTCGTGGCCACCGCGGCCAACGGGCTGTCCGGGCGCGGCGCAGGACCGACGGCGTCACACTTCTTGCCCACGACCGTGGCCACCCGGGACTGGAGATTGCCCAGGTTGTTGGCCAGGTCGCTGTTGTAGCGCTCGACCATGCCCTCATAGCTGAAGTCGCCGTCCGGGCCGAAGGGGGTGGCGCCCAGGAAGTGGTAGCGGTAGCCGTCGACACCGAAGTCCTCGACCAGGTCCGCCGGGACGATCTGGTTCAGGCTGGTCTTGGACATCTTCTCGCCCCCGACCAGCAGGAAGCCGTGGACGCTGATGCGCTTCGGCGGCGCCAGGCCGGCCGCCAGGAGCAGGGCGGGCCAGTAGACGCAGTGGAAGCGGAGGATGTCCTTGCCGATCACGTGGTGGACCTCCGGCCACCAGTCGGCGAACCGGTCGGGGTCGCGGCCGTAGCCGACCGCCGTGGCGTAGTTGATGAGGGCGTCGTACCAGACGTAGAAGACGTGATCGGGATCCCACGGGACCTGGACGCCCCAGTCGATCGACGAGCGGCTGATCGAGATGTCCCGCAGGCCCTGGCGGATGAGGCCGAGGGCCTCGTTGCGTTTGCCTTCGGGCTGCACGGCCGCCGGGTTCGCCTCGTACCAGTCCAGCAGCGGCTGCTCGAAGGCGGAGAGGGCGAAGAACCAGTTCTCCTCGCTCAGGAACTCGACCGGGCGGCCGTGGATCGGGCAGTTCCCGTCGACCAGGTCGTCCTCGGTGTAATAGGCCTCGCAGGCCACACAGTAGAGGCCCTCGTAGGTGTCCTTGTAGATGTGGCCGTTGTCCTTGGCCGCGGTCAGGAGCTCCTGGACGGCCCGGTGGTGGCGGGGCTCGGTGGTGCGGATGAAGTCGTCATGGCTGATGTTCAGCAGGGCCCAGGTCTCCTTGTACCGCTCGCTGGTCCGGTCGGCCTGCTCCTGGGGGGTGAGGCCGTGCTCCTCGGCGGCCCGGGCCACCTTCAAGCCGTGCTCGTCGGTGCCCGTGAGGAAGAAGACGTCCTCCCCGAGCAGCCGGTGCCACCGGGCCAGGGCGTCGGCGGTGACCGTCGTGTAGGCGTGGCCGATGTGGGGCGCGTCGTTGACGTAGTAGATCGGCGTCGTGACGTAGTAGCGGCTCACAACGCGAGGCTACCGACGGTCCGCAACCCCCCTTCCGGGGTTACCGCCGCTCACCCCGCCCGACGGTCGGACAGGCCCGGGACCTCACCCACGTCGACGGCCGCCAGCGGAAGCTGGTTGTTGGTCCGGAGCTCGTCGACCTGGGCGAAGGTGCGCTCGACGGCCCGGCGCCGGGGGCCGTTGAGCTCACCGAACGCCTTCTGGGTGGTCTCGATCTGCTTGCCGACCTTGTCGATGGCCTCGGCCAGCTTCTCCCACTGGTCGGTGAAAGCGCCGAGGCAGCGCAGGATCTGCTCGGAGGTCTGGTCGACCATGAAGTTGTCCATGGCCTGACGGATGACGGCCAGGACCGGGAACAGCGTGGTCGGTGAGCAGAGGACGGCCTTCTGGTGCAGGGCGAAGTCCACCAGCTCGGGGTCGTGCTCGTGGATGAAGGCGTAGACACTCTCGTTGGGGATGAAGACCAGCAGGTAGTCCACCGTGCAGGTCGGATCGATGTAATGGCGGCCGGCCAACTCCTTCAGCCGCTGGCGGACGTCGCGCACGAACTGCTTGGCCGCCTGCTGGCGCTCCAGGTCCGAGGAGGCGTCGAGGTGGCGCAGGTAGCCCGCGATCGGGAACTTGACGTCCATGTGGACGACCCGGTCGTGGGGCAGCAGGAAGGTGAAGTCGGGGATGGTGCTCCCGCCCTGCACCGACCGCTGCTTGCGGTAGTTGACGCCCTCGATGAACCCGGCCACCCGCAGGATGTCCTCGGCCGTGCGCTCGCCCCAGGTGCCCCGGGCCTTGGGGCTGGCCAGGGCCTCCCGCAGGCTGCCGGTCAGCTCGGCGACCTGGCGGTTGGTGGCGACGGCCTCCTCGAGGCGGGTGGCCAACTCGCCCTGCTGGGCGGCCCCGTCACGGCGCAACGTGGCCACCAGCTCCCGCAGCTCCCGGAGCTCGGTGTTGGCCGCCTGGACCTGCTCGCTGATCGCCCCCTGGCGCAGGTCCATCTGCTCGGTGATGGCCCCCTGGCGCAGGTCCAGCTCCCGGGCGCCGGCCTGGGCCTGGGCGTCGACGTGGCGGGTGACGAGGTCGAGGACCGTGGCCGGCAGCAGCTTGAGGACGGCGAAGGCGATGACCCCACCCACGACGAGGGCACAGAGGACGGCGATGACCATGCCCCCATGCTGCCCAGGGGGGGTGACAAGAACGGGGACCCGGCTGGTCTCAGGCCAGGCGATTGGCTACGGCGTAGGCCTGGCGCTTCGGGACACCGAGATCGGCGGCGACGGTGGTGGCGGCGTCCCGGGCGGAGTCACCGGCGTCGAGACGGGCCTGGACGGCGGCTTCGACATCCGCCTCGTCGGCCGGGCCCGGGGGCAGCGCGCCCTGCACGACCAGGGCGATCTCGCCCCGAGGTGACGTCTCGGCCGCCCAGGCCGCAGCCTCGTTCAGGTGACCCCGCCAGATCTCCTCGTGGAGCTTCGTCAGCTCCCGGGCCACGGCGACCCGACGCCAGGCCCCGAGCACCGCGCACAGGTCGGTCAGGGTGGCGGCCAACCGGTGGGGTGCCTCGTAGAAGACCAACGTGCGCTCGTCGTCGACCAGCTCGGCCAGCCGTTGGCGACGGGCGCCCGCCTTGCGGGACAGGAACCCCTCGAAGACGAAACGGGCCGTGGGCAGGCCGCTGGCGACCAGGGCGGCGATGGCGGCCGAGGGACCGGGTACGACCTCGATGGTGTGACCGTCCCGGGCCGCAGCCCGGACCAGGCGCTCCCCTGGGTCGCTGATCCCGGGCATGCCCGCGTCGGTGACCACCGCGACCCGCTCCCCCCGAGCCAGGCGAGTGAGGACGTCGCCCACGCGCTGGGCTTCGTTGTGGTCGTTGACGACCAGCAGCGCCCGAGCGCTCACGCCCGCGTGCTGCAGGAGTCGTCCGGTCCGTCGGCTGTCCTCACAGGCCACGACGTCGGCCCGGGCCAGCTCCTCGACCGCCCGGGGCGAGAGGTCGCCGAGGTTGCCGATCGGGGTCCCGATGAGGACCAGGGCGCCGGGCACGGCCCTACTCCCGGATCTCGAGCTGATCGCCCGGCTGCAGCTCCCAGTGGGCGAAGGCGCCCGCCTCCGCCTCGATGGCGCAGGAGGCCTTCAGACAGGGACGACCGAGACGGTGGGGGCGCATGGTCACGATCCGGAGCACCCGTAGGTCGCGGTCACAGAAGGCGACGTCGATGGCGAAGCGCATGCCGATCGTGTGCACGGCGCGGGCGGGCTGGAGCAGGAGCGCCCCGTCACACCCGTCGCGTCCCAACAGCCCACGGCTGCGGGACCGGCCATCGCCGGCCACCTCCAGGGTGGCCAGGACCTCGTCGTCACGGAGCAACCAGGGCATGACCGCGGCCTACACGTTGAAGCGGAACTCCAGGACGTCGCCGTCCCGGACTTCGTAGTCCTTGCCCTCGATGCGGAGCTTGCCCACGTCACGGGCCTTGGACCACGACCCGATGTCCAACAGCTCCTGCCAGTCGATGGCTTCCGCCTTGATGAACCCCCGTTCGAAGTCGGTGTGGATCACGCCCGCCGCCTCGGGGGCCTTGGCGCCGGCTCGGAAGGTCCAGGCCCGGCTCTCCTTCTCACCCGTGGTCAGGAAGGTGCGCAACCCGAGCAGGTGATACGCGGCGTGCACGAACCGGGGCAGTGCCCCTTCGCCCAACCCGTAGGCGTCGAGGAGGTCGGCCCGCTCGTCGGGGGCGAGTTGGGCGGCTTCGGCCTCCAGCTGGACGCAGACGCCGATGACCTCGGCCACCCCGCCCAGCTCGGCCCGTACGGGGTCGAGCACGGGGTCCGGGTCGGCGATCTGCGCTTCGTCGAGGTTGACGAGGGCCATCACCGGCTTGTTGGTCAGCAGGAACCACGGCCGCAGCGCCGCCCGGTGGTCGACGCTCAGTTCGCTGCGGTAGAGCGGCGTGCCCTCGCTGAGCAGGACCAGCGCCGCCTCGAGGGCGGCGACCTCACCGGCCAGGCTCGTGTCGCCCTTCATGGCCTTGCGCCGCTTGTTGATCTGGGACTCGACGGCGTCGAGGTCGGCCAGCGTCAGCTCGATCTCCAGCACCCGTAGGTGCTCCAGGGGGTCCGAGGGGCCGGGGACGTCGGTGTCGGCGAACGCCCGGAGCACGTACACGACGGCGTCGGCCTCACGGATGCCCGCCAGGAACTTGTTGCCCAGGCCCTCGCCTTTGCTCGCGCCTTCGACCAGTCCGCCGATGTCGACGAACTGGACCGCGGCCGGGACCACGTTCTTGGAGTTGCTCATCTCGGCCAGGGCGTCCAGCCGAGGATCGGGGACCTTGGCCACGCCCACGTTGGGCTCCGTCGTGGCGAAGGCGTACGGCGCAGCCAGCGCGGAGCCCCCGGAAAGCGCGTTGTAGAGGGAGGACTTCCCCGCGTTGGGCAGGCCCACGAACCCGAAGCGCTCCATCGCCCCGCAGGCTACGGCCCCGTGCGGCCCCTACCCTCGGGTCGATGAGTGGCACCGAGACGGGACGGGCCTCGGTCGAGGCGGCCTTCGAGCGCATCACCTACCTGCTCGACCGCGAGCTGGCCCCGGCGTACCGGGTCCGAGCCTTCCTCACGGCGGCCGAGGTGGTCGGCGATCTGTCCGACGCCGAGCTGGACCAGCGGGTGGCGAACGAGACCCTCACCGACCTCGAGCACATCGGGGACAAGACGGCGGCGGTCATCGCCGAGGCCTACCGGGGCGAGACCCCGGCGTATCTGGCCGAGCTGGATGCCACCCCACTCGACCCGGGTGAGGGGGCCGACCTGCGGGCCGCGCTCAAGGGGGACTGCCACGCCCACTCCACGTGGTCGGACGGCGGGGCCCCCGTCGCCGGCATGGCCAAGGCAGCCATGGGCCTCGGCCACGAGTACCTGGTGATGACCGACCACTCCCCCCGTCTCACCATCGCTCACGGCCTCAACCGCGAACGGCTCCTGGCCCAACTGGACGAGATCGAGGCCCTCAACGCCGATCTGGGCCCGTTCCGCATCCTCACGGGCATCGAGGTCGACATCTTGGAGGACGGCTCGCTGGACCAGGCCGAGGACCTGCTCGAGCGTCTCGATGTCGTGGTGGCCAGCGTCCACTCCAAGCTGCGGCTGTCCGAGCACCAGATGACCCAGCGGATGGTCCTCGCCGTGGCCAGCCCCCACGTCGACATCCTGGGTCACTGCACCAACCGCAAGGTCGTGGGCAAGGGCCGGCCGCCGTCGGTCTTCGATGCGGACATCGTGTTCGCCGCCTGCGCTCGCTTCGACACCGCGGTCGAGATCAACTGCCGCCCCGAGCGCCAGGACCCGCCCGACGACCTGCTCGCCCTCGCCCTGGAGTGGGGCTGCAAGGTGGCCATCGACACCGACGCCCATGCCCCCGGGCAGCTCGAGTGGCAGGCCTACGGCTGCGAGAAGGCGGCCCGCCACGGCATCGAGGCCGACGACGTGGTCAACACCCTCCCGGCGGACGACCTCCTGGCCTGGACCGCCTCCCACGCCACCGACTGACTCCTTCGGGAACCTGGACTCACGACCCACCGCGACTTTCAGGTTCCAGAACGGGCGAGGCGGGGCAGGCGAGCGGTGACCTCCCGGGCGGCGAGGACGACGAAGAAGAACGCGACGGCGAGGCCGCTCATGGTGGCGCCGGCCGCGGTGTCGTGGTGGTACGAGACGAGGAGGCCGGCGACCACGGCCGTCCAGCCGAGGAGCACGGCGACCAGCATCACCAGCCACACCCGCCGCACCAGCAGCGCGGCGGTGGCCGGCGGGGCCACCAGGAGGCCGAAGGTCATCAGCGTTCCGACGGCTCGGAAGGAGGCCACCACGGCCAAGCCCACCAGCGTCATCATGGCGACGTGGGTCAAGCCCGGGCGCAGGCCCAACAGGGCGGACTTCGTCTCGTTGAACGAGAGGACGAGCAGCGGCCGGTAGAGCAGGGCGACGGTGAGCAGGACGATCGCCAGCGCCACCGCCTGGAAACGCAGGTCGGCGACGGTCACCCCGAGCGGGTTGCCGAACAGGAACGAGGTGAGGTCGCCGGCGAAGGCGTCGGAGCGGGAGATGATCACGACCCCGAGCGCGAGCATCCCCACGAAGAGGAGACCGATGCCGGTGTCGTCGCTCAGCCCCGAGCGTCGGCCCACGAGGCTGATGACGGCCACCATTACCAGAGCGGCCCCGAAGGCCCCGATGGTGGGGTCGACGCCCACGAGGAAGGCGACCGCGATCCCCGGGAGCACGCCGTGGGCGAGGGCGTCCCCGACGAAGCTCATCCCCCGGATCACGACCCAGGTGCCGACGGTCGAGGTCATGGCCACGGCCAGCATCCCGGCCAGGAGGGCCCGCTGCATGAAGGCGAACCGGAACGGCTCGGTGAGCCAATCCATCAGGCCAGCGCCCCGACGATGCGGTCGGCGTTGGTGCGGATGAGCTGGAGGTAGGTCTCGCCCCCGGAGCCGGGCTCGCCCAGCGACTCGGAGAAGAGCTCGACGACCGCGATGTCCTCCCCGGTCTCCTCCGCCAACACGTCGGCCAGCTCGCGGGACGAGGAGGTGTCGGCGAAGATGGCGGGCACCCCGGTCTCGTCGATGATGTCGACCAGCGCACTCAGGTCGGCCGACGACGGCTCGGCCAGTGTCGTGCCGCTGGGGATGATGGTGCCGATGACCTCGAACCCATAGCGGTCGGCGAAGTAGCCGAACACCTCGTGGTTGGTCACGAGCCGGCGATCGGCAGCGGGGACGGCGAGGAGGTCGTCGCCCATCTGGGCGTCCGCCGCCGTGACGACGTCGACATAGGCCTCGGCGTGTACGCCGATCGCCGCGGCGTCGATCCCGTCGACCGCGGCCGCCGCCGCGGCGATCAACCCCACCGCCCGCACCGTGCGTCGAGGGTCGGTGAACCAGTGCGGGTCCTCGCCGTCTCCGTCGGCGAGCGGCAACGGATCCAACTGCTCACCGAGGTCCAGGACGTCGATCCCGTCGTCCGCCGCGGCCTCGAGGGCGTCCGTGAGGCCGACCTCGAAGCCCAGCCCGTTGGCGACGACCAGGTCGGCCTCGCTCAGGAGGGCCACATCGGCCGCCGACGGCTCGAAGTCGTGCGGGTCGGTGCCGGCGGGCATGACCACCTGGACCGTTGCCGTGTCACCGAGGACGTTCGTGGCCAGGTCGCCCAGGATGCTGTGGGTGGCCACGACCAACGGGCCGCCGTCGCCTGCGCCGGATGCACCGCAGCCGACCAGGGACGACAGCAGGGCAACCAGCGCCACCCCGCCGAGAAGGCGGCAAAGGAGTTGCCGGAACGCTCCGACGGGACGAGAATGGTTCCCGTTCACATGTCGCACCCTACCGAGAACGATTCCCGCTCACAAGCCACCGCCGTCACCGCCGACGGCATGACGCTGGCCCACGGCCAGCACGTCGCCCTGGCCGACGCCACCTTCGCCATCCCCTCGGGCCGGACCACGGCCATCATCGGCCCCAACGGCTCGGGCAAGTCGACGCTGCTCCACGCCATCGCCGGCCTCCACCCGCCCCGCCGCGGGACCATCGAGGTCATCGACCGGGCCGCGGTGGCCTATGTCCCCCAGCACCTCCACGCCAACGAGCAGCTCCCGATCTCCGCCCGGGAGGTCGTGACCATGGGCCGCTACGCCCACACCGGGCCGTGGCGCCGCTTGCGCAGGGCAGACCGCAGGGCCGTCGACGTCGCGATGGGTCGCCTCGCCGTGACCGACCTCGGCGACCGCCAGCTCCGCGAGCTCTCGGGCGGCCAGCGCCAGCGGGTGTTGGTGGCGCAGGCGCTGGCCCAGGAGAGCCGGCTCCTCCTGCTGGACGAGCCGCTCACGGGCCTGGATCCGCCGTCGCAGGCCCAGATCCTCGCCGTCATCGACGAGGAGCGGGCGGCGGGACGGACCGTGGTGACCAGCACGCACAGCCTGGCCGACGCGGCCACCGCGGATCACCTGCTGTTGCTGGCCGGGCGCGTCGTCGCCGAAGGCTCACCCGAGGAGGTGCTGACCGAGGCCATCCTGACCGAGGCCTACGGAACGATGGTCGTCCGCTTCGGTGACCGGAGCCTGCTGGTCGACGACTCGACCCATCACCACCCCAACTGACCAGGGGTGGCGCCCACCCGACTAGCGCTTGCGACTGGCGTTCGGCTTGCGGCCGTGGTTCGCCTTCTTGCGACGGGCGCGCAGACGTCGCTTGTTGGTCCGCTTCGACATGGCCGGGAGGGTACCGGTTCAGGCGCATCTCCGGCACTGCCCGATGAGGTCCAGCCGGTGATCCTGGGTCACGAACCCCGCCGCGTCCGCCGCCCGGCCCAGGGCCCCGGCCAGCGCCTCCTCGACCTCGGGGGGCACGGTGAAGTCGGCGACCTGGCCGCACTGGGAGCAGATCAGGTGGTGGTGATGGTGGTCGGTCAGGTGCTCGGCCAGCTCGTAGCGGGCGAACTCATCGGTGCTGACCACGCGGTGCACGACACCCGCCTGCTCGAGGATGACCAGGTTCCGGTAGGCCGAGCTCTGGGCCAGGGCCTTGTCCCGGTTGAGGATCTCCTGGATGGTGAGCGGGCGGGTGGCGTCCTCCAGGACGTCGACCAGAGATCGCCGGCCGCGCGTGTAGCGCTGGTCGGCCTCCCGCAGCCGGTCAGCCACGCCGGTGTGCAGGTCCGTTCCCATCGGTTCCCAGACTATCCGGCCTTCTGAGAATGAGTAGGAACGTCGTCGACGGAAGCCCGCCTGGCCCCGTTCCTGCCGCTCCCGCGTTGACACTCGCGTCGCGTCACCCCATCCTGGGAGCATCACTCTGACCGACACCTCTCCGTCGGTCGGCCAGGGCCCCCTCGTCCCCCCCGTGGTCCCACCGCCGACGACGCGCCGCGCCGGGCCCTCGGGCCGGGTGCTGGTCGCCGCCGCCCTGACGACGGTCGTCGCCATCGCCGCCCTGCTCGTCCTCAGCCGCGACGACTCGGGCGCCGGCGACCCCCGACCGGCGCGGGACGGCCCGTCGCAGTACACGGTGCGGGAGGGCGACACGCTGACCGCGGTAGCCGACCTGCACGGCCTGCCGGTCGCCGACCTCCTGGACGGCCTCGGCCTGACCCTGGCCGACTCACTCGAGCCGGGCGATGTCCTCGAGATCCCGCCGGCCCCCGTGGCGGGCCACGCGTGGCCCCATCGACTGGTCGACGACCCGATCCGGGCCCAGCAGAACGTCTGGTTCGAACACTGGGCCGCGGCCTACCACGTACCCACCCCGCTGCTCCAGGCCCTGGCCTGGAACATCTCGAGCTGGGACAACACCACCGTGAGCGGGGACGGCGACATGGGCATCGGCCGCATCGACCTCGAGCTGGTGGGCTGGATCAACGACCAGCTCATCGAGGGCGAGACGCGGGTCGACCCCCGCTCGCCCGAGGGCAACGTGCAGCTCATGGCCGCCTACCTCGGCCATCTCCTCGACGTCACCGGGGGCGATCACGCCAACGCCGTCGCCACCTACTTCCTCGACCGCGAGGAGCCGACCGACGCCGCCTGGGACCTCGGCCTCCGGTCGTTCGTCACCGGCGTCCTGGCCCGGGTGCCCGACTTCGAGGCACCACCGCCGCCGTCGGCCACGACCACGACGACGACCACCGCGCCGGACTGAATTCACACGCCCGACACGGGCCGCGTGGGCGGGGACGGGGGCACGCGACTACGTTGCGCCTTGGCGCGGACACCGGTCCGCAGGGAACCCGAAAGTGACAAGGGGAGAACACGTGCGTATTTCTCGCAAGCTCAGGGCGCTGCTCGGGCTGCTGATGGCGTTCACGTTGCTCGCCGCCGCTTGCGGTGACGACAGCGACAGCTCCAGCAGCGACACCACCGCTGCCGACGGCAGCACGGAGACCACCGCCGGTGGGACCAGCGACCTGACGGTCGGCCTCGCGTACGACCTCGGCGGTCGTGGCGACCAGTCGTTCAACGACTCGGCCGCTGCCGGCCTCGAGCAAGGGGCCGAGGAGTTCGGCATAGAGACCGAGGAGCTGGAGCCCGACGAGGGCGGCGAGAACCGCCAAGAGCTGCTGCAGCTGCTGTGTGACAACGGCACGGACCTGATCTTCGCCGTCGGCTTCCTCTACTCGGAGTCGGTGGCCGCGGTCGCCGAGAACTGCCCGGACAGCACGTTCGCGATCGTGGACGACGCCGCCAACGACCTGCCCAACGTGGCCAACCTCGTCTTCGCCGAGGAGCAGGGCTCGTTCCTGGTCGGCGCCGCCGCCGCCCTCACCACCCAGACCGACCACGTCGGCTTCATCGGTGGTGTGAACACCGAGCTGATCCAGAAGTTCCAGGCCGGGTACGAGGCCGGTGTGGCCGAGGTCGACCCGGCGATCACCGTCGACGTCGAGTACCTCACCGAGCCCCCGGACTTCGACGGCTTCAACGCCCCCGACCGGGGTCGCGAGGTCGCGACCAGCATGTACGAGGGTGGTGCCGACATCGTCTACGCCGCGGCCGGTGGTTCCGGCTCCGGCGTGTTCGAGGCGGCCCAGGCCGTCCGTGACGCCGGTGGCGACGCGTGGGCCATCGGGGTGGACTCGGACCAGTACAACACCGCTGACCCCGCGGTCCAGGACGTGATCCTGACCTCGATGCTCAAGCAGGTGAACGTGGCCGTCTACAACACCATCGCTTCGGCGGTCGCCGGTGACGAGGTCGGTGGCCAGACGACCGTCTTCGACCTGTCGGTCGACGGCGTCGGGTACTCGACGAGCGGTGACTTCCTCTCCGAGGAGACCATCACCGCCCTCGAGGACTACAAGCAGCAGATCATCGACGGGGGCATCGAGGTTCCGACCGTTCCGGAGTGAACCGGATCGGCTGATCCCGCCAGAAAACCGTGCGACGGACCCGGGCTAGGGTGCCCGGGTCCGTCGTCGTCTTCGACCGATGGCGACATCCCCAACCGGCAGTGACGCGACCATGAGGAGGGCGGTGGACACGGACCAGGCCATGGCCGTCGAGCTCGAGGGGATCGTCAAGCGCTTCCCCGGGGTCGTGGCCAACGACGGCGTCGACCTGGCGGTGCGACGAGGCGCCATCCACGCGCTCGTGGGCGAGAACGGCGCGGGCAAGTCCACCCTGATGAAGATCCTCTACGGCATGCAGCCACCGGACGAGGGCACCATGTCGGTCAACGGCCAGCCCGTGGCCTTCCGTTCGCCGAAGGACGCGATCAACGCCGGCATCGGCATGGTCCACCAGCACTTCATGCTGGCCGACCAGCTCACCGTGCTCGAGAACATCGTCCTGGGTGACGAGCCCTCCCAGGTCGGGCGCATCGACTTCAAGGACGCCCGGGAGCGCATCCAGAAGCTCTCGTCGGCCTACGGCCTCGACGTCGACCCCAACCAGACCGTGGAGACCCTCGGGGTCGGGGAGCGCCAGCGGGTCGAGATCATCAAGGTCCTGTTCCGGGGAGCCCGCATCCTCATCCTCGACGAGCCCACCGCGGTGCTCGTGCCCCACGAGATCGAGGAGCTCTTCGACAACCTGCGCGAGCTCAAGGCCCAGGGCGAGACGATCGTGTTCATCTCCCACAAGCTCGACGAGGTGCTGGCCATCGCCGACACCATCACCGTCCTGCGGGCCGGCCGAACCGTGGCCACCGTCGATCCGCACGACGTCACGGCCGGTGACCTGGCGGAGCTGATGGTGGGCAGCGAGCTGCCCACCCCCGAGACGCGCGAGTCCACCGTCACCGAGGAGGTCGGCCTCGAGGTCGACGACGTCTCGGTCCAGGGTGAGGGCGACCGGTGGCTGCTGGAGCACATCGCCTTCAAGGTCCACCGGGGTGAGGTGGTCGGCGTGGCCGGGGTGGAGGGCAACGGCCAGGCCGAGCTCATCGACGTGATCCTCGGCCTCCAACCCGCCACCACGGGCGCCATCCGCCTCGGCGACGAGGACCTGGTCGCGGTCGGCACCCGGGCCCGCCGTGAAGCCGGGATCGGCTACATCCCCGAGGACCGCCACCGGCGCGGGATGCTGATGAGCTCGCCCCTCTGGGAGAACGCGATGCTCGGCCACCAGACCCAGCCGCCCTACGCCAAGGGGCCGTGGATCGACCGGGCCGGGGCCAAGCGCCGCACCGAGGAGATCCTGGACACCTACGACGTGCGGGCCCCCGGCTTCGACGTCGCCGGTTACGCCCTGTCCGGTGGCAACCAGCAGAAGCTGATCGTGGGCCGTGAGCTGACGGCGGGGGCGAAGGTCCTGCTCGCGAACCACCCGACCCGGGGCGTCGACGTGGGCGCCCAGGCCGCGGTCTGGGACCACCTCCGCGACGCCCGGGCCGCGGGGCTGGCCACCCTGTTGGTGTCGGCGGACCTCGAGGAGCTGATCGGGCTGTCCGACCGGCTCCTGGTCATGTTGCGGGGCCGCATCGTGACCGAGCTGGACCCGGCGACGGTGACGCCCGAGGAGCTGGGCTCGTACATGACCGGCGCCCGCACGGGCGAGGCCGCCTGATGCGGCGCTTGTACGTCCCCCTCCTGCGCCTGCTGGCGCCGCTCGCGGCCGTGCTCTTCGCCCTCACCGTGTCGGGCCTGGTCCTCAAGCTCAGCGGCAACGACCCCTTCCACGCCTTCAAGCTCATGTGGGACTTCGGCACCACCGAACAGTCGATCGCCTCCATCGTCGATCGCAGCGTCCCCCTCTACCTCTCCGGCGTGGCGTTCGCCGTCGCCTTCAAGATGGGGCTGTTCAACATCGGCGTCGAGGGCCAGTACACGATCGCCGTCCTCATGGCCGCCTTTGTGGGGGCGGCCGTGAACCTGCCCCCGGTCCTGCACGTCACCCTCATCCTGGTCGTGGCCATGCTCAGCGGGATGGTCTGGGGAGCGATCCCCGGGGTGCTCAAGGTGACCCGGGGCGTGAGTGAGGTGATCTCCACGATCATGCTCAACTCCATCGCCACCTTCCTGGTCAGCTACCTGCTCGCCAACCACTTCCTCGACCGGGCCGACGAGACCCTCAACCTCCAGACCAAGAAGATCCCGGAATCGGGCTGGTTCCCCGACCTGACCGAGCTCGGGCCCAACGCCACGATCAATGCCATCGTGCTCCTCGCCCTCGCCGTCGGCATCGGGTACTACGTCCTGATCTGGCGCACCCGCTTCGGCTACGACCTCCGGGCCAGCGGCCTCAACCCCCTGGCGGCCCGGGCCAGCGGCGTGGCGCCGCGGGCAATGATCGTCAAGGGGATGATGCTCTCGGGGGCTGTCGCCGGACTGGTCGGCATGCCCACCCTGCTCGGCTTCTCCCACAACTACGGGCTGGACTTCGGCACCGGGCTGGGGTTCGCCGGCATCACCGTGGCCCTGCTCGGGCGAAGCAACCCAATCGGGATCGCGATCGGCGCCCTCCTGCTGGCCTTCCTCGACCGCAGCGCCCAGATCCTCGACCTCGAGGACATCGCCAAGGAGATCGTGGTGATCATGGAAGGGGTGATCGTCCTCTCGGTGGTGATCGCGTACGAACTGGTGCAACGGGTGATCGAGCGTCAACAGCGTCGGATGGTGGGTGAGGAGTCACCGCCCGAGGCCCCCGCCACGACCGCACAGCCCGTGGGAGCCCCGGCATGAGCCTCGTCGAAGGGGGCCCTTCCGTCGCCGGTCAGGGCTCGGTCAGCCGGGCCGACCAGATGACGGCCGCCTCCCGGCTGAAGACTGCCAAGCGGCGCCAGCGGATACTGGCGATCGGGGTCGGGCTGTTCGTCCTCCTGGCCGTCGTCCGGTGGATCACCGACAGCCCCGACCTGACCTCCAGCGGCACGGTCGGCACGACGTTGCGCCTGGCCGTGCCCATCGGCCTGGCCGCGCTCGGCGGGCTGTGGGCGGAGCGGTCCGGCATCGTCAACATCGGCCTCGAGGGGATGATGATCCTCGGGACCTGGTTCGGCGCGTGGGGGGCCTGGCAGTACGGGCCCTGGTGGGGTGTGGTCATCGGGATCGCCGGCGGGCTGGCCGCCGGGCTCCTGCACGCCCTGGCGACCGTCACCTTCAACGTCGACCACATCATCTCCGGCGTGGCCATCATCACGCTGGCCGGCGGCATCGCCCGCTACCTCTCCGTCGAGGTCTACACGGGGGTGGCGGGCGGTGGGGCCACGCAGTCGCCTCGGGTCGAGGGGGCGGGCACCTTCGACGTCCCGATCCTGTCGGGCGGGAACCTGTTCGGCTGGCACTCTCCCGACGCCCTCGGTTCGTTGGAGGACCACCACTGGCTGGTCGTCTCCGACCTGGCCGGCGTCCTCCGGGGGGTGACCCACAACCTGTCCTACCTGACTCTCATCGCCATACTCCTCGTGCCCCTCACGTGGTGGGTCATGTGGCGCACGGTGTTCGGCCTGCGGGTGCGCTCGTGCGGCGAGCACCCCACGGCGGCGGATTCCCTGGGCGTGCCCGTCAACCGGATGCGCTACTTCGCCCTGATGATCAGCGGGGGGCTCGCGGGCCTGGCCGGGGCGTTCCTGGCCATCGAGGCCGCCGGCATCTACCGCCAAGGCCAGACCCAGGGCAAAGGCTTCATCGGCCTCGCCGCCATGATCTTCGGCAACTGGCTCCCCTTCGGTGCGGCTGCCGGCGCCTTGCTGTTCGGCTTCGCCGACGCGCTCAACCTGAGGGACAAGGAAGCGGTGCACGCCCTCCTGCTCTTCGTCGCCGTCGGCGCCATCGTGTACGCCGCCATCCAACTCCGGCGCCGCAACTGGGCCACGGGCGCGGTCACTGGGGTCCTCGGCCTCCTGACCGGCCTCTGGTTCCTCACGACCGACGAGGTGCCGGGTGAGTTCGTCCAGATGACGCCGTATGTCGTGACGCTGTTGGTCCTGGCCGTCGCCACCCAGCGCCTGCGGCCGCCTGCCGCCGACGGCAAGCCCTGGCGCAAGGGCCAGGTCGAGTAGCGGATGGACGTCGACTGGGACGCCCTTCGGTCGGCGGCCCACGAGGTCGGCGAAGGGGCGTACGCCCCGTACTCGGGCCTCCGGGTCGGCGCCGCGGCGCTGACCGACGGCGGAACCATCGTGACGGGCTGCAACGTGGAGAACGCGTCCTACGGGCTGACCCTCTGCGCCGAGTGCGGGCTGGCATCGGCGCTGGCCGCGGCGGGCGGGGGGCGCCTGGTCGCGGTCTCGTGCGTGGCCCCCGACCGGGACGAGCTGCTCATGCCCTGTGGCCGCTGCCGGCAGGTGCTCTACGAATTCGGCGGCGCCGAGCTGCTGGTGGACGGCCCGCACAGGCCGTTGCCGCTGGGCGAGCTGCTGGCCCATGCCTTCGGCCCCGATGACCTCTGAAGGTGGACATCCGGTGAGCAGCCACTCGGCCGTCGACGTCATCCGCACCAAGCGGGACGGCAGGCGCCTGTCCGACGACCAGATCCGCTGGTTCATGACGGCGTACACGGCGGGCGAGGTGGCCGACGAGCAGGCGGCGGCGCTGGCCATGGCCATCTTCTGGCGGGGCATGGTCCCCGACGAGCTGGCCGTCTGGACCGAGGCCATGATCGACTCGGGCGAACGCCTCGACCTGTCGGCGATCACCCGACCCACCGTCGACAAGCACTCCACCGGCGGCGTCGGCGACAAGGTCTCGCTGCCCCTCATCCCGTTGGCCGCGGCCTGCGGCTTGGCCGTGCCCCAACTCTCGGGTCGGGGCCTCGGCCACACCGGCGGGACCCTGGACAAGATGGAGGCCATTCGCGGCTGGCGGGCTCAGCTCGGCAACGAGGAGTTCATCGCTGTGCTGGCCGCCGAGGGTGGGGTCATCTGCGCCGCGGGCCCCGACCTCGCCCCGGCCGATCGTCGCCTCTACGCGCTGCGGGACACGACCGGCACGGTCGAGTCCATCCCGCTGATCGCCTCGTCGATCATGTCCAAGAAGATCGCCGAGGGCACCGACGCGCTGGTCCTCGACGTGAAGTTCGGCTCCGGCGCCTTCCTCCCCGACCCCGAGCGAGGCCGGGAGCTGGCCCGAACGATGGTCGGGCTGGGCACGGCCCACGGCGTGCGGACCACCGCCCTGCTGACGGCCATGGAGCAGCCCCTGGGCCGGAGTGCAGGCAACGCCGTGGAGGTCGAGGAGTCGGTCGAGGTGCTGGCCGGAGGCGGGCCCGAAGACCTGGTCGAGGTCACGCTGGCCCTGGCCCGGGAGATGGTGGAGCTGGCCGGGCTGGATGTCGATCCCGCCGACGCTCTGGACGATGGTCGGGCCATGGACCGCTGGCGGGCCATCGTGGCCGCCCAGGGCGGGGATCCCGATGCTCCGCTGCCCGTCGCCGCCGAGAACGAGATGCTGTCCGCCGAGACTGACGGCGTGATCCAGCGGCTGGACGCCATGGCCGTGGGCGTGGCCGCCTGGCGCCTGGGGGCGGGCCGGGCCCGCAAGGAGGACGCCGTCAGCGCCACGGCCGGCGTCGTCTGCCACGCCAAGGTGGGCGATGGCGTTCGCGCCGGCGAACCGGTGCTGGAACTGCGGGCCGACGATCCCACCCGCTTCGACGCGGCCCGTGAGGCGCTGGCCGACGCCTGGACCCTCGGGCCCGATCCCGCCGACCCCGGCCCCCTGATCCTGGACCGAATCACGCCCGAGTGACGGAGCGCTACCTCCGGGCCAGCTCGGCCCGGACGGCGGGCCGGAACGGGCTCCACAGGAACCAGCGACCGAAGCCCCGGACCAGCGCAGGGGGTCCGAGCAACTCCACCGTCCCGTCGTCGACCGCCTGACGGAGAGTGGTGAACCCGTTGAAGACGCGGGCCATCGAGACCGCGTCGGTGCGCACGACGAGGTCGCTCTCGAAGCCCGGGTGCTGGGCACAGACGGATGCGTCGCCGCGGTCGACAACGATCCAGATCTGGATCCGGGGGACCTGGTAGGCGAACTCGATCACCACCCGACGGTCGGGGAGGCGCTCCTCGTCCATCCGGAGGTGCATCCACCAGGTGAGCGCCCGGGGATCCACCTCCTCGACCTCGGGCTCGGCCAGCTTCCAGCGCACGGCCCACTCGCCCAGCGACATGATCACGCCGCCGAGGTCCCCGCCGGCCTCGGTGAGGTGGTACTCGCTGCCGCGGCCGCTGGCGGCCGGTCGCCGTTCGAGCACCTCCTTGCGCTCGAGATGGCGCAACCGCTGCACCAACAGGCTGCGGGAGATGCCCGGCAGCCCGCGCTCGATGTCGTTGAACCGGGTGCTGCCGAGGACCATCTCCCGCAGGATCAGCGGGGTCCAGCGGTCGGCGAGCACCTCGCTCCCGAGGGCAACCGGGCAGTACTGGCCGTAGTCACGCATCCTGCCAAGGTACAGATCCAGCACTGGTTGGGTCGGTCCGTCCTCTTCACACTGCCCTCCATGAGCATCATCGAACGAGAAACCGAGTCCGAGAGAGAGCAGCAGCTCGTCGCGTGGGCCGGGGAGCTCGGCCGGGAAGTCGCCGAGCACGCCGAGCGCCACGACCGTGACGGGACCTTCGTCGTCGAGGCCTACCAACTGCTGGCCGACAGCGGCTTCCTGGCCCTGGCCGTCCCCGCGGAGCTCGGGGGCCGGGGCGCCACGGTGCGGCAGGTGGCGATGGCGCAGCGCGAGCTGGCCCGCCACTGCGGGTCGACGGCCCTGGCGTCCGTCATGCACCAGCACGTCGTCCTGTTCACGGCGTGGCGTCACCGGCGCGACATGCCAGGGGCTGAAGCGACCCTTCGACGGGTCGCCGACGAGGGCATCGTCCTGGTCTCGACCGGCGGCGGTGACCTGACCAACCCGCGGGGCTCGGCCACCCGGGTCGACGGCGGTTTTCTGGTCAGTGGCCGCAAGCCGTTCGCCAGCCAGGCCCCCGTGGGGGCCGCGATGTCGACCATGTTCCCCTACGACGATCCCGAGGAGGGCCGGGTCGTGCTGAACATGGCGATCCCCACGTCGAGCGAGGGTGTCACGGTCCTCGAGACCTGGGACGCCCTCGGCATGCGGGGGACCGGCAGCCACGACATCGAGCTGAAGGACGTCTTCGTCAGCGACCAGCAGGTGCTGGCCCGCCGGCCCCACGGCCGGATCGACGGGCCGCTGCAGGTCATCCTCAGCATCGCCATGCCGCCGATCGCCGCGGTCTACCTGGGCGTGGCCGAGGCCGCCCGGGACCATGCCGTCGGGCTCATCGCCGGCACGGCACGGGCCGACGACCCGCTGCGCCAGCGCCAGATCGGCCTGATGGACACCCGTCTGCGGGTCGCCGCCTGGGCCCTCGACGGTGCCCTCGACATGGTGGGCGACGACCCGACCCCGTCCATGGACACGGTGGTGGCCGTGATGGCCGCCAAGCGGGAGATCGCCCTCGCCGCCGTCGAGGTCTGCCAGCTGGCGCTCGAGGTCGGGGGCGGCGCCGCCTTCTCCCGGACCCAGCCCATCGAGCGGTACCTCCGCGACGTGCAGGCCGCCCGGTACCACCCCCTCGATCCGGAGGAGTCGCTGGTCCACGCCGGGAAGGTCGCCCTCGGCCTCCCCGCGGACGAGCGCTGATCATCGGCTCGGCACCGGGCTACGTTGGCCCGGTGCTGAGCTCGGCGCAGCAGGCGGACTACCGGCGGGACGGGTTCCTCGTCCTCCCTGGGTTCGTGTCGCTCGAGGCCTGTGCCAACCTCAAGGCCGAGGCCGAAGCGTTGGTCGACGGCTTCGAGCCCGACGCCGGGGTGAAATCCATCTTCACGACCAACGAGCAGACCCGGCACAGCGACGAGTACTTCCTCACCTCGGGCGACACCACCCGCTTCTTCTTCGAGGAGGAGGCGTTTGACGAGGACGGCGGGTTGCGCCAGGCGAAGGCCCTGTCGATCAACAAGCTGGGCCACGCCATGCACGACCTGGACCCGGTGTTCGAGCGGTTCAGCCACACGGCGGACCTGGCCGAGGTCTGCACGGACCTGGGCTACGAGGACCCGTCGATCCTCCAGTCGATGTACATCTTCAAGCAGCCCCGCATCGGTGGCGAGGTGACGAGCCACACCGACCACACCTTCCTGTGGACCGAACCCCAGTCGGTCACCGGCTTCTGGTTCGCCATCGAGGAGGCGACGCTGGAGAACGGTTGCCTGTGGGCGCTGCCCGGCGGCCACGAGATCCCGGTCAAGCAGCGCTTCCGGCGAGACGGCGAGGGGGGCACGGCGATGGACGTGCTCGACGCCTCCCCCTATCCCGAGGACGGGCTGGTGCCCCTCGAGGCGGCGGCGGGGACGTTGATCGTCCTGCATGGCGCCCTTCCCCACCGCTCTGGTCCCAACCGCTCGGACCGCTCACGGCATGCCTACACGCTGCACGTCGTCGAGCGGGGCGCCGCCTACCCCGCTGACAACTGGCTCCAACGCCCCAGCCTGCCCCTTCGTCCGGTGGCCTCGACACCGAGCTGAGAACGCGGTGAGAATCCGCTGGTTAGCCTCCACCCATGGGAGCCGACCTCGACCTCGAGACCATCCGGCAGGCGCCCAAGGCCCTGCTCCATGACCACCTCGACGGAGGGCTCCGGCCCGCTTCGGTCGTCGAGCTGGCGGCCGAGCAGGGCTACTCGGCGCTGCCGACGACCGATGTCGACGAGCTGACGGCGTGGTTCACCCGAGGGGCGGGCGGCAACTCACTCGAGGAGTACCTCGAGGCCTTCGAGCACACCGTCGGGGTCATGCAGACCCGCGACGCCATCGAGCGGGTGGCCGCCGAGTGCGCGGAGGATCTGGCCACAGACGGCGTCGTCTACGCCGAGATCCGCTACGCCCCGGAGCAGCACGTCGAGGCCGACCTGACCATGGACGAGGTCGTCGACGCCGTCACCGCTGGGTTCGCCGCCGGCAGCAAGGACAGGGGCATCACCGTGCGGTCGATCCTGTCGGCCATGCGCCAGCAGGCCCACTCCACTGAGATCGCCGAGCTGGCGGTGCGCCACCGGGATCTCGGCGTGGTCGGCTTTGACATCGCCGGCCCCGAGAAGGGCTTCCCCCCGACCCGCCACCTCGACGCCTTCGAGTACGTGCAGCGGGAGAACTTCCACATGACCATCCACGCCGGCGAGGCCTTCGGGCTGCCGTCGATCTGGGAGGCCATCCAGTTCTGCGGGGCCGAGCGCTTGGGCCACGGCGTCCGCATCGTCGACGACATCGAGTACGGGCCGAACGGCGAGGCCCACCTGGGCCGTCTGGCCGCCTTCGTGCGGGACCGGCGTATCCCACTGGAGATGTGCCCGACCTCCAACGTGGGGACGGGCGCCGTGAAGTCCATCGCCGAGCACCCCATCAAGGCTCTCCACGACCTGCGCTTCCGGGTCACGGTCAACACCGACAACCGGCTGATGAGCGACATCTCCATGTCGGGCGAGTTCGCCGGCCTGCACGAGGCCTTCGGCTGGGGCCTGACCGAGATGCGCTGGCTCACCGTCAACGCCCTCAAGAGCGCCTTCGTCCCCTTCGACGAGCGCCTCGCCATCATCGACGACATCGTCAAGCCCGGCTACGAGAAGCTCCTCACGGTCTGATCCGAACCGGTCGAACGATGACCGCGATGAGGTCGTGGTCGGACAGCGCGGTGCCGTCGGGGGCGAGGGCGGCGATGACCTCCGGCCCGGTCGCCGCCAGGCCCCGGGTCAGGAACCAGTCGAGGTTCAGGTCACCCCGGCCGCGGCTCGTGCGGTGGGTGGGCTCGTCGGTGTTGGCGGTGGACCACTCGTAGCCCCGCTCGGCCGCCTCCGCGAACAGCGGCTCCCGGTCGATGGGGTGCCGGAAGCGGTCCGGGGTGAGCTCACCACCGACCTCCTCCCGGCCGCTGAGGTCGACGGTGTGGGTGTTGAGGTCCCCGCCGACGATGACGGGTCGACCGTCGGCGTAAGGCTCGATGAGGTCGAGGAGGTCCGTCACCTGTCGGGAACGCCCCGTTGGCGCACCGTGGCTCTCCAGGTGCGGGGCCACGACGACGACGTCGTCGACGGTCGCCACCAGTGCGCAACGCCCGCCGACTCGGGGCTCGGGGCTGTCGTCGGCGTACCACTGACCGTCGAACTCGAAACGGACAGCAGCCGGCCGCTCGAGCGGGAAGCGGCTGAGGATGGCCCCGCCGTGGACGCCGAACTCATTGGCCGAGCCAGCCGGGAGCTCGTCCCGCTCGTCCTCGCCGCCAAGGGAGAGCTCGACGAACTCGACGGCGAAGACGAACGCCATGCCCAGGCGGTCGGCCAGCTCGCGGGCCACGAATCGGTTGCCCGATCGGGCCATCCCGCCGTCGGCCTCTGAGATCAGGATCACGTCGGGCCCGGCTGCCGTCAGGAGCGTGACCCAGTCGTCCAGACGGCGTCCCCGCTCCAGATTTGCGGCCACGACCCGCAGCCCCCGCTCCGAACCTGCGTCAGGTGGTCCGCCCGGGCGTGACCAACTGACGCCAGAAGGCGGGGGACCGACTTCAACCAGGTGAAAACAGCCGGCGTCGGCCGCGGCCTGGCGGTGGTCGGTGCCGGGCGGGGGCACGACCGGGTGGTTCAGGTCGTCGACGACGGTGGTCACCAGCGACGGCGTGGCCAGGGCCAACGCGACCTGGCTGGCGTTCTCCAACCCGGCGGCCGCTTCGGTCAGCGGCACCCACTCACTCTCGTGCTCGGCCGGGCCGGGCTGCGCGTCGTCGACCTCGGCGAGGAAGAAATGGCACTCCTTGGTGACCCCCTCGACCGTTGGCTGGTCGACGATGGCGAGCGGCGCTAACGACACGACCCGATATCCGGTCACTTCCGTCACCTCCCGGGCCAGCGCTTCCTCGGGGGACTCCCCCGCCTCGATGCCCCCACCCGGGAAGTACCACCGCTCGTCGGCCTGGTCCCAGACCAGCAGCACGGCGCC
>DATDAH010000378.1:0-2579 GCA_036525535.1 Acidimicrobiales bacterium
ACCAGGTCGTGCGTGCTGACGAGCTCGTCGATGTCGGGCGCCTCGGTCCGGAAGCGCAGCGTCACGTCGAGCTCGCGGCAGCGCTCCTGGAGGAGCTCCAGGAGCCGGCGGCGGCTCATCGCGGCGAACCCGTGGCCGCCGCTGGTGATGACCTCTCCCTTGAAGTGGACGTCGATGTCGTCCCAGACCGCGAACTCGCGCTGCATCTGCGCGAAGACCGTCGAGTCGGCGTGCTCGATGCCGCCGAGCGTCTCGTCGCTGAACACCACGCCGAACCCGAAGGTGTCGTCCGCGGCGTTCCGCTCCCAGACCGTGATCTCGTGCTGCTGTCCGGTGGTCGCTGCCAGCTGCTGGGCGAGGGCCGAGAAGTAGAGGCCGCCGGGGCCGCCTCCGATCACCGCGATCCGCATCTGCCCTCCGAATCGAATGGTTGAGTTCCCAAACATTGCGTCTTCTTGACGAGCGTTGTCAAGGCGCAATACGGTCGCCGGTATGGTCGGCGGCGTGAGCGGATCCTCGCCGGACCGACCCGTCGACCCCGTGACGGCGTTCGGGCTGACCGCCGCGCAGGCGGAGTACGCCGGGTGGGTGCGGTCGGTGGCGGCCAGCTTCGAGGACGTCGAGCCCGTGCACGGCGCGGTCAACCGGCCCCTGGTAGAGGCGTTGGGCCGGGCCGGGCTGCTGCGTGGGCTCTTCGGGGGAGCGCCTGAGGAGTCCCCCCGCGACGCGGCCGCCATGCAGCTGTGTCTGCTCCGCGAGATGCTTGCCACGGTCCACACCGAAGCCGAGACCGCGCTCGCCCTCCAGGGACTCGGGGCCTACCCGATCCTCCAGTCCGGGAACGACGTCACCCGTGACCGCTGGATCCCCGGCGTCGCGAGCGGTGACGTCGTCCCGGCGTTCGCCCTGTCCGAGCCCGACGCGGGTTCGGACGCCGGCGCACTCTCGCTCGAGGCTCGGCCGGACGGTGGCGGCTGGACGCTGCACGGCACCAAGACCTGGATCTCCAACGCGCCCGATGCCGACGTCTACTCCGTGTTCGCCCGCACCACCGCGGGCACCGGTGCCCGCGGCGTCTCGGCGTTCGCTGTTGCGGGCGACGTGCCGGGCCTCACGGGTGAGCGTCTCGACATGCTCGCCCCCCATGCGCTCGGCACGCTCCACTTCGACGGCGTCCGCGTCTCGACGGACGATCTGCTCGGCGAGGTCGACCGCGGCTTCGGAGTCGCGATGCGGACGCTGGACCTGTTCCGCCCCAGTGTCGGCGCCTTCGCCGTGGGCATGGGTCAGGCCGCCCTCGACGCCAGCCTGGCCTGGGCCAGGGAACGCGAGCTCTTCGGCGGGAAGCTGATCGACCTGCAGGCGACCCAGCACACGCTGGCCGAGATGGCGACGCGGATCGAGGCCGGCCGCCTTCTGGTGCGCAGAGCAGCCGCGGCGTACGACGCCGGCGCGCCGTCGCACCAGATCACCGCGACCGCCGCGCAGGCCAAGCTCTTCGCCACCGAGACCGCGCAGTGGGTGGTCGACCAGGCCCTCCAGCTGCACGGGGCCCGCGGGCTGCAGCGCGGGCACCTGCTCGAGCGGCTCTATCGTGAGGTGCGGGCGCCGCGGATCTACGAGGGTGCCTCCGAGGTGCAGCGGACGATCATCGCCCGCGGACTCATGAAAGGGACGGAGTGAACACCCCACGAGGCAGCAAGGACACCGAGGAATGAGCCGGTACCGCGCCAGCGCGGGGATCACCGACGACTGGCAGCACTTCGACTTCTCGGTGACCGACGGCGTCGCGACGGTCACCCTGAACCGCCCCGAGAAGATGAACCCGCTGACCTTCGAGTCGTACGCCGACCTCCGCGACCTCCTCGCCGAGCTGCCGCACCGTGGCGACACCCGGGTGCTGGTGATCCGCGGCGAGGGCAGGGGCTTCTGCGGTGGCGGTGACGTGAACGAGATCATCGGCGAGCTGATCCAGATGGACGCCGCGGGCCTGATGGGGTTCACCAGGATGACCGGCGACGTCATCCGGGCGATGCGCGAGTGCCCGATCCCGATCATCGCCGGGATCCAGGGCATCGCCGCCGGCGCCGGGAGTGTGGTCGCGATCGCGGCCGACTTCCGCATCTGCACGCCCCAGGCGAGGTTCGCGTTCCTGTTCACCAAGGTCGGGTTGTCCGGCGGTGACATGGGAGCTGCGTACCTCCTGCCGCGCCTGGTGGGCTACGGCCGCGCCACCGAGCTGCTCATGCTCGGGGACACGATCGACGCCGAGACGGCCGATCGCTACGGCCTGGTCACCCAGCTCACCGACGATCTCGACGGTGCGTGCTCGACCCTCGCGCGGCGGCTCGCCGACGGGCCCACGCTCGGAATCCAGCAGACGAAGACCCTGATCACGCGCGAGCTGGACATGCCGATCGGGGCTGCCATGGAGCTCGACGCGATGACCCAGGCGTTGCTGATGACCACGCAGGACCACGCGGAGTTCCACGCCGCTTTCAACGCGAAACGACCCCCCGAGTGGACCGGCCGGTGACCCGGGGGATCGCCTTGGTGACGGGTGCCTCGAAGGGCATCGG
>DATDAH010000379.1:0-3807 GCA_036525535.1 Acidimicrobiales bacterium
GGGCGGCCTCGACCGGCAGGTCCTCCACGCCCTGCTCCCGGGAGAACCGGTAGTGCGAGAGCGCCCGCTCCACCGGGTCGCGGAGGACCACGAGGATGCGGGCCTCGGGGAAGGCCGCCCGGATCTGCGCGCACGCGACGTCGGACTCGAAGTAGCTGGTGCTCTTCTCACAGCGCAGGCGGATGTCGGGGCCGACGTCGGGGTAGTGGCGGGCCAGGTAGGCGTCGACGTCGGCGTCGGCCCCCGGCTGCAGGAAGAACTTCGGCTCCGGGCGCCGCGGCTGGGCCAGCACGACCTGAGGATGCCGCTCCAGCGCGGTGGCCACGCTCGTGGTGCCGCAGCGCTGCGCCCCCACGATGAAGGCCTGAGCCACGGGATCAGGCCCGGCCATCCACCCGGTCCGCGACGAGGTAGGACCGGCGGTCGGTGACCTGGCGCAGGGTCCGGACCATGTACTCCCCCAGCATCGAGAGCATCGCGATGGCCACGCCGTTGAGGAAGGCCAGGAGCACGATGACCGTCGTCCAGCCCTCCACCCGGGACCCGGCGACCACGCCGTGGACGAGGTAGACGACGCCGATGCAGAAGCTGCCGATGGCCACCACCGCCCCCAGGCCGGCCATCAGCTGCAGTGGGGCGGGTGAGTAGCTGAACATGATCCGTAGCACGAGGCTGATGATCTTGCGCAGGCTGTACGTGCTCTGGCCCCCGGCCCTGGGCAGGTGACGGACGTCGGCGTTGGCGGGCGAGGCCGAGTAGAGCAGGGCCTGACCGGTGATGTAGGGGTAGGTGTTGCCCGAGGCGAGGATGCGCTCGACGACGTCCCGGTGGAGCAGGCGGAAGTTGGTCACCGCCAGGTCCTTGGGCTTGCCGAAGATGCGCCGGTTCATGGCCCCCATCAGCCGGGTGCCGATGGACCGGCTGAGCGAGCTCTTCTTGCGGTCGAACCGCCCGAAGACCACGTCGTGGTCTCCGGCCTCGGCCGTCTCGACCAGAGCCGCGATCTCCGACGCCGGGTTCTGGCCGTCGTCGTCCATGGTGACGATCCACCTGCCCCGGGTCTCGGCGAAGCCGGCGAGGTTGGCGTTGTGCTGCCCGTAGTTGCGCAGGAAGCGGACGGCCACGACCCGGGGGTCGGCCTGGGCCAGGTCCCGGATGACCTCCCAGCTCCCGTCCTCGCCGCCGTCGTTGACCAGGACGACCTCGAAGGTCTCGCCCCGCCCTTCGAAGAAGGCGACGACGTCGGCCGCCGTGGCGGCCACGATGTCGCGGCTGTTGAAGACCGGGATGACGACGCTGTAGGTCGGCGCCGATGCCGCGCCCTGGTCGTCAGCCACGGCGGGCCACCAAGAGGATGCTCGTCCCCGTCCGTCGGTCGCGGCGGCGCAGAGACCGGCGTTCGTGGGCCAGCAGCCGGTCCAGGCCGCCGGCCAGGGCCCCGCCGCCGCCGGTGGGGTCGGTCACCTCGGCCGCGGCGACGCCCTTCCGGGGCGAGCGCCGCACCACCCGGCGCAGGGCCATGGGCGCGAGCAAGGCGGAGAAGAACGAGGTCTGGCGCTCGACGGTGAACCCCGCGTCCTCGACGACGGTCCGCAGCCCGGCGCTCGTGTAGCGCCGCTGGTGGCCCGACTCCTCGTCGTGGGCCGACCACAGCCCGGGATGCTTCGGCACGGTCAGGTAGAGCCGCCCGCTTGGAGCCAGGAGGTCGTGGAGCAGGCGGAGGAGGCCGACGTCGTCATCGATGTGCTCGAGCACGTCGAACATGCCCACGGCCGGCAGGGAACCGGCCGGGAACCCCGCTGCCTCCACGGTGGAGCAGACCACCGGGCGCAGGCCCCGGTCGTAGGCGGTGCGCACCGCTTCGTCGACGGGCTCGACCAGGACGGCGGGGATCCCCTCGGCCACGAGGGCCCGGGACACGAAGCCATTGCCCCCGCCGAGGTCGAACACGGTGCCGTCCGGCGGCAGCGCGGCGACGGCGTCGGCGACCACCGCGGCCCGGTGGCGGTGCCAGCCGGAGTCGTCCTCGGCCTCCCGCCAGTGCAGGGAACGGGCCGAGTCGTAGTGCAGGCCCTCGGTCTCGGGGCCGATGAAGAAGCCGGGCTCGACCTCGGTCAGCCCCGCGCCCATGGGGGTGAGCAGGTCCGAGCTCGCCATCAGAGGATCACCGCTTCACGCACACGTACTCGAAGGCGTCGGGGGCGCGGAACGGGATGACCAGCTTGTTCAGGACGTGAACCCGCTCGAAGAACTTGTCCCGGACGCCGTGGCTGACGTGGGAGAGCAGCACGAAGAGCAGGCGCTCCACGCTGGCGTAGGGCCGGTCCCGGCGGCGGGCCACGAGGTCGAAGCCGGCCTCGTCGATGAGCCGCTTCAGCGTGGCGTCGTCGTGGATCTGGCTGGTGTTGGGCACGAGGATGTACCAGCGCCCCCCGAACAGCCGGCCCCACAGCGAGTTGCGGCTGTAGGTGTTGAAGGCCCACACCCCACCCGGCTTGAGGGCGGCGTGGAACTTGGCCATCACCGCCGGGGGGTCGCGGATGATGGTCATCACCCCCCAGCTGGCGATGACGTCGTAGGTGGAGGCGGCGAGCTCGACCTCCTCGATCGAGCCGGCGGTGACGGGGACCCCCCACCGCTCGGCCGCGTAGCGGGCCATCGGGCCGGAGAACTCGACGCCCTCGGCCTCGAATCCGGCCGCTTTGGCCTCGGCCAGGAAGAAGCCCGCGGCGGAGGCCACCTCCAGCAGGCGACGGCCGTTGGCGTGGGCCTGGAGCCGGTCGATGCGTCCCCGGGCGGTCTTGCGCAGGAAGGTCTCGCCGCTGAGGAAGGAGTAGTAGTTGAGGTTCTGCTCCTTCCCCTCGAAGAACTCCTCGGAGTCATAGAGGGTGCGCAGCGACTCGACGGTCATCCGGGGATCGGCGTAGAGCGTGGAGCACGTCGTGCAGACGCCGAAGTGCAGCTCGACGTCCTGGAACGTCTTCTGGAGCCGCTGGCCGACCTCGTGGGCACCGCAGACCGGACAGGTCGTCGGCTCGAACTCGAGAGCGCCCAGGGGGCGGAACGCGGGAGAGCCCGCTTCGGGTTCGACGGTGATGACAGGGCCTCCGGTCAGGCGGTCAGGGTGGAGCGCAGGGCGACGCGAGGCTACCGGTCACCCCTGGCCGCGGGCGAGGGCTCAGGCCTGGACGCCGCGGGGCGGGAGGGGCCGGTACCCGTCCTCGACGGTGCGGGCCCCCATCACCTCGTAGTCCTCCCACGCCGTGGGCGCCCACGTCGCCAGGCCGTCGACGTACCGGTTGAACATGCAGAACGCCGCCGCGATCAGGACGGTGTCATGGATCTCGACGTCGGTGGCTCCTTCGGCCCGGGCCGCCCCGACCATCGCCTCGGTCACGTCGAGGCCGCTGCGCTGCACCGCTCCGGCAATGGCCAGGAGGGCGCGCATCTTCGGCGAGACCGGAGCCGTGTCCGGATCCCGCTTCACGGCGTCGACGACCTCCATCCCACCATCGAGCTGCATGGCGGCGAACGTGCTGTGCGACATCTGGCAGAAGCGGCACTCGTTGCGGTTCGAGACGAAGGCGGCGATCAGCTCGCGCTCGCCCCGACTCAACGTGCTCTCCCCTCGGAGGAGCACCTCGGCCAGTTCGTTCAGCGGGGCCGCCGTCTCCGGCCGGAACAGCAGCGGACCGAGGATGCCGGGCAGGTGCGGGGGGAAGGCGAGGTGCGCCATGGCAGCAGGGACTCCGGGGCGGGCGGGTCGGAGGCCCGAGGCTACCGACGTCGCCCGGTACGTTCTTGGCA
>DATDAH010000380.1:0-2334 GCA_036525535.1 Acidimicrobiales bacterium
CGAGCGTCGCCGCGTCGGCGACCACGGTCACCTCCGGATGGTGCTCGTGCACCCAGGCGATCGCCTCCTGGTCGACGTCGGTCACGACGACCGTGGCGCCGTCGGCGAGGGCGAGCTCGGTGAGGTGGCGGCCGACCTTGCCGACGCCGGCGACGCCGATGCAGAGGCCATCGAGTGATGCCGCGCCCCAGCGGTGTCGTGCCGCGGCGCGCATGCCCTGGTAGACGCCGTACGCCGTGAGCACGCCGGAGTCGCCCGCCCCGCCCCGTTCCGGGCTGCGTCCGGTGACGAAGTCGCACGTCTCGGCGACGACGTCCATGTCGGCGACGTAGGTGCCGACGTCGCACGCCGTGATGTAGCGCCCGCCGAGTCCCTGCACGAAGCGCCCGTAGGCGCGCAGCAGCGGCGCCGACTTGTCGGTCGACGGATCGCCGATGATGACGGCCTTGCCGCCGCCGTGGGCGAGGCCGGCGAGGGCGTTCTTGTAGGCCATCGCCCGGCTCAGCTCCAGCACGTCGGCGAGCGCGGCGGCCGACGACGGATAGGGGTGGAAGCGGGTGCCGCCGAGCGCCGGCCCGAGCGCGGTGGACCAGATGGCGACGATCGCCCGCAGCCCGGTGACCGGGTCGTGACAGAACGTCACCTGCTCGTGCGCCGTCTCGGGGATCACGACGGCGACGGCCAGACCCAGATCATCGGCGCTGGGGCAACGGGACGGCGGCGCCGGCGGGAGAGCGCCGCCGCCCGGCCATCACCGAGATGTCCATCGAACACAGCCTCCCCCATCGCCTGCGTTCCGTCACTTCGCGTTCGTACCCGCCGGCCACGCAAATGACCACCGGCGGCCTCGATGACGTGTCCGATCTCCTCGCCGGCGAGTGCGACCGCTCGGCTGTCGGTCGGTCACCGGCTGGCGGCCACCAGCCGGATCATCGCGTCGGCGGCGGCGTCCAAGGGGGCCCGGGACCGCTGGACCCGGGCCAGGGCGGTGGCCCCCTCATACGCGGCGATCAGCGTGGTGGCCAGGCCTTCGGCGACGTCGGCCGGCATCTCCTCCCGCTGCAGCGCGTCGACGATGGGGTCGATGAGGGCGGCGAAGCCGGTCGCGCACGCTTCGCGGACGGCGGGGGTAGGTGACGGATCGTCGAGGGCGGGGGTGCCGACGACACAGCCGGCCACCCAGTCCGAGGCCTCGAGCCGGTCAGCCATGAAGCCGAACATGGACCGGACCGCCTCATCGGTCACCCCGTCGACGAGTGTGGCCGTCAGGAGCTCACCGATGGTGACCGCGGTCCCGACGATGGCGACGGTGGCGATCTCCTCCTTGCCGCCGGGGAAGTGGTGGTAGATCGACCCGTACGACAGCTCAGTGGCGCGGCTCAAGGCCTTCAGGCCCATGCCGTTGTAGCCGTCCCGCGCGAGCAGCTCGGCCGCAGCCCGCTCGATGCGGGGCTTGGCCTCGGCGGCGCTCACGACCGGCTCACCACCAGCTTCATCGGCGGGTCCGACAGGGCGGCGACGGCGTCGTCCCAGTCCACGACCGCGCTGGTCACCAGGGTGGGATCGAACCGACCGGCGGCGACCAGGTCCAGGATCTCCGGGATGACGGGTCGTACATGGGCCCGGCCCGTGTGCAGCGTG
The DNA here is from genome assembly GCA_036525535.1 of Acidimicrobiales bacterium. Classification (GTDB taxonomy): domain Bacteria; phylum Actinomycetota; class Acidimicrobiia; order Acidimicrobiales; family DATDAH01; genus DATDAH01. The sequence continues at coordinate 1,642 of DATDAH010000380.1, forward strand.
CAGCAACGTGAGTACATCTGGAACAGGGGCAGCGCCGGGTCCTCGAGGAGGACGGCCACGTTGGTGCAGATCCCGTCGAACGCGGTGCTGTTCAGGGCGCACCGAAGGTGGGCCTCGCCGCCGCCTGCGTTGACCGTGATCGGGAAGGCCCCGACCTTGCGCCGGGTCGGGCCTTCCTCGACGTCGGCGCCCAGGGCCTCGGCCACCGCCAAATGGTCAGGGTCGTCGTCGAGGTAGAGCACCCGCGCCGAGCCGAGGGCCACCGCGAGCCCTGCGGCGTACAGGCCGATCGACGGCGGTCCACCGGGACCGCCCACCACGAGCACCTCGGCGCCGGGATCGGCCGCCAGCTGTGGACCCACCGCCCGGAACCCGTCGGGAATGTTGTCACTGGCGCTGGCCACCACCGCGGGATCGATCCCGTCGGGAAGCGGCACGAGCATGGCGTCCGCATGGGGCACGAGGGCGAGGTCGGCCAGGAGCCCGCCCCAGGCCAACCCGCCCATGGGGCCCAGCCCGAAGGTGGACAGTGGGGGGTGGGCGGTGCAGTTGCCGGTCCGCCCCCGCAGGCACGGCGCGCACGAGCCGCAGGAGATCTGAAAGGGCACGACCACCCGGTCGCCGGCAGCGACCGAGGTGACCCCGTCGGCGACCACGACGACGTCCGCCACCCCCTCGTGGCCGAACGGGTAC
>DATDAH010000381.1:0-48274 GCA_036525535.1 Acidimicrobiales bacterium
GCCCGATAATGACGTTCTCACCCCAGGAGTGAAACCCATGTCCACAGCCACCCTCGCCATCCCGGTGTTCGACGCCGACAACCACCTCTACGAGACGAAGGACGCCTTCACCAAGTTCCTGCCCGAGCGCTACAAGGGCGCAGTCGACTACGTCGACGTCCGGGGCCGGACCAAGATCGTCATCAAGGGGACGATCAGCGACTACATCCCCAACCCGACCTTCGACGTGGTCGCCGCTCCCGGGGCCATGGAGGAGTACTTCCGACTCGGCAACCCCGACGGCAAGGACCGACGGGCCATCTTCGGCGAGCCGATCCGATCACCGGAGGCGTTCCGCGAGCCCGAGGCGCGTGTGCAGCTGATGGACGAGCAGGGCCTTGACCGGTCCCTCATGTTCCCCACGCTGGCCAGCCTCCTCGAGGAGCGCTTGCGGGGCGACCCCGAGGCGACCCACGCCGTCATCCACGCCCTCAACGAGTGGATGCACGAGACCTGGAGCTTCGACTACGAGGGCCGGATCTTCAGCACCCCGGTCATCACCCTGCCGATCGTCGAGAAGGCCATCGAGGAGCTGGACTGGGTGCTGGAGCGGGGCGCCAAGGTCGTGCTCGTCCGGCCCGCCCCCGTCTACGGGTTCCGAGGTCCCCGGTCGTTCGCCCTGCCCGAGTTCGACCCCTTCTGGGAGCGGGTGCAGGAGGCCGACATCCTCGTGGCCATGCACTCCTCGGACAGCGGCTATGAGCGCTACGCCGACGAGTGGGTCGGCGGCGGCGGCGAGATGCTGCCGTTCCAGCCCCAAGCGTTCCGCATGCTGTCGTCGTGGCGACCCATCGAGGACGCCGTGTCGTCGCTCGTCTGCCACGGCGCCCTGTCCCGTTTCCCGAAGCTCAAGGTCGCCGTCATCGAGAACGGGAGCAGCTGGGTGGAGCCGCTGCTCGACCGGATGGCCGACATCTACAAGAAGATGCCCCAGGACTTCCCCGAGGAGCCGATCGAGGTCATCAAGCGGAACATCTACATCAGCCCGTTCTGGGAGGAGGACCTCCCTGCTCTGGCCGAGTTGGTCGGTGAGGAGCACGTGCTCTTCGGCTCCGACTTCCCCCACCCCGAGGGCTTGGCCAACCCCATGAGCTACGTCGACGAGCTGGCTGGCGTTCCCGAGGAGACCGTTCGCAAGATCATGGGGGGCAACCTCGCCAAGCTGATGAACGTGGCGGACGCGGTCGTTCGATGACCGCGCCCAGCGGCAGCTGGGCCAGCATCCCCGCCATGACCGCCGGCGCCGCCGACCGGTTCGGTGATCGGCCGGCCATCGTCGACGGCGACACCGCATGGACCTACGCCGAGCTGAACGAGTCGGCGCGCACGTTCGGGGCTGCGCTCGTGGCGTCAGGGGTCGAGCGCGGTGACCGGGTGGCCATTTGGGCGCCCAACGCCGGGGAGTGGGTCGTCGCCGTCCTCGGCCTCCTCCAGGCCGGAGCCGTCCTCGTCCCCGTGAACACCCGGTTCAAGGGGGCCGAGGCCGCGGTCATCCTCGAGCGCAGCCGGGCTCGCGTGCTGGTGACGGTGACGGACTTCCTCGACACCGACTACCTCGCCATGGTCCAAGCGACCGGCGCCGAGCTGCCCGACCTGGAGACCGTCATCGTGGCCCGCGGCCCCGCCACGGGCGACGCCGTCGGCTGGGACGACTTCCTCGCCCGGGCCACCGACGAGACCCGGGCGACGGTCGCCGACCGCTCGGCCGACCTCGGTCCCGACGACTGGTCGGACATCCTCTTCACCTCGGGCACGACCGGTGTCCCCAAGGGCGTGGTCATGACCCACGGCCGGACCCTCGGCGTTGCCACCGACTGGGTGGCCATGACCGGGCTCAGCGCCGACGACCGGTACCTGATGATCAACCCCTACTTCCACATGTTCGGGCTGAAGGCGGGGATCCTGGCTTGCGTCGCCAGCGGGGCGACGATGCTGCCGCAGCCCGTGTTCGACGTCGACACCGTCCTCGCCCGCGTGGCGGAGGAGCAGGTCACCGTCCTGCCCGGTGCGCCGACGATCTACCAGTCGATCCTCGACCACCCCGGTCGGGACGACCACGACCTGTCCACTCTCCGGGTGGCGGTCACCGGGGCGGCGGACATCCCGGTCGAGCTCATCCGGCGGGTCGATGCCGAGCTGCCGTTCTCCTTCATCGTCACGGGCTACGGGCTCACCGAGGCGGGCACGGCCAGCGCCACCTCCCCCGAGGACGACCCCGAGACCGTGGCCACGACCGTCGGCCGGCCCCGCCCCGGGTTCGAGCTCCGCCTCACCGACCAGGGTGCTGAGGTCCCGGCGGGGGAGCCCGGGGAGATCGAGCTCCGGGGACCGACCGTCATGGCCGGCTACCTCGACGATCCGGAGGCAACCGCCCAGGCCCTCTCCCCCGCCGGGTGGCTGCGGACCGGCGACCTCGGCGTCGTCGACGACCGCGGGTACCTCCGCATCGTCGGCCGGGTCAAGGACATGTTCATCGTCGGCGGGTTCAACGCCTATCCGGCCGAGATCGAGAACGCCCTGCTCCGCCACCCCGCCGTCCAGCAGGCGGCGGTGATCGGCATCCCCGACGAGCGCCTCGGCGAGGTGGGCATGGCCTTCGTCGTCCTCCGCCCTGGCGCGGAGGTCACCGCCGGGGAGATCGTCGGGTGGAGCCGGGACCAGATGGCCAACTACAAGGTCCCCCGGACCGTCGAGATGGTCGACGAGCTCCCGGTCAACGCCACCGGGAAGGTGGAGAAGAACGTGCTCCGGGACCGGGTCGCCGCGGCCGCGCCGGCGTCGACCGCGTGACCGACGCCGGGACGACGGGCCTCAGCTCGCTCGCCGACCTCCGAGTCGTCGAGCTCGGCGTGTGGGTGGCGGCGCCGGCGGCCGCCGCGCTGCTGGCCGACTGGGGCGCCGAGGTCATCAAGGTCGAGCCGCCCGCCGGTGACCCGATGCGTCAGGTCTTCGGGGCCCTGGGCATCGGCAACGAGATGCCGAACCCGGCCTTCGCCCTCGACAACCGGGGCAAGCGCAGCGTGGTCCTGGACCTCCGTGATCCGGAGGACCGGGCACGGATGGAGGACCTGCTGGCCTCGGCCGACGTGTTCCTGACCAACCTCCGGCCCGATGCCCTCGACAAGCTCGACCTCGAGCCCGAGGCCACGGTCGCCCGTCACCCCCGGCTCATCTACGGCAGCGTCAGCGGCTACGGCCTCCAGGGCGAGGACCGCAACCGACCGACCTACGACATCGGCGCCTTCTGGGCCCGCTCGGGGCTGTCGATGCAGATGGCCGACGGCGACGGCAACCCGCTCAACGCCCGGGGCGGGATCGGCGACCACATCACCGGCCTCGCCACCCTGGCCGGCGTCCTGGCCGCGGTGCTCGAGCAGCGCCTCACCGGCCGAGGCCAAGTTGTCGAGGTCTCGCTGCTGCGGACCGGCGCCTACGTCCTCGGGTGGGACCTCGGCATCCAGATGGCCCTCGGCAAGGTCGCCTCGGCCGAGCCCCGCGACCGGAACCAGGCGCCGCTCATGAACCCATACGTCACCGCCGACGGTCGCTGGTTCTTCTTCACCGGGTTGGAGACCGCCCGTCACCTCCCCGCCGTGTGTCGCGCCCTCGACCGGGCCGACCTGCTCGAGGACCCCCGCTTCGCCGACGCCAAGTCCGTCCGGAAGCACCGGACGGAGGTGATCGCCGTGCTCGACGAGATCATCGCCACCAGGACCTTCGCCGAGTGGGCCGAGCGCTTCGAGGCCGAGGGCGTCTGGTGGGCCCCCGCCCAGACACCGGCCCAGGTGGTCGAAGACCCCCAGTTCCTGGCCACCGGTGGCCTGGTCGACATCGCCGAGGGTCCCGGCGGACCTGCCCAGCGGTCGGTGCGAGGTCCGGTCAACTTCTCCGACGTCCCCGCCGGTCCGGCCGGCCCGGTCCCCGACCTCGGCGAGCACACCGCCGAGGTCCTCGACGAGCTCAGCTGACGACGGCCCGGGGTCGGAGGCCGACCTGACGAACTGGCGCCTGATTGGGGGGCTATAGCACCCGAATCAGGCGCCAGAACGGAAGGGGACGTCTCGGGCGCGGTCGAGCCAGGCGTCGAGCTCCGGGCTGTCCTCCCAGGTCGACTCGAGCAGGTAGAGCGCCGGGGTCGGACAGGAGCAGCCGATCTCGGAGAGGACCGGCTTCAGCGTGTACTCGCCCGCCAACGCGTGTTGGGGACCGGCGCCGAGCATCAGGGCCACGGCGGTCGTGCCCTGGAGCTCGCCGGCGGCGAACTGGTCGAGGAAGAGCTTCAGCAGACCCGTGTAGGTGGCCTTGAAGGTCGGTGAGGCGAACACCACGAGGTCGGCGTCGCGGACGACCTGCTTGGCCGCGTCGACCGCCGGATCACCCCAGCCGAGCAGCGCCGGCCCCAGCTCGGCCACCTCGATCACAGCGTCCGGCGGCGAACCCGTCAGCCGCTCGACGACGAGCTCGGCGGCCTGGCGGGTGCGGGAGCCGAGCTTCGGGTTCCCGACGACGACGGTCGTGCTCATGCCCCTACCTTGCGCGTGGATCCGCCAGAAATGGCGGAGTGGTGCACAAGGTACGGGGGATCACGCGGGTGTCACGGTGACGGGGACGCCGGCGTAGCGCACCATCCCCGTGATGGTGTCGATGTCGTCCTTGTCGGTCAGCAGGTTGACGTTGGCGCCGTGGTGACCGTGGGGCACCGAGACGGCGCCGCGACGGATCGACGCGTCGACCTTGGCCACGCCGGTCATCGCCCCCCGGTCGTTGTGGACGACGACGGGCTCGCCGTCGACGACCCCGGCCTCGTCGGCGTCGTCGGGGTGGAGCACGACCTCGGGCGCCTCGCCGAGGAAGTCGAGCCCAGCGTTCAGCTTCTTGGCCTGCCGGCGCGGGATGAGGACCAGCGGTGGGGGCGGTGTCAGCGCGGCCAGTTGGTCGACCAGCAGGTCCGGCGCCAACCGCCACCCGCCGGCGCGTTCGAGGTGCTCCTCCACCCATGCGGCCGGCAGCGCGAACGGCACCTCGGCGAACCCGGTCGCGGCGACGTCGTCGTAGGTGCAGCGCGCTGTGGCCATGACCTTGGCCAGCATCTCCTCGTCGCTGGCGTCGGGAGCGCCCAGGTCGTGGCCCAGCCGGCGGCCGATCTCGCCCAGGACCCACCAGGCCGACCGACGGTCCCCGACGGGCTCGACCACCGGCGCAGTGTGCTGCACAGACACGCTCGGGACCAGGAAGTCCCAGAGGGTCACGTCGGCCCGCTCCAGCTGGTCCTTGGTGGGCAGGACGTGGGTGGACAGGGCGGTGGTCGGGTTGGCGATGATGTCGGTGCTCACCAGCACGTCGAGCTCCTGCAGGGCGGGCTCCAGGACGCTCACGTCGGGGAACGAGGTGAGCAGGCTGCCCCCGAGGTTGAGGACGGCGCGGATGTTGCCCGCCGCGATCTCGTCGGGCAGGGCGGCGCACGGCCACTCCCCCAGGAACGCCTGGGCCTCGGGACGGGACGGCGGCCCGGGGCCGAAGATGATGTCGGGGTCGAGGACGGGCAGCTCGAAGGAGTCGAACTGCAGGTTGAAGCCGGGGTGGAACCAGACCCCGCCCGGCCGGTTCATCGCCCCGGTGAGGATCATCAGCACCCACGCCAGCCAGGCGGTGACGTTGCCGTGCTCGGCCTGCATGGTGACGCCGGTCCCGGTGTGGATGGCCACCGGCCCCGCCGCCCGCACCGAGGCCAGCAGCGCCGTCAGCTCGTCCTCCGTCAGCCCGGAGAGGTCGGCGGCGTGGCCGAGGGTGAACGGCTCGACGGCCCGGGCCAGCTCGTCCCGGCCGGTGGTCTGGTCGGCGAGCACCTGCTCGTCGGCTCCGTCGCGCAGGAGCGCCCGGATGAGGTGGGCCAGCACGGCCTGGTCAGTGCCGGGACGGGGCGCGAGGTGGTGGGTGGCCAGCCGGGCCGTCTCGGTCCGCAGCGGGTCGAGCACCCACACCTCGGCGTGGTCCTTGACGGCCCGGATGGAGGTCACCGGGTCCGAGAGGGCGATGTTGTGCCCGTGGGAGACGACCGGGTTGACCCCGATGTAAAGCACCAGCTTCGCCCGGTCGTAGTCGATGTGGCTGGTGAAGCCGGGGAAGGCGCCGACCAGGTGGGACACGAGTGTCTTCGCCGTCCCGTCGATGGTCAGCGGGCTGAACTTGGCCGGCGTGCCGATGGCCCCGAAGAGGGCCTCCATCATCCTGTAGCCGGCGGCGTCCATGCCGAGCCCACTCCCGAAGTACACCCCGATCGCCTGCGACCCGTGCTCGTCGACGATGGTCCGCAGCCGCTCGCCCAGATCGTCGAGGGCGTCGTCCCACGTCGTCGGCTGCAGGCGCCCGTCCCGGCGCACCAGGGGGCGTTCGATGCGGTCCGGGTGGTGGTGGACCTGGGGCAGGGCCCGCCCCTTCGCACAGGTGTAGCCGTGCGAGAGCGGGTGGTCGGCGTCACCGCGCACCTTCACGACCTGGTCGCCCTCGACCTCGACGACGATGCCGCACACCGCGGTGCAGATCCGGCAGAAGCTCTTGACCGCTCGGCGCTCGGTGGGCTCGCCATCGACCACGGTCATGCGGCCGATTCTCTCATGGAGCCCGGCCATCTGGCGCCCGTTGGTCACGCCTAGCGTGACCGACTGACGCAGGTTCGGTGAGCGGAGGCGGCCATGGACTTACGAGCGGGTGACGTCGCGGTCGCCGTCGACCCCGCCCGCGGAGGCCGGGTGGCCTCGCTGCGGGTTGCCGGCCACGAGCTGCTCGTGGCCGAGCGCGAGGCCGGCGACCCGAAGCTCTGGGGCTGCTACCCGATGGTCCCGTGGGCGGGCCGGGTCCGGGACGGCCACTTCGCCTTCCGGGGCACGACGCACGAGCTCCCCCTCGACGCCCCGCCCCACGCCATCCACGGCGTCGGGTACCGCACCCCGTGGCAGGAGACCGGGCCGGGCTCGCTTCGGCTGGACCTCGACGGCCACTGGCCGTTCGGGGGAACGGCGACCCAGGACGTCGTGCTCACGCCGACCTCGTTGACCGTCACGATGACGGTGACCGCGGCCGAGCAGGCGATGCCCGTCGTGATGGGCTGGCACCCGTGCTTCCGTCGCCGGCTCGACACGGGCGAGGCAGCCCAGCTGACCGTCCCGGCGACCTCGATGTGGGAGCGCGACGCATCGGGCATCCCGACCGGTCAGCAGGTGCCGGTCCCGGTCGGCCCTTGGGACGACGCCTTCGACGGGCTCCGGGATGACCCGCGGATCACCTGGCCCGGGGCCGTCGAGGTCACGCTCCGCTCGAGTTGCTCGGTGTGGGTCGTCTATGACCAGGACCCCCGGCTCGTCTGCGTCGAGCCCCAGACCGACGTCCCCGATGCCTTCAATCGCGATCCGGCGGTCATCGAGCCGGGCCGCTCCCTCCGCGCCCGCCTGGAGATCGGCTGGTCGTCGCTGACCTAGCTTGGTTCTGCACCCGACCGACACGGAGCGTTCCGCCATGGCCCCCTTCCCGACTGACTTCCTCTGGGGCTCGTCGACGGCCGGGCACCAGGTCGAGGGCGGCAACGTGAACGCCGACCTCTGGCCCCTGGAGTGGGCCGACGGCTCGATGTTCGTCGAGCCGTCGCTGGATGCCTGCGACCACTACCACCGCTACGGCGAGGACATCGCCGCGCTGGCCGAGCTGGGACTGAACGCCTACCGCTTCTCGATCGAGTGGTCCCGGATCGAGCCCGAGCCGGGCGCCTTCTCCCGCGCCGCCCTCGATCATTACCGGCGGATGGTGGGCACGTGCCTGGAGCACAGGGTCACCCCGGTCGTGACCTACTGCCACTTCACCACGCCGAGGTGGTTCGCCGGCGCCGGGGGCTGGGCTGCCGCCGACGCCCCCGACCGGTTCGGCCGCTACGCCGAGCGGGTGACCGAGCACCTGGGCGACCTCCTGCCGTGGGTGGCCACGCTCAACGAGCCCAACGTCCTCGACCTGATGCAGCAGACCGGTGCCATCCCGATGGGAGTCGGCGAGAGCGGCCCCGTCCAGGAGGTCGAGGCGCCCGCGCCGGCCGGTGTCGGCGGCTTCGATCCCGCTCGGTACCGCATGGGCTTGATCGGCGCAGGCATCGAGCAGATGGCTGCCATCCACCGCCGGGCGGTGGAGGCGGTCAAGTCCGGCCCCGGTGACCCCAAGGTGGGCTGGACGCTGGCCCTGGTCGACCTCCAGCCCGCTGAGGGGGGCGAGGCCCGCTGGGAGCAAGCCCGGCAGGGGGCGAGCCTCGACTGGCTGGAAGTGTCCCGCGACGACGACTTCGTCGGCGTGCAGACCTACACCCGCGAACGGATCGGCCCCGAGGGGAAGATCGCCTTGCCCGAGGGGGTCCCCACCATGCAGACCGGGTGGGAGGTCTACCCCGAGGCGCTCGAGCACACCGTGCGGATGGCCGCCGAGCACGCCGGCGTACCCGTCGTGGTGACCGAGAACGGCATGGCCACCGACGACGACGAGGCCCGCATCGCCTACACCCGGGGCGCTCTGGAGGGGCTGGCCCGCTGCGTCGAGGACGGGCTGGACGTGCGGGGGTACCTGCACTGGACCTTCCTCGACAACTTCGAGTGGACGGCGGGCTTCGCCAAGACCTTCGGCCTGGTCGCCTTCGACCGCGAGACCTTCGAGCGCACCGTCAAGCCGTCCGCCCGCTGGCTGGGCGAGGTCGCCCGGGCCAACGCCGTGATCTGATCGACGACAAGGAGCAAGACAAGCGATGCCCAAGGGCTACATGATCTTCACCGAGACCATCCACGACCGCGAAGCGATGAAGGCCTACAGCGAAGCGGCCGCCAGAGCCAGCGGCGGCGGGCCCAAGCCCTTGGCCGTCGACCAGCAGCCCGAGGTCCTGGAAGGCGCGTGGCCCGCCACCCAGACCGTGGTCCTCGAGTTCGAGTCCGTCGACGCCGCGAAGGCCTGGTACGAGTCCGACGCCTACCAAGCGGCGATCCCCCTCCGGCAGGCCGCCGCCGACACCGACGTCGTGATCCTCAGCGGCTTCTGAGCCCAGCTCACGTCGCCGGGTCATCGCCCCGAAGCCGGCGGTTCGTACGCGGCACCGATCTGCGCCCCGGCGACCTCGTCCACCAGCCGGGCGGCGGCCCGCCGCTGGGGCAATGATTCGCGCATGGGCAACGAGCCATCGATCGTCTGGACCACGGTTACGCTCGACTGCTCGGATGCCGAAGTGTTGGCGGCGTTCTACGCCGACTTGTTCGGCTGGGAGATCAATGCGCGCGACGGTGCCGGCTGGGTGCAGATGCGAGATCCGAACGGCGGCGTCGGCCTGAACTTCCAGGCCGACAACCACTACGAGTCCCCGACCTGGCCGGACGAACCTGGCAAGCAGATGAAGATGCTGCACTTCGAGATCCTCGTGAACGATGTCGAGGCTGCCGCCGACCTCGTAGTGCGGGCCGGGGGCCGCCAGGCGCCGTATCAGCCACCGAACCGAGATCCCAGCGGGCTCCGCGTGATGCTGGACCCTGCTGGTCACCCGTTCTGCCTGTTCGTTCACGGCGAATAGCTCCCAGCGGGACAACTCACCCGGCGACCGAGCGCGAGCTGTGGCACGACCACCTGCCGCAGGGACAACCACAAGCCATGGTTCGCGCTTTGTCCCACAATCCCCGCTCACCCCTGTCGGGGATGTCAGTCGACCGGTTGGTTCAGGATCCTCTCGGCTTCAGTGCGGAGGTAGGCGACCGCGGTGTAGTCGTCGAACGTCGCGCCCTGATCGATCAGCAGGGAGCGTCGGTCGTCGCCGAGAGCTTCGCGGCTCCGGACCTCGGCCTCGCCCAGCAGGAGGATGGTGTGCGCAACCGCCGACCTGGTCGACAACCCGGTCGAGTGGGCCACGCCCAGCAGGACGGCGCCCGCCTCGTGGCGGCCGAGCGCGGTCAATGCTGAGGACGCCAGCATGTAGGTGTTCATGAGCCCGAGGGCATCGCCCATCTCGAGCTCGAGCTCGGCGGCATCGACGGCCGCAGCGAGGGCGGAGTGCCAGTCACCGCTTCGCGCCGAGATCGTCCCCTTGTTCGAGATGGAGACACTGACGGCCATCTGGTCCCCGCATCGGGTGCCGACGTCGATGGCTTCGTCGAGCAGGGACACCGCTCGCTCGGACTCTTCGATCGGGAGGTAGCCGGCGACCGTCGAGAGGTTGAGCGCGAGCGAGGAGGGGATCCCGTCGGCGCGAGTGATGACCAGCGATTCGTCGAACGCCTCGCGTGCGTCGTCCGGCGCAGCAGGGGTGAGCACGACCCCGAGGAACACGAGGGCATCAGAGAGCCCGAAGTGGTCCTCGGAGGCCCTCGTGACCGTCACCCACCGTCGCGCCTCTTCGATCGCCTGGACGTAGTCGCCGGCGAAGTAAGCAGCTACCGCCCGGGAGCGGAGCAACAAGGCATCCGGCGAGCTCGACCCTTGGGCTCGTTCCGCGACGGCGATGAACTCCGTGGCCCGATCGAGGTCACTGCCCATGGTCGCGCCCCAGGCGGCCCAGGCGGCGACGATCTCGAAGCGAGGGTCGTCCTCGCCACCGGGCATGCGGATCGCGGTCTGCGCCCAATCCATGGCCAGGTAGGAGATGGGCAGGCCCTGCACGGTGAACGGGGCGATCAAACGGCACACGTGCTCGACCGAGGTCGTCTCGATGGCCCAGTCGAGCAGCACCCGGAAGTTGTCGGTGTCCCGGGCCAGCGCCTCGGCCCAGGCGATCTGGTCCGGGGATCGCAGGTGCGGGGCGGCGTTCTCCGCAACGTCGACGTAGTGGTCAGCGTGGCGGCGACGGACAGCGGCGGTGTCGCCGCTGGCTTCGAGACGCTCCCGGGCGTACTGACGGATGCTCTCGAGCAGCCGGTAACGCACGCCACCGTTGTCGTCGGTGTCGGCGATGACGAGAGACTTGTCGACGAGATGGCCCAACGTGTCGATGACGTCCAGTTCGTCCACGCCCTCACCGGCCAGCACCGCCTCTGCGGCGTGCAGGTCACAGCCGCCGGCGACGACCGACAGGCGATTCAGCGCCTTCTGCTCGCTCAGTTCCAGCAGGTCGTAGGACCAGTCGATCGTGCTCCGCAGCGTCTGATGCCGCTCCAGCGCAGCCCGACCTCCGCTGGTCAGGAGCTTGAACCGCTGATCCAGTCGCGCCACCAGATCCTCAGGTGACAGCGACCGCACTCGCGCCGCGGCCAGTTCGATGGCGAGGGGAATGCCGTCCAGACGGCGGCACAGCACGCCAACCGCGGTCGCGTTCCGTTCGTCGAGGACGAAGTCGTGCTTGGCCGCGGATGCCCGATCCGAGAACAGCCGCACCGCCTCCGCCTCGGCCAAGGTATCGACGTCTTCGTCGTCGGCTGGCACGCTCAACGAACGGACGGCGACGATCCGCTCCCCCGGCAACGCAAGGCCTTCCCGACTGGTGACGAGAACCGCGACCCGCTCACACCGGCGAATGATCGCGTCGACCTGGCCGGCGACGGCGTCGAGAAGGTGCTCGGCATTGTCGAGGACCAGGAGCAGGCGCTTCGCGGCCAGGTACTCCAGCACCAGCTCGTCGAGGTTCCGTCCCGGGTACGGCTGCACCCGCAGGCTGGCGGCCAAGGCGTCCCACACCGCCTCGGGGTCGGTGACCGGGGCGAGCTCGCAGAGCCATGCTCCGTCCGGGAAGGCGGTGACCACCTCGGCCGCGACCTGGAGGGCGAGGCGGGTCTTGCCGACGCCGCCGACGCCGGTCAGCGTCACCAGCGACGACGAGCGCACCAGCTCGGCCAGCGATTCGATGTCCGCCTCACGGCCGACGAACGTGGTGATCTGGCGGGGCAGGTTCCCCGGCAACTCGGTCAACGACCGCAACGGTGGGAAGTCCCGGCCCAGTTCCGGGTGCGCGAGCTGGAACACGCCGACCGCCTCGGTCAGATCGCGCAACCGGTGCTCGCCCAGATCGACCAGCGTCACGTCGGCCGGCAATGACCCCCGGAGCAGGCTCTCCACCGAAGTGGAGACCACCACCTGCCCGCCATGCGCGATCGCCATCAGGCGGGCGCACCGGTTCAGTGGCTGGTTCACATAGTGGTCGTCCGGGCGCAGCGCGCCTTCACCGGCATGCAGCCCCATCCGCGCCCGCAATGGCCCGATCACTCCCCAGTCGTGCGCCGCCAGCCCCAACTGGGCTGCGACGGCGGCCTCGACCGCGTCGGAAGGCGAGGCGAAGACCGCCACCATCCCGTCGCCCATCTCGGAGTACACGAGCCCGCCGTGAGCCTCGATCGCCTCCCGCACGATCACGTCGTGACGCACCAGCGCGTCCGGCATCGCCTCGGGATGGTCCTCCCACCGTCGGGTGGAACCCTCCAGATCGGTGAACAGGAACGTCACCGTCCCCGTCGGCAGCCCCTCCACGACGCCGGACGCTACGACATCGAGCGCGCTCGCCTCACCCGACCCGCGGTCCGACCTCACCCATCACGAGGACGACGCGAGCCACCGATCACGGTTCGCGCTTCGTCCCACGATCCTCGCTCCGTTGTGGATTGCTCAGGTGGGTCGCGGTAGCGGAGGTACACCACACCGTTGGCAAATCGGCGCTCGTCCACCAACTCGAAACTGCCGCGCGCGTCCTCGATGAAGCCGTCGGGAGACACGTTGGCCATGTAGCTGAGCTTGGCCATGTCCTTCCAGGGTCAACTCCAAAGCGACCGAGCCGAGGTACGTCCCGCCTCGTACTGTCTGGTCGTCAGCTCGTCCACGGACTGGGGTCCTCGCACCATGGCGCGTCGCTCGTCGGAGACCGACTACCTCGTGGTCGGTGCCGGCGCGATGGGCATGGCCTTCACTGACGCCCTGATCGACCATGCCGACGTTCACGTCACGCTCGTCGACCGTCGGCATGCGCCCGGCGGCCACTGGCAGGACGCCTATCCGTTCGTCCGGCTCCATCAAGCGTCGGTGTTCTACGGCGTCGCGTCGACGGTGCTGGGCACCGGTCAGGTGCAGCAGAGCGGCCCGGAAGCGGGGCTCCAGGAGCGGGCTCGGCGGTCGGAGGTCCAGAGCTATTTCGACCAGATCCTCGATCGCCGCTTCATGGGTTCCGGCCGGGTCAGCTTCCTCGGCGGCAGCGAGTACCACACCGACGGCACCTCCCACCTCGTCACATCCCGGGTGACGGGGGAGACCACGCGCGTCGAGGTTCGGCGGCGGCTCGTCGACGCGACCTACCTCGCACCCACGATCCCGCTGACGACACCCCCGCCGTTCGGCGTGGGTGACGGCGCCCACGTCGTGCCCATCAACGAGCTGGCGGAGCTGGCCGAGACGCCGACCCACTTCGTGGTCGTCGGGGCAGGAAAGACCGCGACGGACGGGATCGTGTGGTTGCTGATGAACGGCGTGGCCCCCGACCGGATCACGTGGGTGCGGGCTCGCGACCCCTGGATGCTGAACCGCGCCCTCGTCCAGCCCGACCCGGCGGTGGCGATGGGTCTGGCTGCGGACATCATGGGCGCGGCCGTCGAGGCCGAGTCCCTCGACGACCTGTTCCTCCGCCTCGAAGCCGCCGGCGTGATGCTCCGGGTCGACAGGGGCGTGGTCCCCACGATGGCCAAGACGCCGACGCTCGGCACCTGGGAGCTCGAGCTGCTGCGCACCATCGAGCACGTCGTCCGCCTCGGCCACGTCAAGCACGTTGCCGCGGACGAGATCGTCCTCGACCAGGGGGTCGTTCCCCTGCCGCCCGGCTCGTTGGTGGTGCACTGCGCGGCCTCCGGGCTGCAGTACCCGCCCCTGGTCCCGCTCTGGGGCCCGGACAAGATCCGGATCCAGACGACCCGTGTCGCCTTCCCGTCCTTCTGCGCCGCGCTCGCCGGCTACGTGGAGGCGACCCGCGACGACGATCGGGAGCGAAACCGGCTGTGCCCGCCGAACACCTACGCCGACAGCGCCGCCCGATGGGCGGAGATGCAGCTCCGGGGGACCCTCGCCATGCGCACGTACATGGCCGAGCCGGACATCGCCGACTGGGCCAACGCCTGCGCCCTCAACCCCGCTCGCATCGAGCCGTCCCAACGCGACGAACCCGACGTGCTCGCCGCCGCCGGCCGCCTGGCTGACGTCGTCGAGCCCGGCCTCGCCGGGCTGACCGCCCTCGCGGGCGACCTCGAGCGCTAGCTCGACTCGCCCGCTCGCGAGGCGACTCAGGGCAGTCTGCGCCGATGACCGCGCTCGGTGATCACTGCGGTGGTGGTTGTCCCTCGCCGATGAGCGCCTTGAACGACGGCTCATCGCGAATCGGGTCGAAGTCCGAGTCCGCGCGGGCATCGGCGCGATGCTTCTCCGACGCGCCGATCGCCTGGCGCAGGTGGTCGATCGCTTCGGCCGTGCGTCCGCTCAGGCTCTCGCTGCAGGCCAGGTTGTAGACGAGCATCGAATACTGCGGATTGGCGGCAATGAGCTCCTGGAGTCGAGCGCCGAGCTCGGCGTGCTCGCCCTCGTCGTAGAGGGGCCTGAGGGGTGCCCACAGCTCCCAACCGGTCGCGTCGTAGACCTTCCCCGGCGTGCCGTCGAAGGCGAGGATCGTCGTCGCGGGCTCGGCCGCGACGGCCGTGCGCCGGCTGCCCGGCTGGGTGACGACGAGGGTGCCTGGGGTCGCCTCGACCTGCTCACCGTCGAACTCGAAGATCGCCCGGCCGCTCACGACGACGAACAGCTCCTCGGCCGGCTGGGAGTCCTCGTCGTATTCGTTGATGATCGGGTCGCCCGCCGCCGCGCCCACCCAGGCGGTCACGCCGAAGCTCGTGATGCCGAGGTGGTGCCGTACCGGTCGATAGTGGAAACGGCCGTCGGCCAACGAGCCGATGTCGTCGAGACGCTCGATTGCGTACGTCGCCATGATGTCCGCCTGTCGTCGTCGGATTCCGTTGATCATCCGTGCTGGGACCGAACGCTAGAGCCGCCCATGAAACAAGCTCCAACCTGCCTCTAGCGTTCCCAGTCGAAGAGGATGCCCATGGTGTCTCCGCGCTGGTTGGTGGCGAGGTCGTAGGCGTCGACGCAGTCCGACGGGGCGAAGGTGTGCGAGTTCAGCTCGCTCACGTCGAACCGACCGCGACGGACGAGGTCGAGGAACAGCTCGTGCAGGCTCCGGTCGCCGTCCCACTCCGGACCCCCCATGCTGTTGGTGTCGTGGGCCCCGACGACGCGTACACCACGGGTGATCACATCGGGCGTGAGACATTGCGCATGGGGTGAGCCGGTGTCGCCGAGGAGGACAACCCGCCCACCGTCGGCGGCCAGCTTCAACGCCTCCGTGAACACCGCGGCGTTTCCGGTGCTGTCGATGACGATCTCGGGCGCACCGCCACATGCTTCGGCAACAGCGTCGCTGGCCGAGGGGAGGGTGTCGGCGACCGTGGCCGTCGCACCGCCTCGGCGGGCCGCCTCGAGCCGCGAGGCGAACCCGTCCACCGCCACGACGTGGCGAGCACCCGAGGCCACCGCCCAGCGCAACGCCATCTGGCCGATCGGTCCGGCACCGATCACGGCAACGGTCGCGCCGAGGCGAAGGTCCGCGACCCACGCTCCCATGAGGGCGATCTTGGCGAACGCGAACCAGACCGCTTCGCGCGACTCGACCGCGTCGGGCACGGGCGTGCACATCCTTGTCGGCACAAGCTGCTCCGAGGCGTGCAGGAGGCGGGACGCCACACGCTGGCCGATCTCGAACCCCTCGACGTCCGGACCGACCTCCTCCACCACCCCCACCACGGCATAGCCGGGGTAGAACGGGTAGACCGCGTACAGGGCCCAGTGCGAGTCCTCGTCGAACAGTCGTCTCAGGACGATCCCCTCGGTCCCCGTGCTCATCAGCGAGCACAGCGTGCGGACCCGCAAGAACCCGGCAAGGGGATCACCGACGTCGATCTCCTCGAGCTCCACCTCGTTGGCCTGCGGAAACACGATGCGAGTCGCCATGGCGACAGCATCGCACGTGCAAGGTAACCCTTGCATCGGGGCTCGGTCAGCTGGAAGGGACGCCGCTGGCAAGCCAGTCGAGGATTGCGGCTGCCGGTTCCGCTCGCGCGTCCCGGTGACCGGTGCCCGCCCAGAGGTTCACCGAGTCGGCGTCGCCGAGTCGTGTTGCCGCCACGCGAAGGGGGCGGGTCACGTAGTGGATCTCCGGGAAGGCCGACGGCGCTTCGGGGTGCCGGCGAAGGAACGCGTTCACGAGACCGCGGGCCCGTCGCCCGGTGAAGGCGCGGGTCATGGCCGTGGTGGAGAAGCGCGGGTCGACCAGCGCCGCCTGGTGGATCTCGCTGGCTCCGGACTCGTCCGCCCGGAGGAAGGCCGTGCCGGCCTGGACGGCAACGGCGTCGGCGCGAAAGGCGGCTTCGACCCGGGCGGGCGTCGAGATGCCGCCGGCAGCCACGATCGGCACACGATGGCGAGTCGCGATCGCCGCGACCAGGTCGACGACGGTCAGCTCGTCGTCTGCCGCCGTGTCGTCAAAGGTGCCTCGGTGCGCTCCGGCCTCGATTCCTTGAGCGCACAGCACATCCACGCCCCGTTCCACGGCCAGGGATGCCTCGTCGGCATTCGTGACCGTGACCATGACGAGGCTGCCGCTCCGCTGCAACGCGGCCATCGTGGCGGCTTCGGGGCACCCGAAGGCGAAGCTGGAGACCGCCGGCGCCGTGTCGATCAGCAAGGCGAGCTTGGCGTGCCAGTCGTCGTCGTCCCGGGCCGGGCGGCCGAGCTCGACGCCGAGCCGTTCTGCTTCGGGGATGAGCTCGTCGACGTAGCGCTGCACCGCCTCGACGTCGGCGGTGTGCGGCCCGGGGCAGAAGACGTTGACGCCGAAGGGTCGCGGTGTCAGCCCTCGCAGGGCGCGGATGTCCTCCTCGACCTGTGCCGCCGATCGATACGCCCCGGCGACGAACGCGAAGCCGCCGGAATCGCAGCCCGCCGCGACGAGCTGGGGGGTGGTCGGTCCGCCCGCCATGGGGGCGACCAGCACCGGGACGTCCCACAGCCCGCCGATGCCTTGGGTCAAGGGATCCGGTCCTTCATCAGTCGGGAGGCGGTGCCGCCGGGCCGACACCGGCGATGTCGGTCGCCGGGGTGTCCCAGTGGTCGAGGAAGGCGATGTCGGCCACGGGGTGACGACGGACCGGACCGTGGTTGCCGCGGGGCCAGCCCACGACCACGTGGCCGGCGAGCATCCAGTCGTCGGGCACGCCGACGGCGTCGCGGAGCAGTTGCTCGCCGCCGTAGGACGCCCAGCTGGTGAGGCACGCCCCCAGGCCGAGGGCCCGGGCGGCGAGCAGGAAGTTCTGCATCGCCGGGAAGATCGAGCCCCCGAGCAGCAGCTCGGAGGCCGTCGGGAACCGCTGCTGGGTGAACAACACGGACGTGAACTCGCCGGCGCGGTCGTGGAGCTCGTAGGTGGCGCGATAGGTGCGGGCTCGTCGGCTGTCGTCATCGTCGGCGGGACGGGACATCCCGTAGACCGGCTCGATCACCTCCAACGCGTGCGCCGCCGTCGTCGCCACGACGGCGCGCATCTCCGGCGATCGGAGGATGACGAAGCGCCAGGCCTGCGCGTTGGCGCCCGATGGCGCCCAGGTCGCGGCGTGGAGGCAGCGGGCCAGGGTGGCGTCGTCGACGGGCTCATCGGTGAATCGGCGGATCGTCCGGGCCGTCGACATCACGGCCCAGACATCCGTGGTGGGTCCGGTCATGTCTGCACCATGGCACCACCTTGCCATCCGCGCCGCCCCCTGCTAAGCACTCGCTCAGCATCGGCCCCGGGAGGGCTCATGGCCATCGTCAACGACCGCGACGTCTACTACGACCCCTACGACGCCGCCATCAACGCCGACCCCTACCCCACCTTCAAGCGCCTCCGGGACGAGGCGCCGATCTACCACAACGAGCGCTTCGACGTCTGGGCCCTCTCCCGCCACGCCGAGGTCGAGAAGGCCCTCGTGAACTGGGGGACCTTCTCGAGCGCCCGGAGCGACATCCTCGAGATCGTGCAGTCCGGGATGGAGCTGCCCCCCGGCGTCGTCCTCTTCGAGGACCCTCCCTTGCACACGATGCACCGCGGCCTGATGTCCCGGGTGTTCACCCCGAAGCGCATGGCCGCCCTGGAGGACCAGGTGCGAGCGTTCTGCGTCAGCTGCCTCGATCCCCTTGTCGGCACCGACCGCTTCGACATCGTCGCCGAGCTCGGGGTCGTCATGCCGATGCGGGTCATCGGGATGCTCCTCGGCATCCCCGAGTCCGACCAGACCGCGGTGCGGGACAAGTCCGACGCCTTCCTGCGCACCGAGGCCGGCCAGCCGATGGAGCTCGAGCAGGACGCGATCGCCAACGGCGACATGTTCGCCGAGTACGTCGAGTGGCGGTCCAAGCACCCGTCCGACGACCTCATGACGGCGCTGTTGAACGCCGAGTTCGACGACGAGACCGGGACGGTCCGCACCCTCACCCGCACCGAGGTCCTCACCTACACCCAGGTGCTCGCCGGCGCCGGCAACGAGACGACCGGCCGGTTGATCGGCTGGCTGGCCAAGGTGCTGGCCGAGCACCCCGACCAGCGCCGGGACCTGGTCGAGGACCGCTCGCTGATCCCCGCGGCGATCGACGAGACGCTCCGGTTCGAGCCGACCGGGCCCCACGTCGCCCGTTACGTCGCCCGCGACGTCGAGTACCACGGGACCACCGTCCCGGAGGGCAGCGCCATCCTCCTGCTCGTGGGCGCCGCCAACCGGGACGAGCGCCGCTACGAGCGCCCGGACGAGTTCGACATCCACCGCACGGACGGGCAGCACCTCACCTTCGGCTACGGGCTCCACTACTGCCTCGGCGCCAACCTGGCGCGGCTCGAAGGCCGCGTCGCCCTCGACGAGCTGCTGTCCCGGTTCCCCGAGTGGGACGTCGACTACGACAACATCGAGCTGGCCACGACCTCCACCGTCCGGGGCTGGGAGTCCATGCCCATCATCGTCCGCTGACGGCCGACGAGCGGCTCGACAAAGCGCTGCGTGACGGCCTCGGTCCTCAGTGCGGCTGAGCTCGTCGACGCCTGATCGGGCGGGCCAGCGCACCCCGTAGGTTGGGGCGGTGGATCCAGCGCGGCGGCCGGTGATGGCCGATGTGGCGGGGCGGGCGGGCGTGTCGGTGATGACCGTCTCCCGGGTCCTCAACGGGTTCCCCGGTGTCGCCGAGGACACGCGCCAGCGGGTCGAGGAGGCCGTCGCCGCCCTCGGGTACCGAGCCAACCCCGCGGCCCGGGTCCTCGCCGGCGGCCGGTCGAGGACACTCGGCGTGATCGCGGTCGAGACCCAGCAGTTCGGGCCCTCCCACATGCTCTACGGGATCGAGGCCGCGGCGAGGGGGGCCGGCCACGTCCTCAGCTTCGTGACGATGGCACCGGGCGCCGACGAGATCGGCGCGACCCTGGACCACCTGCGCGCCGCCCATGTCGAAGGCGTCATCGTCATCGCCCCCGTGCGGCCCGTCATCGACGCGGTCGCCGACCTCGACGCCGACCTCCCGCTCGTCGTGGTCGGCGGTGACCCCTCGGTCCGGACGTCAACGGTGACGATCGACCAGGAAGCCGGGGCCCGCATGGCGACGGCGCACCTGCTCGGGCTCGGCCATCGGACCGTGCACCACGTCAGCGGACCCGCCGACTGGATCGACGCCACGGACCGGCAGCGGGCGTGGGCGGAGACGCTCGAGGCCCACGGCGCCCCGCCGGGACGCTTCGTCGAGGGTGACTGGACCGCTCAGGGCGGCTATGCCGCCGGCACCCAGCTGGCCCAGGACCCGACGGTGACCGCCGTCTTCGCGGCCAACGACCAGACCGCGCTGGGGATCCTGCGGGCGCTCCACGAGCACGGCCGTTCGGTGCCCGACGACGTGAGCGTGGTCGGCTACGACGACATCCCCGAGGCCGCCTACCTGGTCCCGCCGCTCACGACCGTCCGCCAGGACCTCGGCGAAGTCGGGCGCCGCGGGGTGGAGCTCCTGCTTGCCCTGGTCGACGGTGGCCCGGCCCAGCGCCACGTGATGGTCGCCCCCGAGCTCATCGTGCGCGCCAGCTCCGCCCCACCCCCGACCTGAACCTGCCCCACCCCTCGTTCTGGCACCTGGATCTTGTGGTGGGCCACAAGATCCAGGTGCCAGAACGGGACAGGGGTCAGCGGATGAGGCCGTCGATGTCGTCGAGGGCGCCCCGGTCGCAAACGACGACGACCGTGCCGCCGCAGCCGCCGCCGCTGGAGCGGGCGCCGTGGACGCCGGGGCGGGCGAGCGCCGCGTCGACCACGGTCGTCGAGGCCGGGTGGCCGAGGCCCATGGCGTCGTAGCCGGCCTGGCTGGCCACCAGCAGGGGACCGAGGGCGCCGACCTCGCCGCGGCCGAGGTGGGCGACGGCCGCCTCGGACCGGGCGTGCTCGTCGACGCCGAACGCGGTGGCGGCCCGGACGGGATAGCTCTCCTCCGGATCAACCGTGGTCACGGCGTCGTCGGTGGCCCCGGAGCGGTCGAGGAACGAGGCGCCGTCGAGCACCTCGGGGAGGTCGTCGACCGCCACCCGGGGCAGCTCGCTGACCCAGGACCACCGCTCCCCCAGCGCCTGCTCGACCATGCGCTTGCCCATGAAGGCGGCCGCCCGCGCCCGGCCGTACGGTCGGCCGCTGACGTCGTGCTCGGCCCCCGTCGGCCAGCCCACCACCTCGATCGTGGACGGCAGGGCCACTGCGGGGAGGGTCGACGCCGGGCGGCACAGGATGGGCAGGATCGACCCGGGCGTGCCCATGGCGACCACGACCTGGTCCATGATCCCGCAGGGCGCCCCGACCACGTGGTTCTCGGCCTCCTGGCAGAAGGCGGCAAGCTGCAGGGGGTCGACTCCACCGGCCCCGAGGGCCCGGGCCGTGGCCACCTCGAGCGCGGCGCTGGACGAGACGCCGACCGACACGGGAAGGTCCGACGAGACCGACAGCTGCGCTCGGGGCGGCTCGATCACCCCGTGGCGCACGAGGACGAGGGCGACACCGAGGAGGTAGTGGGTCCACTTCGGCAGATCGGCAAGGGCGTCGCGCAGCTCCGGGTAGGTCAGGCCGGCCAGCTTCGTGACCTCGTCCTCGGCGAGGTGGACGGGACCGACCACCAGCGCGTCGGCCGGCTCGGCGACGACGGTGGTCACCAGCCGGGTCGGCGTCTCGAGCACGAGGGCCCCCGAGTAGTCGGCCACGCCCCCGAGGAGGTCGAGGCGACCCGGGGCGCTACCGCGGACGGTGCTCATCGACGAGCTCGGCGAGGACCGGACCGATGCTCGCGGCCAGGGTGGGGTTGGCGTAGCCGACCCAGGCGATCGGCGACGTCGTGTCCAGGGGCGCGTCCAGCGGACCGCCCCAGGGATCGGTGACGACGCCCCCGGCCTCTTCGAGCAGCATCGCGGTGCAGACGTCGTACGGGTGGCAGGCGTGGGCCCCGGGGGCGATGAGGGGGCGGAGGTCGGCGACGAAGCGGTCCCGTCCGGTCAGGAGCTCATGGAGCTGGCCACCGGAGGAGATGTACTCGTCGTCGAAGACGTCCTGGCTGCCGAGTCGCCGAAACAGCTCGGCTTCCAGCGCGGCGAGGTCGGCCTTGCCGGGCACGAAGAACTTGGCCAGGCCGCCGAAACCGTGCTCGAGGTCGGTGGCCGACGACGGGCGAACGGCCGACGTCGGCTCCCGGTCGCCCGTGCGGAGATCGACCCGCTCGGCCACGACACCTCCGCCCCGGACCCCGCTCAGCTGGTCGGCCGCGCCCTGTTTGACCGTGGGCAGCTCGGTCATGGCCGACGCCACGATGTCGGCCAGGGATCCGCCGTGGGGGGCGGCGCCGGCGAGGCACCACGCGGGGCGCTTGTCGTACATGAGCCCGCGCGTGCCGTCGATGGTGTCGACGATCACCGTCCAGCTCGGGGGGCCGCCGACCACGACGGGCTCCTCGAGTCCCTCGGACACCACCTCCACGCCCAGCCAGTGCAGCTCGAACCAGCCCAGCAGCGCGTCGTCGACGACCCGGTCGATGGCATAGATCGTGTCGGCCGAGGTCTGGCCCTCGACGGCGGACATGTCCATGCCCCGGGCCCCGATGACCATGTCCCGCAGGTCGTCGCCGAGCGCGCAGAGGAGCCGGCGTACGTCATCAGTCGAATGCGCCACGGAGCTCTGCCGCCTTCTCGTCGGGGTCGGATTCGTTCGTCATCGAGCCGCCACCGACCTCCGGGCCGGCCAGGTACTTGAGCAGCCCCGGCGCCCGCAGGGGCGGGTGGAGCTCGACGTGGAAGGGGTAGTGCGGGTGATCGCCGACCGGCGCCTGGTGGACGGCGAGGACGTACGGCATGCGCAGGCCCCACAGCGCGTCGTAGCGCCGGACCACGTCCCGCAGCACCAAGCCGAGAGACCGGCACCCGGCGTCGTCGAGGGCGACGAGCGACGCCATCGGCCGCCGGGGCAGGACGTGCACCTCGTAGGCATACCGGGCGAACCACGGGACGCCGGCGAAGAACGCCTCACCCTGGCTGATGACCCGGGGGCCCGCCAGCTCGCGCTCGGTGACGTCCTCCAGCAGGGTGCGCCCGGTCCGGCCGTGGTGCTCGGCCGCCATCTCGGCCTCACGGGCCATCGTGGCGTACACCATCGCGCCGGCATAGATCTGACAGTGCGGGTGGGGGTTCGACGTGCCCACCGCAGCACCCCGGTTCTCGAAGATGAGCACGTGGGCGACCCCGTCGAGGGCCTCGAGCGCCTCGGTCCGGTCCCGCCACGTGGTCACCACCGCCGTCACCTCGTCGTCGTCGAGGTCGGCCATCGACTTCGTGGGGTCGTGGTGGTAGCAGACGACCTCGGCCGTGCCGACGGCGCGTTCGGTCCGGTAGAGCTCGTCCCCCGGCGACGGTTCCGGCGCCTCGGGCGAGAAGACCGGGAGGTCGTTGGTGAAGGTGAACACGCCCCGGTAGTCGGGGTTGGTGGTGGCGATGCGCTTGCCCCGAGGCGCCAGGGCGTTGTCCTCCGGCACCGACGGTTCCTCGTCCTCCACCACCTCGCCGATCCAAGGACGAGCCCCCCGATGCGCGGTGAAGAGGACCCACTCCCCGCGGAACGGGTGCCACCGCAGCTCCCAGGTCACGCGGCCTCGATGCGCAGCTCCTGCGCGTCGACGTCGGCGGCGGTGAGGCTCACCGTGATGGTGCCCGGCCCTGTGGGCCGGATGACGGCGAGGGCCCGGCCGTCGAAGGTCGTGCACGTGGACCCGGTGTAGGGCTCCTCGGTCGCGGGCCGGGCGCTGGCCAGGCCCTGGAGCACGCCCGGCCCCGCGACCTCGACCGTGATCAGGCGGTCGGCGGTGATCACGACCGTGCCGGCTTCGTCCACGAGGCTCAGCTCGACGAAGGCCAGGTCGGAGGGGTCGGCGCTGATCTCGGTGCGATCGGCACGCACGTCCAGCGCCACATTGCCGGTCGCCGAACGCAGGCTGGTGCGCCCGACCTCCTCGCCCGACCGCCACGCCACCGCGTCCAGCTCGCCGGGCTCGTATTCGGTGTCGAACTCGGCCCGGAAGCGATGGTCCGGGCCCACCGGCTGGCGGCCCAGAGAGCGGCCGTTGACCAGCAACTCCACCTCGTCGGCGTCGGCGTAGACCTCGACGGTGACCGGCTTGCCCTCGTCGCCGGCCCAGCTCCAGCTCGACACCACGTCGCTCCACGCCCAGGGGCTGGCGTGCTCGACCTGCTTGCCGTGGTGCTCGGGACGGAGGACGGCGACATAGGGGTCGGTGCGGAGGCCGAACACGATCTCCCGGTAGAACGACTGCGGGCGACGATGACCCGTGATGTCGAGGTCACCGCACCAAGCCGCCAACCACGGGTAGTCGCCGTGGAAGGCGGACATCCCCATGGCGTTGGCGCCGTCGCCGTAGGCGATCCGGCCGATGGCGGCCTCGCCGAGGTAGTCCCAGCCGGTCCACGTGAAGTCCCCGATGACATGGTCGTTACCGGTGACGCCGGCCCAGCCCCGGTCGACCGTGCCGGGGTGGGTCTCCGTGGCCACGATCACCCGGTTGGGATAGCGCTCACCGTCCATCTCGAAGCGGGTGAACATGTAGTTGTACCCAGCGGCATCCAGGTGGGCGAAGGCCTCCTCGGTCTTCTCGCCGACCACCGGCGCCTGCATGGCCTCGTCCATCAGCTCGCCGAGGTTGAGGGCGGCGGTGTTCACCCCCGTCTCCTCGTCGACGTTCCGAGACGCCGCGACCTCGCGGATCTGCTCGAAGATCGCGGGACCGGCCACGAGCATCCCGGTGACCGCCTGGGTCACGAACCGGGTGGGATCGAGGGACCGCACCTTCTCGGCCAGGGCCCGGCTGCGTTGCAGGCCGGTCGCCGTCGACCCGTCGGGGATCTCGTTGCCGATGCAGTACAGGACGACGCTGGGGTGGTTGACGTCCTTGCGCACCATCGCCTCGACGTCGGCCTCCCACCAGTCGTCGAAGCGCAGGCTGTAGTCGTCGGCCGACTTCGTCTGGGCCCAGATGTCGAACGTCTCGTCCATGACCAGCACCCCGAGCCGGTCGCAGGCGTCGAGCATCGCCCGGCTAAGGGGGTTGTGGGCGCTGCGGATGGCGTTGAACCCGGCGTCCTTCAGGAGCTCGACCCGGCGCGCTTCGGCCCGGTCGAGGGTGGCCGCGCCGATCGGGCCGTTGTCGTGATGGACGCAGGCCCCGCGCAGCAGCACCGGCTCACCGTTGATCCGCAGCCCCTGCCGGGGATCGAGGGCCAGCGTCCGGATACCGAAGTTCGTGCCGTCCTCGTCCACGACCTCGTCGCCCTCCCGCAGGGTCGCCCGGCACGAGTAGAGGTGCGGGTCGTCCGGGCCCCAGCGCCGCGGGCCGGCCACGAACAGGCGTTGGCGGGCCGTGACCGTCGCGCCGGGGAACACCGTGACGGGTGATGCCTGGCTGGCCACCACCGTCCCGTCGGCATCGAGCACCTCGGCGTGCACGACGGCGTCGGCCCTCACCGCACTCCGGTTCCTGACGGCCGCGGTCACCGTCACCACCGCGCCGGCGTCGTCGGCCTCGGGGGTGAGCACCTCGAGGTGGTCGGGCACCAGGTGGACCGGCCCGGCCTCGAGGAGCCAGACGTTCCGGTAGATGCCGCCGCCCGAGTACCAACGCGAGTCGGCGTGGGCCGTGGCCTCGACCTTGACCTCGTTCTCCCCGACCGTGAGCAGGTGATCGAGCGGGACGACGAACCCGGAGTAGCCGGACGGCCGGTGACCGGCGACCGACCCGTTAACGGTGACGACGGCGTCGCGGTAGACGCCCTCGAATTCCAGCATCGTCGTGACGGCGTCCTCCGCACCACGTTCCAGGGTCCGGCGGTACTCCCAGGCGCCGCCGGGGAAGTAGCCGGTCGCCGGGCCGGCATCGGGCGAGCGATCCGTGCCGATGACGGCGTCGTGGGGCAGGGTGACCGGCTCCCATTCGGCCCCCGCCCCGCTCAGCTCGGCGAACCGGTCGACCTTCGGGCGAAAGGTCCAGCCGTCATTGAGCGGGGTGCGGCGCATGGCTCTCCACCTTACGCCACCTGGTTGTTAGCGTTATCATCTCGTGCTGGACGCACGTGTTCGTTTGTGTGAGACTGATCACGATCACACATCGGGGAGCCGCATGACGACCTTTGATCAGATCGCTCCGGCGCTGGAGCGTCAGGCCATCGAGCTGCCGTCCTGGGCGTTCGGGAACTCGGGGACCCGCTTCAAGGTGTTCGCCCAGCCGGGGGTGCCCCGGGACCCGTACGAGAAGCTGGCCGATGCCGCGCAGGTCCACGCCGTGACGGGGCTGGCGCCATCGGTCGCCCTCCACATCCCCTGGGATCAGGTCGACGACTTCGACAAGCTCGTCCGGCACGCCGAGGACCTCGGGGTCCGCCTGGGGACGATCAACACCAACACGTTCCAGGACGACGACTACATGCTGGGCAGTCTGTGCCACGTCGACGAGCGCATCCGGGCCAAGGCCGTCGCCCACGCCCTCGAGTGCATCGACGTCATGGCGGTCACTGGTAGTCGGGACCTCAAGGTCTGGCTGCCGGACGGCCTGAACTACCCGGGCCAGGCCGACCTGCGGGACCGACAGGACCGCCTGGCCGATTCGCTGGCCCAGATCTACGCCGGGCTGGCCGCTGACCAGCGCCTCGTCCTGGAGTACAAGTTCTTCGAGCCCGCCTTCTACGCGACCGACGTGCCCGACTGGGGCACGTCGCTGCTGCACTGCCTCGCCCTCGGCGACCGCGCCATGGTCTGCCTCGACACCGGCCACCACGCTCCGGGCACGAACATAGAGTTCATCGTCATGGCGCTCCTGCGCCAGGGCCGCCTCGGCGCCTTCGACTTCAACTCCCGCTTCTACGCCGACGACGACCTCATGGTCGGCGCCGCCGACCCGTTCCAGCTGTTCCGCATCCTCTACGAGGTCGTCCGGGGCGGCGGCTACGACGAGGGCACCGAGATCTGCTTCATGCTCGACCAGTGCCACAACATCGAGGCCAAGATCCCGGGCCAGGTCCGCTCGGTGCTCAACGTGCAGGAGATGACGGCTCGGGCCCTCCTCGTCGACCGTGAGGCGCTGGCGGCGGCCGAGCAGGCAGGCGACGTCCTGGCCGGCAACGCCGTGCTCATGGACGCCTTCTACACCGACGTGCGGGCCGACCTCGCCGACTGGCGGGAGGGGCGAGGACTGCCTGCGGACCCCGTCGACGCCTACCGGCGGAGCGGCTACGCCGAGCGCATCGTGGCCGAGCGCATCGGCGGGAACCAAGCGGGCTGGGGCGCATGAGCCAGCAGGTCGTCGAGGAGCTCCTGGCTCGCTCGAACCGCCTCGGGGCGGATCGCCGCAACACGAACTACGCCGGCGGGAACACGTCGGCGAAGGGCGTGGAGGTCGATCCGGCGACCGGCACCGACGTCGAGCTGCTGTGGGTGAAGGGCTCCGGGGGCGACCTCGGCACCCTGACCGAGCCCGGCCTTGCCGTCCTGCGCCTCGACCGCCTGCGCTCGCTCGTCGACGTGTACCCGGGCGAGGACCGCGAAGACGAGATGGTCGCCGCCTTCGACCACTGCCTCCATGGTCGGGGCGGCGCGGCACCGTCGATCGACACGGCCATGCACGGCCTGGTGGAAGCCGACCACGTCGACCACCTGCACCCCGACAGCGGCATCGCCATCGCCACCGCCGCCGACGGCGAGGCGCTGACCAAGGACATCTACGGCGACAAGGTCGTCTGGGTGCCGTGGCGCCGGCCTGGCTTCCAACTCGGCCTCGACATCCGCGCCGTGAAGGCGGCCAATCCACAGGCCGTCGGGGTGATCCTGGGCGGTCACGGCATCACGGCCTGGGGCCGCACCAGCGCCGAGGCCGAAGCCAACTCGCTCTGGATCATCGAGCAGGCCCGGACCTACATCGACACGCAAGGCGACCTGTCCCCGTTCGGGACCGTCGTCGACGATCGCCGGCCACTCTCCCCGGCTGAGCGGCGGGCGAAGGCGGCGGCACTGGCGCCGCACCTTCGCGCCGCTGCCTCGCACGATCAGCGCATGGTCGGCCACTTCACCGACAGCGACGAAGTCCTCGACTTCCTCGCCTCCGAGAAGCTGCCTGCCCTGGCCGCGCTCGGCACCTCCTGCCCCGACCACTTCCTGCGCACGAAGGTCGAGCCGCTGGTCCTCGACCTGCCCGCCACGGCGTCCGTCGAGGACTGCGTCTCCCACCTCGGCGAGCTCCACGACGCCTACCGGGCCGACTACCGGGCCTACTACGAGCGCCACGCCACCCCGGTCTCGCCGCCGATGCGGGGGGCCGACCCGACCATCGTCCTCGTGCCCGGCGTGGGGATGTTCTCGTACGGCCGAGACAAGCAGACGGCCCGCGTCGCCGGGGAGTTCTACGTCAACGCCATCAACGTCATGCGCGGCGCCGAAGCCGTCTCGACCTACGCCCCGATCCCGGAGAGTGAGAAGTTCCGGATCGAGTACTGGGAGCTCGAGGAGGCGAAGCTCCGCCGCCTGCCCGCCCCGAAGCGTCACGCCGGGCGCATCGCCCTCGTCACCGGTGCGGTCAGCGGGATCGGCAAGGCCATCGCCACCCAGCTGGCAGCCGAGGGCGCCTGTGTCGTGATCGCCGACCTCGACGGGGACGCCGCGGCGAGGACGGCGGCCGAGCTCGGTGGGGCCGATGTGGCGGTGGGGATCGCCGCCGACGTCACCGACGGGGACGCCGTCGGCGCCACCGTGGACGCCACCCTCCTGGCCTTCGGCGGCCTCGACCTCGTGGTCAACAACGCCGGGCTGTCCCTCTCCCGACCCCTGCTGGAGACGACCGAGGAGGACTGGGACCGCCAGCACGACGTCATGGCCAAGGGCAGCTTCCTGGTCACCCGAGGCGCGGCCAAGGCCATGATCGACCAGGGCGTCGGTGGCGACATCGTCTACGTCGTCTCCAAGAACGCCGTCTTCGCCGGCCCCAACAACGTGGCCTACGGCGCGGCGAAGGCCGACCAGGCCCACCAGGTCCGCCTCCTCGCCGCCGAGCTCGGCGAGCACGGCATCCGCGTCAACGGCGTCAACCCCGACGGCGTGGTCCACGGCAGCGGCATCTTCGCCGGCGGGTGGGGGGCCGAGCGGGCCGCCGTCTACGGCGTCCCGGAGGACGAGCTCGGCACCTTCTACGCCCAGCGCACGCTGCTCAAGCGGGAGGTGCTGCCCGAGCACGTCGCCGCGGCCGTGAGCGTCCTCTGCTCGGACGAGCTCAGCCACACCACTGGGCTGCTCGTCCCGGTCGACGCCGGCGTGGCCGCCGCCTTTCTGCGCTAGTGGGGGCCCAGGTCTTCGGTGCCGTCGACCTCGGCGCCTCGGGGGGGCGGGTGGTGGCCGGCCTCGTCGACGGCGACGACCTCGCCCTCGACGTCGTGCACCGGTTCCCGAACGGTGTGGTCGAGCGTGACGGGCACTTGCGCTGGGATCTCACCCGCCTCGTCGCCGAAGTCGAGACGGGCCTGGCGGCCCTGCTCGCCGCGCACCCCGACGTGGCGTCGATCGGCATCGACACGTGGGGCGTGGACTACGGCCTCCTCGACGCCGACGGGCAGCTCCTGGCCGAGCCCGTCAGCTACCGCGACGCCCGCACGGACGCCGTCCTCGACGAGGTGCACGCCCGCATCTCCCCCGCCGAGCTGTTCGCGCAGAACGGACTCCAGTATCTGCCGTTCACGACCCTCTACCAGTTGGTCGCCGAGCGGCGGGGCCCTCTCTGGGCCGAAGCGGCCCACGTCGTGCTCCTGCCCGACCTCCTCGCCCACCGACTGACGGGTGAGTTGTGCACCGAAGTCACGAACGCGTCGACGACCGGGCTCCTCGACGCCCGCACCGGCGACTGGTCCTCAGCAATCCTCGACCGGCTGGACCTCCCCGCCGGGATGCTGCCGCCCCTGGAATCCCCCGGCACGGTCCGGGGTCGAGGCCCGGGCGGCGTGCCCGTCACGACCGTGGGATCCCACGACACCGCCTCGGCGGTCGTGGGCGTGCCCGCGACGACCGAGCGCTTCGCCTACGTGGCCAGCGGGACGTGGTCGCTCGTCGGCCTGGAACTGGCCGGACCGATCCTCACCGACGAGGCGCGGGCGGCGAACTTCACCAACGAGCGCGGGGTCGACGACCGCATCCGCTTCCTGCGCAACGTCGGCGGCCTGTGGCTCCTCCAGGAGTCGATGCGGGCCTGGTCGAGGACGGATCTCGCTCCCCTGCTGGACGAGGCCGCCGCGGTACCGGCTGGTGGCCCTGTCGTCGACGTGGACGACGACCGGTTCATCCCGCCGGGAGGCATGCCCGAACGGATCGCGGCGGCCGCCGGACGGCCGTCGCTGACTCCGGCCGAGACCGTCCGGTGCATCGTCGACTCCCTGGCCGCGGCCTACGCCCGGACCGTGCGTCAGGCCGCCGAGCTCGCCGGGACCGGTGTGGACGTGATTCACATCGTCGGCGGCGGCTCGCAGAACGAGCTGCTGTGCCAGTCCACCGCCGACCTCGCCGGCCTCCCGGTCGTGGCCGGGCCGGTCGAGGCCACGGCCCTCGGCAACGTCGTCATCCAGGCCCGGGCCCACGGCGCGGCGCCCGCCTCGCTCGAGGCCGTCCGGGCCCGCATCGCCGCCGCCACGCCCCTGCGGAGGTACGACCCGTCATGAACCCGCACAGGAGAGCTCGCCATGACCACTGACCGCACCGACCTCGTCGTCGACGGCGTGCGCACCGAGTACGGCACGAGCGCCGTGGTCGGAACCGCCACCCCTCGCCTGTCCTGGGTCGTCAGCCGCGCCCCGGCCGGCTGGCAGCACCAGGCCACCGAGCTCCGCCGTCTCGACGATGACGGCGCGGTCGCCGAGGAGGCGACCGTCGACGGTGACGCGTCGGTGCTCGTGGCCTGGCCCTTCGCCCCGCTGGCCTCCCGTGAGCGCGCCGACGTGCAGCTGCGGGTGCTCGGCGCAGACGGTGAACCCAGCCCGTGGACGGCGCCCCTCACGGTCGAGGCGGGCCTGCTCGATCCGTCGGACTGGCGGGCCGTGCCCGTCACGGCCGACTTCCCGGACGAGGTCCCCGAGCGGCCGATCCGGTTCCGCCGCACCTTTGATGTAGGAGAGGGACTGGCCGAGGCTCGCCTCTACGTCAGCGCCCTCGGGACCTACGACGCCCATTGCAACGGTGAGCCCGTGGGCGAGGAGCTCCTGGCCCCGGGTTGGACCTCCTACCGGCACCGCATCCGCTACGCGACGCGCGACCTGACCGACCGACTGGTCCCCGGAGCGAATGCGCTCGGCCTGACCGTGGCCGAGGGCTGGTGGCGCGGTCGTCTCGGCTTCATGGACGGGCAGCGGGAGAACTACGGCGACCAGATCGGGCCGATCGCGCAGCTCGAGCTGGTCTACGAGGACGGTTCCCGCGACATCGTCGTCACCGACGGATCCTGGCGCGCCGGCCTCGGTCCCCACCTCTACGCCAGCCTCTACGACGGCGAGCACTATGACGCCCGCCTCGAGGACCCGGCGTGGGCGACGGCGGCGTTCGACGACGGGGCATGGACGCCGGTCGTCGAGCTGGAGAGCGTCGCCGAGCAGTTGGAGGCCCCGGTCGGGCCGCCCGTCCGCCGCACCGAAGTCCTCGCGCCGGTGGCCATCGCCCGCTCCCCCGCCGGTGCCGTGCTCGTCGACTTCGGTCAGGTCATCGCCGGCGTCACCCGCCTCCGGGTGGACGGTCCGGCCGGGACCGAGGTGCGACTGCGCCACGCCGAGGTCCTCGAGCACGGTGAGCTCGGGACCCGGCCCCTGCGCAACGCCGAGGCCACCGACGTGTTCATCCTCGGCGGGGGCGGCGTCGAGACCTACGAGCCCGCCTTCACGAGCCACGGCTTCCGCTACGTCGAGGTGTCGGGCTGGCCGGGCGAGCTCGAGCCGGCGGACATCGAGGCGTGCTTCTGCACCTCGGACCTCCCGACCACGGGCACCTTCCGCTGCTCGAACGACGACCTCAACACCCTGCACGACAACATCCGCCGCGGCTGGCGGGGCAACGCCGTGGACCTCCCGACGGACTGTCCCCAGCGCGACGAGCGTCTCGGGTGGACCGGCGACGCCCAGGTCTTCACCCCGACGGCCACGTTCCTCACCGACTGCGCCGGCTTCCTCGCCTCCTGGCTGCGGGACCTCGCCGCAGAGCAGGACGAGTTCGGCGGTGTCCCCATGTTCGTCCCCGCCATCCCGAAGCTCATCCCCACCGGCCCGGGTTGGATCGCCGGCTGGTCCGACGCCGCCGTGGTCGTGCCCTGGCGGCTCTTCGAGCGCTACGGCGACCGGGACCTGCTCGAGCGGCAGTACCCCAGCATGGGTGCGGTGGTCGACTTCGTCGCCCACGAGCTCGACGAGCACGGAGTGGCGAGCAAGGGCTACCAGCTCGGCGACTGGCTCGACCCGAGCGCCCCGCCGGACAATGCGGCTGCAGGGCGAACCGACAGCATCCTCGTCGCCCAGGCGTACTTCAGCTGGTGCGCCCGGCTCGTGGCCGGCGCCGCCGACGTCCTCGTCCGGCCGACGGACGCCGCCCACTACCGGGAGGTCGGTGCTCGCGCCGCCGAAGCGTTCCGCCGGGAGTTCGTCACGCCCAGTGGGCGCCTGGCCAGTGATTCCCCGACCGCCTTCGCCCTCGCCCTGCAGTTCGACCTTCTGGCCGACGACGATCAGCGGGAGCGGGCCGGACGGCGGCTGGCCCAGATCGTCCAGGCCGACCGGCACCGGATCGGCACGGGGTTCCTCGGGACGCCGCTCGTCCTCGACGCCCTCGTCGACGCCGGTCACCTCGACGACGCCTACCTCCTGCTGCTGCAGGACGAGTGCCCGTCGTGGCTCTACCAGGTGCGGATGGGGGCGACCACGGTCTGGGAGCGCTGGGACAGCATGCTGCCCGACGGCACGATCAACCCCGGCGAGATGACCTCGTTCAACCACTACGCCTTCGGTGCCGTAGGCGACTTCCTCCACCGACGGGTGGCCGGCCGGGCCGTCGGCGCCCCCGGCGGCCGCCACCACCACATCGAGCCCCGGCCCGGTGGCGGCCTCACCGACGCCGAGGCGACCCTCGAGACCCCCTACGGCCCCGTTGCGGTCGCCTGGCACCGCCAGGGACCACAGCTCCGGCTGAACGTGGACCTCCCCCCGAAGGCGACGGCCACCGTGGTCCTCCCCGACGGGTCGACGACCGACCTCGGCGCCGGCCACCACGAGCTCCAGGGCGCATGCCGTCCCGCCGACGAGGACCCGTCGGCGGCGGGACCCACCCCCGAGGAGCTGATGGCGGCGCAGATCACGGCCGACGAGCCGTAGAGCGGGCGGACCGCTCAGCTCGCCACGTTCTGGTGCACGGCGTGGAGCACGCGGGCGCCTTCGTCCCCGGACACGGCGTACAGGTCGATCTCGTTGTCCCCTGGGCGCAGCATGGACGGCACGAGCATCGCCTCCACCGAATGGGATTGGTCGTCGGTCGCGAAGGTCTCGACGACCGCAGCCACGCGCCCGTTCAGCGCGATGGCGAAGAGCGGAGCCACGTGATCCGCGGGACCGTCGACGTGGCCGCGCAGGCGCGCCGGAACCGTCCCGGACGAGGGGTCCACACGGGCGAAGTCGCCGGCGTTGTCGATCGTCGCCGCCCACGGCGACGGATCGGCGACGACCAGGTCGTCGGTCCGTTGCCCGACGAGCTCGCCGGCGTCGGTCAGGTCGTAGAGGCGGTAGCGGGGGTTGTCGTCCCGCAGGAGGACGTCGACGTTCCGCGCCAGGACCTCGTGGCGATAGTCATCGGAGCGGAACTCGACCTCTTCGAGCTCCTGGCCCGATCCACGTTCGCTGAAGAAGGTGCGCCGATCATCCTCGTGCCGGGACGAGAGCAGAGAGATCCCGTCGACCGACCACGGCAACTCGACGCCGAGGAGGTCGACGAGCGTCGGCAGGATGTCGACCGTCTCCGCGTCGGCGTCGCTGATCTCACCCGCCCCGAGCCCGGGAGCCTTGATGAGCAGCGGCGCGTAGAGCACATCGGGAAAGGCCGCCTCGTCCTCGGCGCTCACGATGCGCCTCGGCCCGCCCGGCGT
Organism: Acidimicrobiales bacterium; assembly: GCA_036525535.1. GTDB lineage: Bacteria > Actinomycetota > Acidimicrobiia > Acidimicrobiales > DATDAH01 > DATDAH01. Next base: position 33,841 of record DATDAH010000381.1, read on the forward strand.
GAGCCCGACGCCGTGGTCCGCGGCCACGACCACGATGCTGTCCTCGTAGAGGTGCGTCTCCCGCAGCCGGTCGAGGACCTGACCGATGTAAGCGTCGGCGTAACCCGCCTGAAGGATCAAGCGCTGCTCCTGGAGGGCGATCGCGGCCGGGTCGTCGCTGATGTCGGGGCTGGTGTCGAACTCGCCGCGGGCTGCCATCGCCCCGATGTCGTCGTAGGCGTGACCCGAGGGAAGGAACCGGTAGGGCACGTGGGGAAGGAGGACGTGCAGGAAGTGCAGGGTCGGCGGCTCGTCGCGCTCGATGGAGGTGAGCAGATCGGACGTGGACTCGACGCTGAGCACCGGGAGGCCGGTGAGACCCCATTCGTTCTCGGCCGCCGCGCCCTCGCTTCGCGCTTCGTCCACCGCCTCGTCGACGGCCGTGCCGGCTCCCGGGACGGTGGTCGGGGCGGTGACGTCTTCGGCGAGGGTGGCTTCCGGGGAGATCTCGTCGCCCCTGGGGTCGGCCATCGTGCGCCAAGCCCGCGCCGCGTCGCCGAGCAGGTCCAAGATCGGGCTCGGCCGGGCCGGTTCGTCATCGGCTACGGGCTCCGTCTCGGTGTCCGACGATGACGATTCGGTGAGGGGGGAGTCCACGAGGTCGCCGTCACAGAGGTTCGAGGGACAGATCCGGGTGACCGACTCGACGACGTCGAGGTCGAAGCGGCTGGCCAACATCGTGAAGAGGCTTTCGGGGTACTCGCTGGCCACCGGGGCCGCCGCGCTGGTGGGGTAGCGCCCGGTGAGGATGGCCGGGACGGCCGTGGTCGTCGATGTCGACACCGTCGTCGTGTTCCGGAACCAGGTCGAGTCCTCACTGAACGCCGCCAGGTTGGGGTAGAGCTCGGGGTCGATCCTCCCGTCGGCGTTGACCAGGGTGCGCAACGGCCACTCGTCGAACTGGAGGAAGACCACGGAGCGGGGCGCTCGGACGACGCCGATCTCCGCCGCGTCGACGTGCTGGCTGGTGACCACATCGCCGACGGGGCTGGCCAGCAGGAACACGCCGACGTAGGCGATGGTGGCCAACGCGGAGAACGCCAGCACCTCGGCCACGATCGACGACCCGAGGTACGCGGCCAGCAGTCCGCCCGCGACAGCCACGGCCCCCGCGATGACCAGCACGGGCTGGTCGTCGACGAGACGGCCGAGAGCGACGAGGCCCAGGCCCAACAGCAGGCCACCGATCACGACCTGCTGTGCGATCCGGCGGAAGCGGTCCCCGGCGAGACCGATTGCCTGCACCACGAGCCACAGCACGAATGCGGGGACCAGGGCCACCACGAGGGCGACCACGATGACGTCGGCCCGGGTGGCGTCGCGGAACAGGAAGAGCTCCGGGGCGCGACCGAGCACGTCGAGCAGAGGCTGGGTGACGGCGAGGCCGGTGAGCCCGAGGATCTCGGCGAAGCTGCGCAGCCGTCCCGGGGCGCCCGAAGCAGTGCTCGTGGTCATGACGTCGCCCTTGGCTACCACCGATCGCCCACACCCCTGGATCGGCCGTTCTGTTACCGCTACCGTCCGACCATGACCGACTCGTTCACGCCCACGCCCGAGCACCGCTTCACGTTCGGCCTGTGGACGGTGGGGAACCCGGGTCGTGACCCGTTCGGCCACGAGGTCCGTCCGTCGCTGGACCCGGTCGAGAGCGTCGAGCGGCTGTCCGAGCTCGGGGCCTACGGGGTCAACTTCCACGACGACGACCTGGTCCCTCCGGGCTCGTCGCCGGCTGAGCGGGAGGCCATCGTCAAGCGGTTCCGGCGGGCGCTGGACGCCACCGGCATGAAGGTCCCGATGGCCACGACCAACCTCTTCTCGCGGCCGATCTTCAAGGAGGGGGCGTTCACGGCGAACGACCCCGACGTGCGGCGGTTCTCGGTCCAGAAGACCTGCGAGGCGATCGACCTCGGGGCTGAGCTGGGCGCCGAGGTCTACGTCATGTGGGGGGGCCGCGAAGGCGTCGAGTCCGATGCGGCGAAGGACGTCCAGTCGGCGCTCGACCGCTACAAGGAGGCGGTCGACCTCTGCTGCGAGCACATCCGGGAGCGGGGGCTCAACCTGCGCATCGCCCTCGAGCCCAAGCCCAACGAGCCCCGCGGCGACATCTTCCTCCCGACCGTCGGCCACGCCCTCGCCTTCATCAGCCAGCTCGAGTGGCCCGACATGGTCGGCCTCAACCCCGAGTTCGCCCACGAGACCATGAGCGGCCTCTCATTCGCCCACGCCATCGCCCAGACCCTGTGGCAGGGCAAGCTCTTCCACATCGACCTGAACGCCCAGCGGATCGGCAAGTACGACCAGGACTTCCGCTTCGGGTCCGAGGGGATCCGGGACGCGTTCTACACGGTCAAGGTCCTGGAGGACGCGGCCTGGGACGGCATGCGCCACTTCGACGCCCACCCGTACCGGACCGAGGACGCCGACGGGGTCTGGGACTTCGCCAAGGGGTGCATGCGCACCTACCTGATCCTGGCCGACAAGGCCCGCCGCTTCCACGAGGACTCGGAGATCCAGGAGGCCCTGCAGGTCGCCAAGGTGGCCGGGCTCACTGAACCCACCACCCCCGCCGGCGGCCTCGACGAGATCCGGTCGACGTCCTTCGACGAGGACGCTCTGGCCGCTCAGGGTTACGGCCTCGAGCGCCTCGACCAGCTGGTGACCGAGCTCCTCCTCGGCGTTCGGTAGTGCCCCTGGTCGTCGGCGTCGACTCGTCGACGTCGGCGTGCAAGGTGCAGGTGCGCGACGCCGACACCGGCGCGCTGGTCGCCTCGGGCCGGGCGGCGCACCCGGCGACGACGCCGCCCCGGAGCGAGCAGCACCCCCGGGACTGGCAGGAGGCGTTCGCGCTCGCCTGCGCGGAGGCCGGAGTGCCCGACCCCCACCGGCCCGACGCGATCGCCGTCGGCGGCCAGCAACACGGGCTGGTGGTGCTCGGCGCGGACGGCGAGGTGCTCCGGCCGGCCAAGCTCTGGAACGACACCGAGTCGGCAGCGGATGCCGAGGCGCTGGTGGCCGAGCTGCCCGGCGGCGCCGCGGCCTGGGCGGCCGCGAGTGGCAGCGTTCCGGTGGCCAGCTTCACCATCACCAAGCTGGCCTGGCTCCGGAGGTGCGAGCCCGACACGTACCGCCGGATCGCCGCCGTCCTCCTCCCTCACGACTGGCTCACCTCCCAGCTGACGGGAGACCGCACCACCGACCGTGGTGATGCGTCGGGGACCGGCTACTGGTCCCCGAGCGAGGAGCGGTACCGGGTCGACCTGCTCGATCTCGTCGGTGACGGGATTGACTGGGACACCGCGCTGCCGAACGTGCTCGGCCCGCTCGAGGGCGCCGGCCAGTGGGCCGACGCCGGTGCGGTGGTTGGCCCGGGGACCGGCGACAACATGGCCGCCGCGCTCGGGCTCGGCCTGCGTCCCGGCGACCTCGCCCTCAGCCTCGGCACCAGCGGCACCGCGTACGCGGTCAGCGACCGACCGTCCGCCGACCCCACGGGCATCGTGGCCGGCTTCGCCGACGCCTCGGGGCGCTTCCTGCCCCTCGTCTGCACGCTCAACGCCACCAAGGTGACCGACACCGTGGCCCGCCTCCTCCGGGTCGACACCGACGAGTTGGACCAGCTCGCGCTCGAGGCGCCGCCGGGCGCAGGCGGCCTCGTGCTCGTCCCTCACCTGGACGGCGAGCGCACGCCGAACCGCCCCGGCGCCGCCGGGACGCTCACCGGCCTACGGACCGATGCCAACCCGGCGCAACTGGCTCGGGCCGCGGTCGAGGGCGTCGTCGCCAACCTCCTCGCCGGCGCGGAGGCCCTTGGCGCCGGTGCGGGCCGCGTGTTCCTCATCGGCGGGGGCGCCCACAGCGCGGCCTACCGCCGGGTCGTCGCCGACCTGACCGGTCGCACCGTCGTCGTGCCCCGCGAGGACGAGCTGGTGGCGTGTGGTGCCGCCCTCCAGGCCGCAGCTGTCCTGCAGGGCGTCGCCTTCGACGAGCTGGCCGAGGCCTGGGGGCTCGGCGCGGGCGAGGTCATCGAGCCGGACCCCACCGTCGACGGCGCCGCCATCCGGGCGGCCTACGCCACGGCAGCCGACCGAGAAAGCTGACCGTGACCGACGTCGACGAGCTCCTGGCGAAGATGACCGTCGAGGAGAAGTGCGCCCAGCTGGCCGGGGTCTGGTTCGCCGAGCTGGCGACCGACCACCTCCCGGATCCCGCCAAGCTGGAGAGCGTCCTCGCCCACGGCATCGGCCAGGTGTCCCGGGTCTCGGCCCAGACGGGGGCCGCCCCGGTGGACACCGCGGCGATGGCGAACCAGATCCAGCGCCACCTGGTGGAACGGACCCGTCTCGGGATCCCGGCGGTCCTGCACGAGGAGTCGACGGGCGGGTTCTGCGCCCGCCAGGCAACTCAGTTCCCCCACGGCACCGGCCTCGCCGCGACCTGGGACCCCGAGCTGGCCGAGGAGGTTGCCGCGGTCATCGGCCGTCAGCTGCGGGCCGTCGGCGCCCGCATGACCTTGGCGCCCGTCGTGGACCTGGCCCGCGACCCCCGCTGGGGACGGGTCGAGGAGACCTACGGCGAGGACCCCGAGCTGGCCAGCCGGATGGCGGTGGCCTACGTCCGGGGGGTGCAGTCGCAGGGCGTGATCAGCGCGGTCAAGCACTTCGTGGGCCACGGCGCCCACGAGGGGGGTCTCAACTGGGGATGGGTGTCGGCCGGGCCGCGGCACCTCCGGGACGTGTTGGCTGCGCCGTTCCGAGCGGCGATCAACGAGGCCGGGGCCGGCGGGATCATGCCGTCGTACAACGAGGTCGACGGCCTGCCGCTACATGGCAGCCGCGAGTTGCTGACCGACCTGCTGCGGGACGAGCTGGGGTTCGAGGGCGTCACCGTCGCCGACTACTTCGGTGTGTCGAACCTTCGCGACTTCCACCGCACGGCGGTGGACGCCGCCGACGCCGGCCGCCAGGCCCTGCTGGCCGGGCTCGACGTCGAGCTCCCGTCCTACGACTGCTACCGGACCCTGCCCGAGCAGGTCGAGGCCGGCACGGTCGCCATCGACGTGATCGACGCCGCCTGCCGCCGGGTACTCCTCCAGAAGGTCGAGATCGGCCTGTTCGACGACCCCTACGTGGACGCGGGCGCGGCGAGCGCCACCTTCGACACGCCGGAGGACCGGGCATTGGCCCGGCGAGCGGTCGCCGAGTCGGTCGTGGTGGTCGCGAACGACGGGGTCCTTCCCCTGCAACCGGGCCTTCGAGTCGCGGTGGTGGGTCCGAGCGCCGACGATGCCCGCCGCTTCCTGGGCGACTACCACTTCCCCTCCCACCTCGAGCTGGCGGCCTCCGACCTCGCGCCGCAAGGGGAGAGCGTCAGCGATGTGCTCCCCCAGAACCCCACCCCGACCGTCGTCGAAGCCCTGCGCGGGCGGGTCGACCTGGTGGACGACCCCGCGGGCGCGGACGTCGCCGTGATCTGCGTCGGGGGCCGCAGCGGGCTGACCCAGGAGGACAACTCGGGCGAGTTCCGCGACGTCACCGACCTCCGGCTCCCCGTCGACCAGCTGGCCCTGATCGAGGAGGTGGCCGACACGGGGACCCCGGTCGTGGTGGTCGTCGTCGGTGGCCGGGCCCACTCGCTGACCGAGGTCGTGACGCACGCCGCCGCGATCGCGCTGCTCTGGCTCCCGGGCGAAGAGGGCGGGAACGGGCTGGCCGACGTGCTCACCGGGGAGGTCGACGCCTCGGGCCGGCTTCCGATCAGCCTCCTGCGGAACGTCGGCCAGGTCGGCGCCAGCGTCGGCGCCCACCACGGTGGGGGCAAGAGCATGATCTGGGGCGACTACGTCGACGGCCCGGTGGCGCCACTGTTCCCGTTCGGCCACGGCCTGTCGTACACGACCTGGGAGCGTTCGGCCCTGACCGTCGACGCCGGATCGACCGACGACGACCTGCAGATCTCGGTGACGACGACGAACACCGGTGATCGCCCCGGGACCGATGTCGTCCAGCTCTTCTTCACCGACGAGCTGGCCTCGATCGGGGTCCCCGCCAGCCGCCTCCTTGCCTTCTGCCGAGTCGACGCCGACCCCGGCGAGTCCACGACGGTCGCGTTCCGTGTGCCCGCCGGTCGCCTGGGGTTCACCGACGCCGACCTCCGCTTCCGTGTCGAGCCCGGCGCTTTCACCTTCCGCGTCGGCGACGAGGCCGAGACCGTCACCCTGACCGGCGCGCTGGTCTTCCCCGACCGCAACGCCCTCCTCCCGCCCACCGTGGGGCGATAACCGCGATTCCTGGATTGGAAACCTGGTTTCCGCCGGACCAGTAGGCTGCCGGCATGACGCTGCTGGTCGTGCTGGGTGCCGTGGTCGTCGTCGTGATCGCCCTCGTCCTCGTCGTCCCCCGCCTGGTCCTCCGAGGCGACGAGCGGAGAGCCTCGCCCCCTACCGGACTCGGCGACCCGGTCCCCGGGGGCCGGACGACGACGGTCACGACCGACGACGGCGCCGAGTTGGCCGTCGAGGAGTGGGGCTCGGGCCCGCCGATCGTGTTGGTGCACGGGTTGTCGCTGGACCACCGGTCCTGGCACCACCAGTACGTCGACCTCGCGGACCGGTTCCGGCTGGTGGGCGTGGACCTCCGGGGGCACGGCCGCTCGACGCTGGGATCGGAGCCGGTCGGGCCGCACCGGTTCGCGGCGGACCTCGCCGCCGTGCTCGAGCAGCTCGACCTGCGGGACACGGTCGTCGTCGGGCACTCCCTCGGCGGGACCGTCGTCGGCCAGCTCTGCGCGGACCGGGCCGACCTCGTCCACGAGCGGGTGGCCGGACTGGTCTTCGTCGGGACCTTCGCGTCGGCCGTCGCCGGGGAGGGCCGCTTTCGCGAGCTCTTCAGCCCGACGATGATCCGGCTCGCCGCCCGGTTCCAGACCGGCACCGAGCCCCGCGGGGAGGCCAACACCCGACCCCTGGCCTACGTCATGGCCCGCTCGCCGTTCGGGCCCCATCCACAGCCGGAGCAGGTCCGGTTCACCCTCGACATGGGATCGGCGACCGCCCCGGCCGTGATGGCCGGGGCCACCGTCGCCAACATCGACTACGACGTGCGCGACGCCCTCGCCGCGATCGATCGGCCCTCGCTCGTCGTCCGGGGGGCGCACGACTCCCTGTCCACCGAGCGGTCGGTCGCCCAGCTGGAGGCGGCGCTGGCGGACCCCGAGGTCGTGACCTTCGAGGGCTGCGGCCACCTGCCGATGCTGGAGGATCGGGCCCGGTTCGCCGACGTGCTGGCCGGCTTCGTCGACCGGGTCACGACGCGTCCCTGACGGCCGCCCTCGGGTGGACTCAGACGGGCCCGGCGCCGACGTCGAGCCCGCCGAGGTAGGTCCGTTCGATCTCCGGCAACCGGGCGAGCAGGTCGGCCCCCGTCCCCTCGAGCTCGATCGCCCCCCGGAGGAGCACATAGGCGCGGGCCGCGATCTCGAGGGCCTGGCGGGCGTGCTGCTCGACGAGCAACACGCTCATCCCGTCGGCGGCGGCCGCTCCCAACACGGTGAGCAACCGGGCGACCATCATCGGCGCCAGCCCGAGAGACAGCTCGTCGACCAGCAGGAGCCGAGGCCGGGCCGCCAGGGCGCGGGCGAGGACCACCATCTGCTGCTCGCCGCCCGACAGCAGGCCCGCCTTCCGGTCGAGGAGTCGATCGAGCTCGGGGAAGACCTCCAGTGCGCCGTCGACGCCACCGGCGCCGAGGGCCAGGTTCGTCCGAGTCGACAGCTGGCGGAAGACGGCTCGCTCCTCCGTGATCAGGCCGAGACCGCGCCGCGCCCGACGGTGCAACGGGCCCGTCAGCGGCCCGTCGTCGTAGCGCACCTCGCCCGTGGACGGCAGGACGCCGCCGAGGGCGAGCAGGGTTGTCGTCTTGCCGGCGCCGTTGGGTCCGAGGAGGGCGACGACCTCGCCGGCGCCGACCGTGAGGTCGATCCCGTGGACGACCGGGACGTCGCCGTAGCCGGCGGTGAGCCCACGGATGTCCAGCATCAGGCCGGCGCCCCGAGATAGGCGGCGATGACGGCCGGCTCCTCGGCGATCGCCGACGGCGATCCGAGGGCGATGACGGCCCCGAAGTCGAGGACGGCGACCCGGTCACACACCGACAGCACGAGGCCGACGTCGTGCTCGATCATCAGCACGGCGAGGCCGACGTCGTGGGCCAGCCAGCGCACGAGCCGGCCGAGCTCCTCGGTCTCGATGGCCGCCAGCCCGGCCGCGGGCTCGTCGAGGAGCAGCACCGATGGCGACGCCGCGACGGCCCGGGCGATGGCGACGAGCCGCCGTCGGCCGTGTGGCAGCGAGTCCGGCAGGGCGTCGAGGTCACGCTCCAAGCCGAACTCGCGCACCGCGGCGGCGGCCACAGGGGAGAGCACCGGTCGGCCGGGGTGGACGAGGTCCAGGCCGTAACGGGCCGGGTCGTGATCATCGCAGGCGACGAGCAAGTTCTCCCGGACCGTTACGTCCTCGAACAGCTCCAGGGACTGGAACGACCGGCCGAGGCCGGCCCGGGCTCGACGCGTCGGCGACCACCGGTCGATCGGCTCGCCGTCGAGGGCGACCGCACCGCCCGGGGCCACGTCGACGAAGCCGGCGACCGCATCGATGAAAGTCGTCTTGCCCGCACCGTTCGGCCCGATCAGGCCCAGGACCTCGCCCGGCCGGACGTCGAGGGTCACGTCGTCGAGGGCCACCACGCCACCGAAGCGCACGGTGAGGTCCCGCACCTCGAGCGTGCCCCCCTCGAGCTCGATCTCCCCCGTCGGTAGCGGTTCGGCGGGGCGCGCCGCTCTGCGGCGCCGGACCCGGTTCAAGGTCCGGACGTTCGAGTCGGCGATCCCGTTGGGATTGGCGAACAGGATCACCACGAGCAGGGCCCCCGAGAGCAGGTCCAGCGCCGTGGCGGCGAAGCCGAGGGACTCGGTGACCCGAGCCCCGAGGCCCCCCAAGGCGAACGTGCCGGCGATGAGAGCGCCGGTGGCGTATCCGATCCCGCCGATCACCGTGATGACGACCACCTGGATCGAGGCGAAGCTGGTGAAAGGGAGGTAGCTGACCGTGACGGACCGGAACGCCAGGAGCACGCCGCCCAGGCCGGCGATGCCGGCGGCGAGCGAGAACCCGTAGAGCTTCGACCCGCTGACGCTCACGCCGAGCGCAGCGGCGGCCCGCTCGTTGCCCCGAACCGCGAGGAGACGCAGCCCCACCCGCCCGCGCCGGACGTTGGCCACGACGAGGCCCGCCACCGTGAGGGTGACGAGCACGACCAGCCCATACCGGCCGGGATGGCCGAGGGCGTCGACCGGCACGCCGAACACCTCCGGCGGGTCGGGACGCGTGCCGTCGAAGCCCCCCGTCAGGGCGGCGTTGCCGAGCACCATCTCGCTCACCAGCACCGAGAGCCCGAAGGTGAGGACGGCGAGGTTGATGCCACGGGTGCGCAGCGCCGGAAGGGCGACGAGGGCGCCGAGGGGGACGGCGGCGGCCGCCCCGGCGAGCAGGGCGAAGAGGAACGGCCAGTCGTAGGTGGTGGCCAGCCGTCCGGCCGCCCACGCCCCGAAGCCGGCCAGGGCCATCTGGGCCAGGGACAGCTGGCCCACGAAACCGGTGACGACGACGAGGGACAGGCAGACGATGGCCGTCGCCATGGTGATGGTCAGAGCGAGGGCCCAGTCGTCCGGCGCCGTGAACAGCACGGTCCCCGCGGCGCCGACGGCGAGCACGAGCCCGGGGATCGACACGCGACCTCGGCCGACGGCCGGCAACCGGTCGAGCAGCGTGCTGCGCAGGGGCAGCGACCGGCCCCCGACGACCATGACGACCACGATGACGAGGAAGGCGACCGACCGGGACACCGACACGGCGGTGAACTTCCCGAGCAGTAGCCCGTCGGGGCTGACCAGGGGGCCGAACACCCCTTTGTCCTCGATGTAGCGGGTCAGCGTCGACTCCACGACGCCGATGCCGAACGCACCGGCGAGGGTCCACCAGAACGAGCGGAACGAGCCCAGAAGAGCGGCCGCCAGCCCGCGCAGCACCGTGAAGGCGAGCGCGGCGACGTTGAGGAACAGGATCGGCGCCACCAGCACCCCGGCGACGGCGGCGAGGGCGCCCCCCGCGGCCCAGTTGACCATGGCGATGCGGTCCGGCGAGTACCCGAGCGCGGCGGCGGCGATCGGGTTCTCGGCGGCGGCGTCGGTGGCGTGGCCGAACGGCGTCCACCGGTACACCGCCGCGAGGACGGCGGTCACCACGACGGCGATGACGATGAGCCACAACCGGTCCTCGCCGACGGTGCTGCCGGTCCCGAAGAAGTCTCGAGGGGTGTCCGGCAGCGGCGAGCGCACCGGCGTCCCCTGGTCGCCCCAGATCTCGTTGGCCACGGCGAGAGCCAGGAAGAACAAGGCGAGGGTCGCCACGACCCGGACCAGGGCCGACGCCTGGCGCAGGCGGGCCATCACCAGGAGGTGGATCAGGACGCCGAGCGCGGCGGGGACGGCGATGGCGACGAGCCAGGCCAGGGCCGGCGACCAGCCGTGATCGGTGGTGCCCCGGTAGTACAGGAACGCGCCGATCATGGCGAACGCGCCCTGGGCGAAGTTGACCACGCCCGAGCCGCGATAGATGAGGACGAGGCCCTGGGCCGTCAGCGCGTAGACCGCGCCGACGCCCAGACCGAGGAGGACGAACCGGAGGAGCTCGTTCAGGGAGTCACTCCGCCACGAAGTCGTTCACGTCCAGGAACTCGCCGTCCCCGGACAGCACGATTTCGCCGCCCGACACCTCTTGCACCTGGAACGTGACCGTGAAGATCCGAGGGAGGTCCAGCTGGTTGTCCGGTACGCCCAGCGTGAAGGGCGGGGCGAGTCCGTCGAGGTCGACCTCGTACCCGTCCAGGGCCGCGGTGAGGGAGGCGGCGTCAATCGTGTCGAGGCCCGCGAGGACGTCAGCGAACAGGTGCACCGAGGCCCAGGCGTTGATGGCCAGATCGGTCCGGGGTGCCTCGGGGGCGTAGGTGTCCATCTCGCTGTTGAACTGGGCAATGCCCTCGCTCTGGCCGCCGTTCGGCGCGTCGAAGCTGCTCGCCAGGAGCGCGCCCTCGGCGGCGTCACCGAGCGTCTCCAGGCCGTCGACACTGAGGCCGGTACCGGGCATGCCGATCAGCCCGGTGTAGCCCGCGCTGCGCAGCCCGGCGATGACCCGGACGTTGATGTCGGTTGACCCGAACACGGCGATGCCGTCGGGGTTCGAGCTCACCAGCTGCGAGATCTGCGCCGTGTAGTCGGCGGAGGGATCGAGGGAGACGTAGGTCTCCTGGACGAGATCATCCTCGTTCTCCAGCGCGGGGGTGATCAGACCGGGGAGCTGACGACCGGCCTCGACGTCACCGGTGATGAGGGCGATGGTCTCGGCCCCTGCCTGCTGGAGGGCGATGCCCACCCCGGGCGCCCCGGCCAGCGCCCCGCCGGTGATGGGCCACACCATGTCGTTGGTGAAGTCCTCGACCTCGTTCGGCGAGCTCCCGATCATGGGGATGCCGGCCTCGGCCCAGGCCTGGGTGCCGTCGGCGCCGAAGAGGTACCGCCCGACGACGGCGATCACGTCCTGGTCGATGGTGTCCTGGGCGCAGTGCAGGGCGGCATCGGGATCCTCGTTGCCGCCGGCACCGGCCTCGCAGCGAACCACCTCGAGGGGGCGGGCCGGGCCACCGGCCGGGTCGGGGATCCCGCCGTCGGTGTTGATCGCGGCAACGGCGGCGTCGGTGGCTTCGAAGATCTCCGGCTGGGCGACGACGCCGGCCACCGCGGTCGCGGCCACGAACTTGATCGGCTCGCCCGGCAGCTCGGGCACCGTCGGTGGTTCCGACCCTCCCGACGCATCGGATCCCCCGCTGCCGCTGTCGTCGCTGCAGCCGACGGCGGCGGCCAGCAAGACGGCCAACACCAACAACCACCGGTACCTGCGTCCATTGCCCACGCTGCCCCCTCGGATGAGAACTACGATTACAGAGGCGAAAGTAGCATTTTCAGAAGCGGGATGGAGGATTGCGTAATCCCCGAGGCGTAGCGTGCGCCCGGTGAGCGAGGACGTGGCCATCGGGCCCTCCAGCCGGCGCGAGCAGGCGGTGTCCCGGACCGTCGACCCCGCTCGCGAGCGGGCCGAGCTGAAGGTCCAGGCCTTCCTGGACGCCGCTCGCGAGCTGATGAGCACCTCGGACGGCAAGGACTTCACGCTCCAGATGGTGGTGGAGCATTCGGGGCACTCGCTGCGGAGCTTCTACCAGCACTTCGCCGGCAAGCACGAGCTCCTCCTCGCCGTCTTCGAGGAGTCCGTACAGGCCGCCGCCGACCAGCTCATCACCGAGCTCGAGGACGTGGACGATCCGTTCGGGCGACTGCGGGTCTTCGTCGTCCGCTACCACCGACTCTGCCTGTCGGGCACCGCCCGGTACGCCGAGAAGCCACTCCAGTCCCGGGCCATGGCCCAGTTCGCCCACCAGCTGCTCATCTACAACCCGAGCGAGGCGTCGCGCGCGTTCCGGCCCGTCATCTCGATCCTCCACGGGCTCCTCGACGACGCCGCCCGCGCCGGTGCGATACGAGGCGATCTCGACGACGAGGTCGCCGGCGTGATCCTCCAGGCGATCATGTTCAACGCGTTCGTGCCCGCGGTCGCCGGCACCCCGCCCATCGAGGACACCGAGAGAGCGGCGACAAGGCTGTGGGAGCTCCTGTTCCACGGGCTCGCCTCGTCCGCCCCGTAGGCGTTCGTCAGGCGCGGGGCTCCCTCGGCAGGCCGAGGAGGCGCTCGCCGATGATGGTGCGCTGGACCTCGCTGGTGCCACCCTGGATCGAGTTGGCCCGGGTCGTGAGCAGGCCCCGAACCCAGTCACCGTCGGCCAGCTGGTTCGCCGGGCCGAGCACGTCGGTGGCCGTCTCGTAGAGGCGCTGGCTGACCTCGGCCCAGAACAGCTTGACCAGGCTCGCCTCCGCCCCGATCAACTCACCGCGGGCCAGCGTGGCCAGTGTGCGGGCGTTGTGCAGGCGGAAGAGCGCGGCGTCGGTCCGGCACCGGGCCAGGCGCTGGCGGACGAGGGGATCGGCGAGCCGCCCCGCCGCCGCGCTGGCCGCCCACAGCTGGTCGACGGCCCGCTCGTGGCGCACCTGCTCCTTCCAGATGAACGAGCCGCCCCGTTCGTTGCCCAGGGTGGTGTTGGCCACCGACCAGCCCTCGTTCTCCCCGCCGATCACGTGCTCGACCGGCACCTCGATGCCGTCGAGGAAGACCTCGTTGAACTCGCGCTCGCCGGTGATCTGCTGGATCGGCCGGACCTCCACGCCGTCGGCCCCCATCGGGATCGCCAGCATGGTGATCCCGCGGCTCGGGCGGGCCGAGGGATCGGTCCGCACCAGGGCGATTCCCCAGCTGGCGAAGGTGGCGTACGACGACCACACCTTCTGCCCGGTGACGACGTAGACGTCGTCCCTCCGCTCGGCCCTCGTCGACAGACCGGTGAGGTCGCTGCCGGCGCCGGGCTCGCTGAAGAGCTGGCACCACACGTCCTCGGCGGTGAGGATCGGCGGCAGCCACCGGGCCCGCTGATCTTCGGTGCCGTGGGCCATGAGGGTCGGCCCGACGAGGGTCAGCCCGACCCGGCCAGGGAGATCCGGGGCGCCCGCCCTCGCCATCTCCTCGTGATACGCCGCCGTCTCGGTGGGCGACGCCCCGCGGCCACCGTGGTCCGCCGGCCAGTGGATGCCGGCCCACCCCCCGGCGTGCAGCGCCCGTTGCCAGGACCGCAGCGCTTCGATCTCCGTCGGCGGGGGTGGCGGGTGACCGTCCAACCACGAGCGCAGCTCGGCCCGGAAGCGCTCGTCCATTTCTGACACCGTGTCAGTTTTACTGTACTTTGGCCCCGTGCCGGAGCTCCCGAAGATCATCAGCGTGGACGACCACGTCGTCGAGCCGCCCCACGTGTGGCAGACCTGGCTCCCGGAGAAGTACCGGGAGCGGGGGCCGCGGGTCGAAGACAAGCGGTGGGGGAAGTTCAAGCTGAACCCCGGCGCCCGCTACGAGATGGAAGAGGACCCCGAGGGGCGCTGGGGCAGCGCTTGGTACTACGAGGACCGCCTCATCTACGTCCACAAGAAGTTCGTCGCCATCCCCCAGGAGGCGGTGACACCGGCGGCGGACGGCGGCGTGGTGCTCGACCGCTCGATGATGAAGATGACCGCGGTCACCTACGACGACATGCTCGACGGCTGCTACGACCGGGACGCCCGGGTCAAGGACATGGAGCTCAACTGGGTGGACGGCTCCCTGCCCTTCCCGACCTTCCCCCGCTTCTGCGGC
>DATDAH010000382.1:0-8062 GCA_036525535.1 Acidimicrobiales bacterium
CGGTGGGCGACCGGTACGTGCTCGAAGCGCTGGCCCGCGGCGGCTGGTCGCTCGGGGGCGAGCAGTCCGGCCACGTCATCTTCCCCGAGCTGGCCACCACCGGGGACGGCCTGCTCACCGGTGTCCAGGTCCTGGCCGCCGTGCAGGCCGCGGGCCAGACCCTGGCCGAGGCGGCCACCGTCATGACCTCGCTGCCGCAGGTCCTGCTCAACGTGGCCGTGGCCGAGCGCCGCCCCGACATCGCCGACCGCCTGGCCGGGCCCATCGCCGAGGCCGAAGCCCGTTTGGGCGCCCGGGGCCGGGTCCTGATCCGGCCCAGCGGGACCGAGCCCCTCGTCCGGGTCATGGTCGAGGCCGAGGACACCGGGCTGGCCGACGAGGTCGCCGGCAGCCTGGCCGCCGCCGTCGACGTCGCTTCTCGGGCGGTGGGATAGCCACCCCCGCCGGATGAAGGCCCGCCTTTTGGCCACCCGCGCCGACGCTGGGCGAGACTTGGGGTGATGCGGGGTGGGGGAGGGTCGTTCCGGCGGTACCGGTTCCAGGCCGATCTCCGTCGCCGCGCCGGTGCCTGGCTGGCCGTCGCGGTCATCATCGGCCTCTCGGCCGGGTTGGCCCTCGCCCTCGTGGCCGGCGCCCGCCGGTCCGACTCCGCCGTCCCACGCTTCGTCGACACGCCCGACGCCCACCAGACCCTGGTGGTCAACGGCATCCCCGGAACGTTCGACTTCGCCTCGGTCGACTTCGATGACGTGGCCGCGCTCCCCGGCGTGGCGCACACCGAGACGCTGGCGGTGCTCGCGGCAGCAGGGCAGACCGAGGACGGCGTGCTCGTCGACACGCCGTCCGTCAACTTCATGGCCGACGCGTCGGGGCGAATGGGCCGGGACGTCTCTCCTTTCAAGTACCTCGCCGGCCGCCCGGCCGATCCCGCCGACCCCGACGAGGTGGTCGCTGCCTTCCGGACCGCCGAGGCCTTCGATCTCGAGGTGGGGAGCACGATCGATGTCAACCTCCTCTCCCCAGAGGAGCTCGAACGGGTCTTCACCCCCCTGGATCGGGGTGGCGCGACGTTCGAGGACCTCGCGGTCGTGCCCCCCTTCGAGCGCCTCCGGGTCGTCGGCATCGTGGCCGAGCCAGGAGGTCTGGCCCCGCCCGCCGACGACGACACGTCGAACCTCTGGATGACCCCCGCGGCCGCGACGGCCTATGGGGATGCCGGCGTGATCGATGTACTGGTGGTGCAGCTCGAGGACGGGGCCGACGGCGAGCCGGCGTTCCTCGACCGCCTCGAGGCCTTGGCCGACGGCCGGCCGGTTCTGGCCCTGTCGGTCGCGGAGGACGCGAAGGAGGC
Source organism: Acidimicrobiales bacterium (assembly GCA_036525535.1). Taxonomy (GTDB): domain Bacteria; phylum Actinomycetota; class Acidimicrobiia; order Acidimicrobiales; family DATDAH01; genus DATDAH01. Next base: position 1,352 of record DATDAH010000382.1, read on the forward strand.
CGACCGGGGGGTTACGGCAATCGTGCGGGCCCTCTACCTGGCGGCCGCCCTCGTCGCCGTGGTGACCGTTCTGGTCGCCGGTCAGGTCCTGGCCCGCCAAGCGGTGGAGGAGGGTGGGGAGGACTCAACCCTGCGCGCCCTCGGTTGGACCCGCCGGGACCTCCTCGCCCTGCGGGTGGCCAAGGCGGCGATCATGGGAGTCGCCGCGGCCGGGATCGCCGTCATCGTGGCGGTCGGCCTCTCCCCGGTCTTCCCGATCGGGCTGGCCCGCATCGCGGAGCCTGACCCCGGCCTGGACGTCGACCGCACAGTTCTCGGGATCGGCGTGCTCGTCGTGGTCCTCGTCGCATCCCTGTTGGCCGCGAGCGCGCTGTGGAGCGAACGACACCGGTGGCCGACTCGAGCCGCACGGCGCTCCAGCAGGGCGGTGTCGCTCCTGACCGGTGCCGGCGCGCCACCCGAGGTGGTCACCGGCACCGGGCTGGCGATGCAGCCGGGGCCCCGCGGGTCGGGCACGGTGCGGGCCGCCGTCGTGACGGTGGCGCTGGGGCTGACGACGGTGATCGCGGTAGTCGGGTTCATGGCCAGCCTCGATCACCTGACGGGGACCCCGGCGCTCTACGGGTGGAACTGGGACGTCGAACTGGGTCAGGAGTTCTCCGATGCGCTGACCCCGGAGGACGTGGCCTGGCTGAACGACCACCCCGACGTGACCGCCCTGGCGGTCGGGTCGTCGGTCAACCTCGACCTCGGGGGCCACCGGGTCAACGCCTACGCCGTCGACGACAGGGTGGGCGCGGTGGAGCCTTCGCTGCTGGCCGGCCGCCCGGCGGTAGATGTCGGCGAGGTGGTCGTCACCCCGGACCTCGGCGCCGTGGGGTCCGAGGTTTCGGCTGAGTTCGCCGGGGAGGTGACCGAACTGGAGATCGTCGGTCACGCCGCGCTGCCCCGGGCTGAGGCGATGCTCACCTTCGAGACCCTGCAGCGGGTGGTGCCCGACGCCGCCCGCCAGACCGCGCTGGTGGAGCTGCGCGAGGGGGCCGACCAGGAGGCGTTCACCGAGGAAGCCCGTCGCGCCCTCGGGTTCACGGGCCAGGACATCAGCGTCCCCGACCTGCCCGACGACCTGGTCAACTTCGGCCGAGTCGATGCCGCGCCCGCGGTGGTGGCCGGATCCATGGCCGTGGTCGCGATTGCCACCTTGGTCCACGCACTGGTGACCACCACCCGTCGGCAGCGGCGGGACCTCGCGGTCCTGCGGACGGTCGGGTTCACCCGGCGCCAGGTCCTGGCGGTGGTGGCGTGGCAGGCGACGGCCCTGGTGCTCGCGGCCGCCCTCGTCGCGGTCCCGGTCGGCATCGTGCTCGGCCGATGGGCTTGGCTGATCTTCGCCGATGAGCTGCGGGTGGTGGGCCGGCCCGTGGTGCCCGCCTTGGCCGTGGTCGCCGCGACCTCGGGCGCCCTCCTGATGGCCAACGTGGTTGCCGTGGCCACTGGCCGCCGGTCGGCTCGAGCGTCGGCGGCGACCGCCCTGCGAGCGGAGTGACCACCCTGTCCTGACCCTGACCGACCGCGGCCTGTCCGGGCGAGGGGTTCGTACACTGTCGCCTGCGCCACCGGTCTGCGGTGGCTGCGGGCACCGCCACCCAGGAGTCACCACCGTCAATGTGCGGGATCATCGCTGTCGTCCGACGCCCGTCTGAGCGTGTCCCGGCCTCCGGTGCCGAACTGTTGGCCCTCGTCGAGCGGGCCTCGGCCGCCTCGGCTGGATTCGCCGACTTGGCCCCCGGTCCGGCCTTGGTCGACCTGCTCGACGCGGTGGCCGCGCCGCTGGTGCAGGCCGACGGCCTGCTCAGGGGATCGCCCGGGGTGCGGACCCTGCTGGCCGACCCCGCCCTGACTCCCGCACTGGACCGCCTGACGGCCGGGATCGAGGGCCGAGCCGACGCCGTGGAAGGGGCATTGGACCACGCCGAGTCGCTGGGCTCGACCGCCGAGCTGGAACTGGTCAATGCCGCCCTGGTCCGGCTCCGGGACGCGGCGTGGGCCATCCGGCGGGACCGGTTGCCGACCGCGGCGCGGGTCGCCGACCTGGCCGGGTCGGACCCGGGACTGGCGGCCATCGAGGCCTACCTCTCCCTCCAGCAGGTGCTCTCGGCCATCGACCGCCTGGAGGTCCGGGGTCGGGACAGCGCCGGCATCCACGTGCTCGTCCACGGCCATGGCCTGGACCTGGAGGCCCCGTCGGTGCGCGCCCTCCTCGACGGGCGGGACGACGACCCCCGGTTCGTCTCCGGTGCCGTGCGGGTCGCGCATGGCCACCTCGCCTTCGTCTACAAGGCGGCGGCGGAGATCGGCGAGCTGGGGGACAACACCGCGGCGTTGCGGGCCGCGATCGCCGACGACGCCCTGCTGGGCCTCGCCCTGAGCGGGCCGACGGCCGAGGCCCTCGTCCTCGGTCACACCCGCTGGGCCAGCGTGGGCATCATCTCCGAGCCCAACGCCCACCCGGTCTGCGGCGAGGAGTCGGACGGGGTTCCGCGCCCGTACGTGGCCGCCGCCCTCAACGGCGACGTCGACAACCACGCCGACCTGCGGGCCGAGGAGGGCCTGGTGGTCGCGGCCGAGATCACGACCGACGCCAAAGTGATCCCTGCCCTCACGGCCCGTCGCCTGGCGGAGGGCGACGACCTCGACGAGGCCTTCCGGCGCACGGTGGCCACCCTCGAAGGCTCGGTGGCCATCGCGGCCACCAACGGCGTGGCTTCGGACCGTCTGCACCTGGCCCTGCGGGGGAGCGGTCAGGCCCTGTACGTGGGACTGACCGAGGACGCCTATGTCGTGGCCAGTGAGCCCTACGGGCTGGTCGAGGAGACGTCGACCTACGTGCGGATGGACGGCGAGACGCCCGCCAACCCGGACAACCCGACGGCCAGCCGGGGCCAGGTCCTGGTCCTCGACGGCGCCCGAGCGGGGACGGTCGAGGGCATCGCTCGAGTGGCCTACGACGGCACCGAGCTGCCGGTCACCGCGGCCGATCTGGAGACGGCCGAGATCACGACCCGGGACATCGACCGGGGTGACTTCCCGCACTTCCTGCTCAAGGAGATGACCGAGGCCCCGGCCTCGTTCCGCAAGACCCTGCGGGGGCGGCTGACCGAACGGGACGGCCGGGCCACCGTGGAGCTCGGGCCGGAGACGCTGCCCGACGAGCTGCGGGCGCAGCTGCGGGAGGGCCGCATCCATCGGGTCCTCGTGACCGGCCAGGGCACGGCCGCGGTCGCCGGGCAGAGCCTGGCGGCCACCCTCGAGGCGCTCGCCCCTGACAGCCCGGTGCGGGTCGAGGCCGTCGTGGCGACCGAGCTGTCCGGGTTCGAGTTGGCCGAGGACATGTCGGACACGCTGGTCGTGGCCATCTCCCAGTCCGGGACCACCACCGACACCAACCGGACGGTCGACCTGGTCCGCGCCCGAGGGGGCGCCGTGGTGGCCATCGTCAACCGTCGGGGCAGCGACCTGACCGACAAGGCCGACGGCGTCCTCTACACCTCCGACGGGCGGGACGTGGAGATGAGCGTCGCCTCCACCAAGGCCTTCTACGCCCAGGTGGCCGCGGGCGTCCTGCTCGCGGCCGCCCTGGCGGAGGAGCTCGGGGCGCCCGACACGGGTGAGCGGACGGCCATGCTGGCCGCGCTGCGGGGCCTGCCCGACGCGCTCACCCGGGTCCTCGAGGACCGGGAGCGCATCGGGGAGACCGCGCGGGAGCTGGCCCCGGGGCGGCGCTACTGGGCCGTGGTCGGCAACGGGCCCAACCGCATCGCCGCCGCCGAGGTCCGGATCAAGCTGTCGGAGCTCTGTTACAAGTCGATCGCCTGTGACGTCACCGAGGACAAGAAGCACATCGACCTGTCCTCCGAGCCGCTCATCCTGGTCTGCGCCGCGGGGCTGACCGGCTCCAACGCCGACGACGTGGCCAAGGAGGTGGCCATCTACCGGGCCCACAAGGCGGCCCCGGTGGTCATCGCCACGGAGGGCGAGGGCCGGTACACCTCGGCCCTGCAGGCCCTGACCGTCCCGCCCACCCACCCCCGCCTGGCGTTCGTGCTCGCCGCCATGGTCGGTCACCTCTTCGGCTACGAGGCGGCGCTGGCCATCGACGAGGGGGCTCGCCCCCTGCGGGAGGCCCGGGCCGCCATCGAGGAGGCCGTGGGGAGTCGCGTCGAGGGCGCCGACGCCGAGGCCCTGCTCGAGAAGCTCCGTCCCGAGTTCGAGCCCCGTGCCACTCGCTTCGCCGACACCCTGCGCAGCGGGGCCTACGACGGCCACTTGGAGGCCAGCACGGCGTCGCGCGCCGGGGCCCTCTTCCGCTACGCCCTCGGTGTCTCGCCACTGGACGGCTATCAGGCCGAGTACGGCAAGGTGGGCACGCCGGGCGTCATCGTCGAGGACCTCACCGCGGCGCTGACCCGCGCCATCGAGGAGCTGACCCGACCCATCGACGCCATCAAGCACCAGGCCAAGACGGTGACCGTGGGCATCTCCCGCACCGACGAGACCCTGCTCCAGGTGCCCCTGGTCCGGGCCGTCATGGCCGCCGGAGCGCCCCGGGACGGCCTCACCTACCACGCCTTGCGCGTGCTGGCCGACCTCGATCCGGCGGTGGCCGAGGTCACCGGGTGGACCCGGTACCGCATCGAGGGCCGCCCGGAGAGCGGCGAGGCAACCATCGTGGCCCTCGACCGGGGTGGCGTGGCGGCCGGCATCCCGACCCGGACCGACCAGGACCCGCGCCTGCGGGGGACCAAGAACCGGGTGGCCTCCGAGCGCCAGGTGCTGGTGGCCACCGGCCGGCGGGACGGCCGACCCATCGTGCTCGTCCCCGAATCCAAGGACGGTCAGGCGACCGGGTTGACCCTGCTCCACGTCCGCTTCCAGGACCGTCTGTCGGCCGCCACCGCCCGGGGGGTCCTCCAGGGCTACCGCCACCGGTTCGCCCTCCTGCGGGACGCGGTCACCGAGACCGAGCCCACCTTCCGCGACGACCTGCTGGCCGAGATCGACGTGGCCGACCTGTTGGTGGCCTCGATCAGTTCACTGGCCGACCGCTTCCGCAGCGAGAGCTGAGGCCCGTGGTCGTCGGCCTCGGCACCGACCTGGTCGACCTCGAGCGGTTCCGGCTGGCCGCCGAGCGCACCCCCGGGATCCTCACCCGGTACTTCACCGAGGGCGAACGGGCCTACGCCGAGCGGCGCCAGGACCCCACCGAGCGTTATGCCGCCCGGTTCGCGGCGAAAGAAGCGGTGATGAAGGCCTTGGGCGTGGGCCTCGGGTCCTGTGCGCTGGCCGAGATCGAGGTCGTCCGGGACGAGGACTCCGGCGCCCCTGACCTGGTCCTCCACGGCAAGGCCGCGGCGCTGGCCGCCGACCGCGGCGTCACCGCCTGGAAGCTGAGCCTGACCCACACCGGCACCAGCGCCCACGCCATCGTCATCGCCCTCTGACCGAAATCGGGCGCCACGACGGCTGGGGTGGTCGAGACTGGCGGAATGGGGCCGGTGGTGCGGAACGCGACGGTGGAGGACCTCGACGAGCTGATGGCGTTGCGGGAGGCCGTGGCGGGGGAGGGCCGGTGGATCGGGGCCGAGCTGCCGCTGGACGTCGAGCGGGACCGTCGCGCCTTCAGGGAGAGCGCCGAGCGAGGATCACTCTTCGTGGCCGAGGTCGACGGCGAGATAGTGGGCATGCTCGGGATGAGCCTGCCGCCCTACCTCGTCGCCGACCTCGGGATGAACGTGAAGGACGGGTTCCGGGGCCAGGGCGTGGGCTCGGCCCTCATGGAGCGGGCCATCGAGTGGGCCCGGGAGGCCGGCGCCCACAAGATCGCCCTGCAGCACTGGCCCCACAACGACGCCGCCCGCGCCCTCTACGTGAAGTTCGGCTTCGAGCAGGAGGGCTACCTGCGCCGCCAGTACCCGCGCAAGAACGGCGAGATCTGGGATGCCGTGGTCATGGGGCTGCTGCTCGACCCGTGACAGGATGACCCTGACGGCGCCGAGCCCAGCGCGCCGGAAGGGGTTCTCCATGAAGCGTTGGGTGCCGTTGATTGCGCTGGCGACCGCGCAGTTCGTCATGGTCCTCGACCAGTCGGTGATGAACGTCTCGATCAGCCAGCTGGTCGAGGACTTCGACACCACGGTCACCACCATTCAGGCCGTCATCACCCTGTACTGCCTGGTGATGGCCATGCTCATGCTCACCGGCGGCAAGATCGGCGACATCATCGGCCGCAAGCGGGCCTTCGTCATCGGCTTGATCATCTACGCCTGCGGATCCGCCATCACCGCGGCGGCGCCGACGGTGGCAATCCTGACCCTGGGGTGGTCGATCCTCGAGGGCATCGGCGCCGCCCTGGTCCTGCCCGCGATGGCGGCATTGATCGCCGGCAACTTCGAAGGCGAGTCTCGCAAGGGGGCCTACGCGATCATCGGCGGCGTCGCCGGCGCCGGCATCGCCGTCGGCCCCATCCTCGGTGGCTGGGCCACGACGGAGCTGAGCTGGCGGGTCATCTTCCTCGGTGAGGTCGTCCTGGTGGTCTTCATCCTGCTCACGACCCGTTACGTCGTCGACACGCCGATCGTGGGCGACAAGCCCCGCCTCGACGTCGTCGGCTCGGTCCTGGCTGCCAGCGGGCTGGGACTGGTCGTCCTGGGC
>DATDAH010000383.1:0-5663 GCA_036525535.1 Acidimicrobiales bacterium
GATCGGGGCGGCCTACGGGGTGATGGTGGCCCTGTTCCAGTGGGGCTGGCTCAGCGACCTCACCGGGGTCGCCCAGGCCCCCGTGGAGCCCTGGATGCCGATGATGCTGTTCGCCATCGTCTTCGGCCTGTCCATGGACTACGAGGTGTTCCTCCTCTCCCGGATCCGGGAGGAGTACAACCGGACGGGGGACAGCCACACGTCGGTGGCCGACGGCTTGGCCGCCACCGCCAAGGTCATCACCGCGGCGGCGGCGATCATGGTCGTGGTCTTCGGCAGTTTCGTGCTCGAGTCCGACCGGACGTTCAAGCTGATGGGCACGGGGCTGGCCACGGCCATCTTCCTCGACGCCACGATCGTGCGGATGCTGCTGGTCCCGGCGACGATGGAGCTGCTGGGTGACCGGAACTGGTGGCTGCCGAAGTGGCTGGACCGGATCCTGCCGAACGTCGACATCGAGGGCCACTCCGAGCTCGCCGTCCATGCCGGCGACGACGATCTCGACGAGGACGACCCGCGGCGCGACGCCGACCTGGTCGGCGTCGACTGACCCGGCGGCTCAGCCGGCGTCGCTGAGGGCGCCCACGATCGACGTCGCCCGCCCTGTCTCGCCCGCCATCCAGTGGCGGCGGCACAGCAGCTCGTAGCTGACCCGGGCCTCGTGATCGGTGTCGCCCACGACCACCACGTCGCCGTCGTAGACCTGGTGGCCGTCGACCAGGCGGGCGTTCTGGGTGGCTCGGGCGCCGCACCAGCAGCGGGCCTCGACCTGGACCTCGACCCGCTCGTCGGCCAGTTCCAGGAACCGGGCCGAGCCCGGGAACAGGCGGCCGCGGAAGTCGGTGAGCAGGCCGAGGGCATGGACGTCGACGTCCAGCTCGTCGACCACGCGCGCCAGCTGCTCGACCTGGGCCGGTGTGTAGAACTGGGCCTCGTCGCACACGAGGTAGTCGAGGCCACCGTGTCGGGTGGCGAAGCTGTGGCAGAGGTCCTCGAGGTCGAGCTTGTGGCCGACGTCGACGGCGCCGGCCGACACGCCGAGGCGGGAGGTCACCTGCGCCCCGTCCCGGTCGAGCTGGGTGCAGAGCAGCCCGCGCAGGTCCCGAGAGGCGAGGTTGTGGTGGATCTGGAGGGCCAGGGTGCTCTTCCCCGATCCCATCGTCCCGAACGAGAACCGCAGCATCCCCATGGGCGAAGAACTTACACCGCTGTAGTTCGCCTTGCCGCACCGAGCGGCGCCGCGCTCAGAAGCCCCAGATGCGGTCTTCGTGCAGCGGGCTGGCGTGCCAGAACACGTCGTCCTGGAGATCGCCGTCGAAGTCACCGACGGCGGGCCGCTCGTACGGACGAGCGGCATCGACGGCGTGGCCCGTGAAGCTCCGGTTCGAGCGCCCCGTCCACATGCGGTCCGGATCCTCACCGACGCCGTACCAGAAGATGTCGGTGCGGTCGTCCCCGTTGAAGTCGCCGGCCAGAGGGGTGGTGTCACCGGCGACGGTCACGGAGTGGGGGGTGAAGCCGGTGCTCCTGCCGTACCAGAGCAGGTCAGGAGCCGATCCCGGCCCGTACCAGAAGATGTCGTCGCGGAGGTCGCCGTCGAAGTCGCCGGTGAACGGGCGGTAGTTCCCACCCACGTTGATCGAGCGGGCAACGAAGCCGTACGGCGAGCCCCGCCACAGCCGGTCCTCGCCGGGGCCGGGGTTGTACCAGAGGATGTCCGACACCCGGTCGCCGTTGAAGTCGCCGGCGACCGGCTGCTGATAGGTGCGCCCCACGGTCTCGGCCACCGATCGGAAGGTCCGGTCGGCCAGTCCCTGCCATTGACGGTCAGGGACCGCGCCGGGGCCGTACCAGAAGACGTCGTCGCGGCAGTCGCCGTTGAAGTCGCCGACGACCGGGGCCCGGCCCGGGCCCATGGTCAGGCCCCGGGCGACGAAGCGACCGTCGGCGCGGGTGTACCAGACCTGCCCGTTGCCGGCCGCGGCGTCGTACCAGAGCAGGTCGTCGCGCTCGTCCCCGTCGAAGTCACCGGTCAGCGGCTGAAGGCCGTCCAGGGCGGGGCCGACCGGGACGTCGCGGACGCGGTGCCGGCCAGGGGTCCACCCGGCCGGGGCCCGGAAGGTGGGGTGGTAGAAGCTGACGCTGCCGGCACCGCCGTCGCGGGTCAGGCTGAAGTGCACGTGGTCGGTGTGCGGGCTCGATCCCGAGTACGGGGCCCACCCGCGGTCGACGTCGTACAGCCGGAACATGTGCCGGTTCCAGATGATGTACATCACGCCGAGGCGACGGGCCCGGGCGTAGTGGTTGCACCGGGCGTCGGTGGCGAACAACCAGCTCATCAGGGCCTGCACCCGGGACCGGTCCCTGGCACTGCCCGCGTTCATGGCCCAGTCCCAGGCCCGGCCCTCCTTGTGCTCACTCTGGCCCCCGGCACCGCACGCCCGGCTCACGCCGAGGCTGCCGCCGCCGTAGTTGCGCTGCACGATCCGCATGAAGGCGGCCATGCCCGGCTTGATGCTGGGACTGCAGGTGGACTGCCCGTCGTACTCGCCGTACGGCTCGATGCCCCCGTTGAACGTCGGCGTGGCGGGGGTCGACTCGGCCCCGGCGCCCTCGCCGGTGACCGTGAAGGTGCGGGCGCCGTAGACCACGGGGTCGGGCACGTCCGGGTAGACGCACCGGGCGTCGAGCTGGTGGAGCCGGGCCGGAGTACCCGCGGGCACCGGCAGATGCCCCGACCAGGTGCCGTTGCGGGCGACGGGGAGGGTGGTGAACGCCAGGACCTGACCCTGGCTGCGAAGGCGGACGACCACGCCCTCGCCGGGCTCGGCCCCGCCGGGGAGCAGACAGCGCCGGCCCGCCACGTCGATGACGGTCCCCGTGGCGCCCGACGTCGGGGTGCTGGTGAACGAGATGCCGGGTACGCGCCGGGCCGGTGCAGCGGCAGACGGCGCCGCCGCGGGCACGAGCACGGCGGCGGCCAGCGCGGTGGCGAGGAGGGCGAAGCGGTGCCGGCGCACCGTCGAACCTTCGGTCCTGATGACTGTCCCCTTTACCGCCCTCCGCGTACGACCAGGAGGCTAGGCGCTGGGCGCCCGCGCTATCGAGATCACGCGGCGGTCCGCGTGACCGGGCGGATCGCGGGCCACCATGGGGCGATGGACCCCGTCATCGTCACCCAGGAGGTGACGAAGCGGTTCGGGTCGGTGGTGGCGCTCGACCGGATGAGCCTCGAGGTCCCCGGCGGCCAGGTCGTCGGCTTCCTCGGGCCCAACGGGGCAGGCAAGTCGACCACGATCCGCCTGCTGCTGGACCTGGCCCGTCCTGACGCCGGCCGCATCGAGGTCCTGGGCGTCGATCCCCGAAGCAGGCCGGATGTCCGGCGCCGCATCGGCTACGTGCCCGGCGAGCTGCGGCTGGACGACCGGCTCACCGTCGAGGAGACCCTGCGCTCCTGGGCCCGGCTGCGGGGCGGGCTCGACCTGGGACGGGCCCACGCCCTCTGCGAACGCCTCGACCTGCATCCGGGGCGCCGGACGAAGGGTCTGTCCAGCGGCAACCGGCGCAAGGTCGGCTTGGTCGGGGCCTTCATGGCCGAGCCCGACCTGCTGATCCTGGACGAGCCGACCGGCGGGCTCGATCCGTTGGTCCAGGCCGAGTTCCAGCTGCTGTTGGCCGAAGCGATCGAGGCCGGGTCGTCGGTCTTCCTCTCCTCCCACATGCTGACCGAGGTCCAGCAGACGGCGGACCGGGTGATCGTGATCCGGGCCGGGCGGATCGTGGCCGAGGGTGACGTGGCCGAGCTGCGCCACGCCGCCAGCCAGCCCTTCACGGCCTGGTTCGCCGACGAGCCCCCGATCGAGGCCCTGCGCGCCGTCGCCGGCGTCCACGACCTCGTCGTCCGGGGCCGGGAGGTCAGCGGGGTGGTCGACGGTTCCCCCGACGGCCTCATCCGGGAGCTGGCGCGGCACCACCTGGACCACCTGTTGCTGCCCGAGCCCGACCTGGAACAGGCCTTCCTGTCGCTCTACGACGACGAACCGGAGCCCGCGTCGTGAGTGGCCCGGTCGCCGAGCTCATCCGTCGCGGCGTCGCCGCGCTGCGGCGCACCGGCTTCTGGTGGGGCTTCGGCATCGTCGCCTTCGCCCTGGTCAACCTCGCCTTCTGGCCGAGCCTGGAGGCGTCGGGCTCGCTCACCGAGCTGGAGGACTCCATGGGGTCGCTCCTCGAGGCCTTCGGCGCCCAAGGGCTGGCGACCCCGGCGGGCTACCTCGACGGTCAGCTGTACGCCCTCCTCCTCCCCCTGCTCCTGTCCGGGGCCGCCATCGGCATGACCGCGGCGGTCACCTCGGGCGACGAGGACGCCGGCCGCCTCGAACTGCTCCACGCCCTGCCCCTCGCCCGGGCGACGCTCTGGCTGGGTCGGCTGGCCGCGGCGGTGGCGGTCCTGGCCGCGATCGCGGCGGTGACGCTGGCGGCGGTCGTCGCGTCGCTGGCCCTCTTCTCCCTGGCCGACGCCGGGTACGGCGCCGTGATCGCCGCCACCCTGGCCTGCGGGGCGTTGGCCGCCTTCCACGGCGCTGTCACCTACGCCATAGGTGGCCTCGGCGGGTCCCGCGGGCTGGCCCTCGGCGGCGCCGTCGGCGTGCTCGTCCTGGGCTACGTCCTCTCGTCGGTCCTCCCGCTGGCCGACGCGCTGGGCGGGGCCAAGGAGCTCTCGCCGTGGTACTGGGCCATCGGCACCCAGCCGGTGTCCGACGGGATCAGCCTCGTCCGGGTGGTCCTGCTGCTGGTGGTCACCGGCGCGCTCGTCGCCCTGGGCACCTGGGGCGTCGGGCGCCGGGACATCCGCACGGCCTGAGCCGGTGGGATGATGGCGGGGTGACCTCGCCGATGACCGGGTTCTCCCACGTCCAGCTCCTGGTCCGGGACGTCCCCACCAGCGAGCGTTGGTACACCACGGTGCTCGGCCTCGAGCGGCTGACCGCGGCGGATGACGACAGCTACGTGGCCCTCCGCCACCGACCGAGCCGGGTCGTGATCGTGCTCACGGTCGGCGAGCCGGAGTGCGCTGGTGCCCTCGACCACCTGGCGTTCGCCGTACCCGACGGCCCCACCCTGGAGGCCTGGGCCGTCGAGCTCACCGGCCTCGGCATCGACCACCGAGGTGTGGTCGACGAACTCGGCAAACCGTCCCTCGTCCTCGAGGACCCCGACGGCAACCACATCGAGCTCGTGGCGCCGCCGCCTCGATCCGGCTGAGTGCGGTGGTCAGGCAGCGTGGGTGACGAGGGTGGCGGCCGGCTCGGGGTTGGGGCCACGGTGGGAGCTCGGCAACCCGCTCCACTTCGGGCACCCCGCCGCGTCAGAGGTCGAGGAATCCGATGGCTGACACCTCCGAACCCGGGCAGGATGGCCCGCGGTGTCCCTCGTCGTCTCCGACCTCTCCTTCGCCTATCCGGGCGACGCCGACCTCTTCTTCGAGGTCAGCTTCAAGTTGCCGCCGGGCGAGCACTGGGGGCTGGTGGGGGAGAACGGCAGCGGCAAGACGACCCTGATGAAGGTCCTGGCCGGCGAGCTGGAGGCGGCGACCGGCGACGTCCGGATGGGCGGCGAGGCGCTGTACCTCCGCCAGGACATCGGCTTCGCCACCGACCAGACGA
>DATDAH010000384.1:0-2353 GCA_036525535.1 Acidimicrobiales bacterium
CTTGTCGTGCACGACGAGGTCGTAGATGGAGTCGCACTCGGGGGTGGCGTACTCGGGGTGGCTGCCCACGTCGAGGTAGAGGCGGGCGCCGTTGGCCAGGAAGACGTTCGAGCTGCGGCCCCAGGACACGACCCGGCGGAAGAGGTAGCGGGCGACCTCGTCGGGACTCAGCCGACGCTGGCCGCGCAGCGTGCAGGTGACCCCGTACTCGTTCTCGAGCCCGAAGATCCGCCGGTCCATGCGCGGCACGCTACCGGTAGTGCGGCTCCGGGGTGGACCATGCTGCGCCGGTACGGTTGCGGGGTGGCCGACCTCCACATGGTCCACCTGGCCAGCGTCGACACGCCGTTCGAGGCGAGAGTGCTCGTGGCCCGGCTCGGGGCGGAGGGCATCGTGTGGGAGCTACGGGGAGCTTCCGACGTCTATCCGGTGGGCCAGACCCACGTCTGGGTGGACGAAGCGAGTGTGGGCACCGCCCGGGAACTGCTGTTGACCGATGCCGTCGAGGCCGTCTTCGACGACGACAGCGACGGCGGCGACGGCCTGGGTCAGGCCTGAGCCTCGTCGTCGGGCGGCGGTGGTTCGAGGTCGACGCCACCGCCGTTGCCCTCCGTGGCGGCGACCAGGTCGCCCAGTCGCGAACGCAGTTCCTCAGGCTCCAGGCGGCGGAAGGCTCGTCGCTGGCCGGTGGTCCGGTCGAGCAGGGCCACTTCGAGGTCGTCGGCCGACAGGCGCCGGTCGGGTCCGGTGAGGGCTTCGATGGCCCGGGTGAGAGCGACGTCGAGGTCCTCCCCCTCGCTCCACGTCTCGCGTAGCCGGTCGAGGATGGGGTCGGCCTCCCCGCCGAGGGCGGTGCACTGGTTCTCGTCCCGGACGGTGCCGTCGTAGAGGATGTGGAACATCTGGTCGTGGCTCGGCTCGGGGCCGATCTCGGCCACCAGGATCTCCACCTCCATGGGCTTCAGGTCATGGGTGAAGATCTGACCGAGGATCTGGGCGTACTGGTTGGCCAGGCCCCGCGCGTTCACGTCCTCACGGCTGTAGCTGTAGCCCTTGAGGTCGGCGTGGCGGACGCCGGCGATGCGGAGCTGGTCGAACTCGTTGTACTTGCCGACGCCGGCGAAGGCGATGCGGTCGTAGATCTCGCTGATCTTGCGCAGGGTGTTGGACTGGTTCTCGGCCACGATGGCGATGCCGTCCGCGTAGCCCACGGCCACCAGGCTCCGACCCCGGGCGATGCCCTTGCGGGCGTAGTCGGCCAGGTCCTTCATGCGCTGCTCGGGGGCGACGTAGAAGGGCATGCTCATGAGGCCAGCCCTCCGTCCATCGAGTCGAGCAGGGCACGGAACCGTTCGGCGATCTCGTCCCGCTCGAGGGCGGTGAAGCCCTCGGCGGTGATGGTGGCCATCGTCGGATAGATGCCTCGCACCAGGTCCGGCCCGCCGGTCGCCGAGTCCTCGTCGGCGGCCTGGAACAGGGCCTTCAGGGCCAGGTCCACCGCCTCCTCCCGGGTGAGGTCGGGCTTCCAGCCGAGCTTGACCACGGTGCCGGCGTGCAGCGAGCCCGAGCCGGTGCTGGCGTGGTCGTTCTCCTCGTAGCGGCCGCCGGTGACGTCGAACTCGAAGAGCCGACCGGTCTGGCGGCCGAGGTCGTAGCCCGCGAAGAGGGGCACGACGGCCAGGCCCTGCATGGCGGCAGGCAGGTTGCTGCGCACCATCATCGACAGCTGGTTGGCCTTGCCCTCGAGCGAGAGCGACTCACCCTCGACCTTCTCGTAGTGCTCCAGCTGGAGCTGGAACATCTTCACCATCTCGACCGCAGGACCGGCGGCGCCGGCGATGGCGACCCCCGAGTGCCGGTCCGCGGGGAAGACCTTGTCCATGTGCCGATGGCTGATGAGGTTCCCGGCCGTGGCCCGCCGGTCCCCCGCCATGATCACCCCGTCGGCGTAGCGCAGCGCCACCACCGTGGTCCCGTGCGTCAGCACCACGGCGTCACCGTGCCGGTCGAGCTGAGGCGAGTCCAGCCCCGCCCGCCGCACCAGAGCAGAGAAGTCGGGCCCCGGGTCGTCCTGAGCCGGAAACAGCGGGAACGTCACGGCCCGGAGGCTACCGGCGCGGCCGAGTTCGGTGGCCCGCTGCCTCCAACGGATCAGGATCGGGGGACGTCGAGTACGAGGGTGGGCATTCCAGGGACCAGGTAGGTCTCGCCCTCGCGGAGCCGATCCAACTCGATGGAGACGTAGACCGCGTCGTCCTCGTCGGACCAGCCGCAGCTCAACACCCCTTGGATGGCGCCATCGGGATCGGGGCTGATCTCGAGGTGGCCTTCCCACTCGTCGAGCCCCGTTCCC
>DATDAH010000385.1:0-16318 GCA_036525535.1 Acidimicrobiales bacterium
CCCTTGGCCCTCGCCCTCGTGGGACGGGAGACAACCATCTGAGGCTTGGATCGCAGCGATGGCTTGGAACGCGAAGTAGGCGATCTTGGAACGCGGATCGACCGCGAACTCCTCAGCAACCGACGAGCTGGCCCCCAGGTCCGAGTTCGGGAGGCTCGTCGGTCCTGTAGGCGATGCGGCGGAGGAATTGGTGGCGGACCTCGGCTGGTGGCCGTGTCGGACGGCTCAGCCGGTTGGCTCCGGGCCGCCGCTCGGCAGCATCGTGGCTCGGCTGCCTTCCGTCATGAGCTCGACGATCTCGCGGCGGCTGTACTGGTTCAGCAGTTCGAGCGAGTCACGGACGGTCTGGCCGACGACCCGGCTCGGTCCGTCCGGGAGGAACGTGATGGCGTCCTCGACCACCTCGGCGACGGTGACCGCGTTGGGGAGCGGAGCGTCTGGATCGTCGCGGTTGCCGAGGTCGGCTCGCAGCTTCCGGAGGGCGGGGGTGTCGGTTTCGCCGAGGAGGAGGCTCAACACATCGACACCGTGGGGCTCGAGCTCGGCCCAGAGCGCTTCGGCGAACACCCTGTTCCAGGCCTTCGAGCCTCCGTAGGCCGCCATGTTGGCGGTGCCGCCCACGGCGGCGCCGGAGGTCACGAGGATGATCCCTCCGCGCCCGCGCGCCACCATCGAGCGTCCGTAGTGGTGGCACAGCTGCGTCGGCACGGCGCAGTTGCGGTGCAGCATCTGCAGGCCGTCGTCGAGCGAGTTGTCCAAGAAGGGCCGCCAGTTGGGGTCGCCGCCGGCGTTGTACATCAGGAGACCGACGTCCAGGTCCTCGGTCGCGGCGATGACATCGTCGGCCGCTCCCGCGGTTGCCAGGTCGATGGCGAGGACCCGGGTCTGGGCACCGGTGTCGCGCTCGATCCGTTCGGCGATGCTCTCGAGGAGGGGTCGTCGGCGGGCGATGAGCACGACGTCGAGGCCCCGTCGGGCAACCTCCTGGGCGAAGGCTTCGCCGACGCCGTCGGAGGCACCGGCGACGACGGCCCATGGGCCGTACGTGGAAGCGAAGGACATGCGCAGGACCCCCTAGCGAGTCATGCCGTGGGCGGTGTACAGCGGCAGGTCCAGGGGCGTGAGGTGGCCGGCTGCAGCTTCGGTGACCGCCGGGATCGCATTGATCACATGGAGGGCGGTCATGGCGAGTGGCGCTCCGTAGTCGTCGCCGGGGCGTTTGATCGCCTGCACGTCCACCTTGAAGCTCGGCCGACCGTCGATCCGATAGGTGATGCCTCCGTCGTGCAGCCCGAGTGACGGCTGGGGCCAGTGGTCCGGCACCGGCGCCGTGCGAGTGACTCGAGCCACGTAGTCGACGTACATCCGCGCTCCCTCGGTGGTGATGCCCTCGAGCTCCCAGAACGTCGCGCCGATGGTCCCGGCCGCCACCGGTCCCAACGCGGTGTCCAGGCCCTCCGGCGTCGGATGAGTCTCCCAGCGGAACTCGGTCGACTCGATCACCAGGCCCAGCGCGTCGGCGACCACGTGCAGGTTCGGCACCCACCACTTCGCACACACCCCGTCGACGAAGCGGGGTGGGATCGTGCCATCGGGCTGGCCGAAGCCCATGGAACCGAAGACCACCTCCTCGATGGGGTACGCCGTTGCCATGTCGAGCGCGTGCTGCTCCTCCCGGTACACGTCGACCTCGCCCGCGACGGCGAGCAAGGTGTACGGGACGGAGAAGCTCGCCCACCCCGGCTCCATCCCCGATGCGTAGAACGACGAGCCCCCGACCTCACAGGCCGATGCGATGGGTGTCGCCAGCTCGGCCGGCGCCATCGGTGGGTAGACCATCGACGCGAGGGCGAACGTCACGACGTCGACCCCACGCTCCAAGAAGCGAGCGATCTCGCCGCACGCTTCGGGCTCGCGACCGATCACCGAGCCCCCGTAGCTGAAGCAGTCGAGTCCGAGGTCGAGTACGGCATCGAGATCCAGCGTCGCCTCGACACCCACCGGCGGAAGGCCACAGAGCTCCCCGGCGTCTCGCCCCGCCTTCTCCGGACTCGTGACCACCAGGGCGGCGAGCTCGAGCCGCGGGTCACGCAGGATGGCCCGGAGAGCCTCTCGACCGGTTCGCCCGGTTCCTATGTGGCCGACCTGGATCATCTTCATCCCCCCTCGAGCGGGCGCGCCGTCGTTCTCTTCAGTGGTTCGGGTGCACGACGATGCGGGGCGGACCGTCGGAGCGTCGAGTCCGATCGAGTGCGTCGGCCACATCCTCGAGCTCGATGACCTCGCCGACGCTGGGGAGCGGGTCCAGCCGGCCCTCGACGACTGCGTCGAGGGTGCCGTACCAGTCCTCGGGTTGCGGCCCGCCGCCGAACTGGATGGTGACGCCCTGACGGGTCGCCGTGGTGATGTCCAGCTGGTCGCCGGAGTACCAGCCGCCGGCGACGTAGATGCGAGTGGCCATCGGCGCACCCTCGACGAGCTGCTGGACCAAGCCGTGCGCGCCGACGCACTCGAAGATGACCGGCGCGCTGAGGAGCACGTGGTCCACGAGTGCCTGCTCCCACACCTCGTACAGGCTCCGCTCGGCGGGATCGGCGACGACGTGGGCGCCGAACCGCCGCGCCAGCTCCCGCCGCTCCTCCTTGAAGTCCATCGCGATGATGGGCTCGACCCCCCGAGCGGCAAGCGCCGCGACCGCCGAGAGACCGATCGCCCCGGCGCCGACGACGATCGCCACCTCACCGGGCTGGAGGTTCGAGCTCCGCACGTAGAACTCGCCCACGGCGAAGGCATCGACGACCGCGATCGCATCGCTCGACACGTCACCCGGCGCCGCCTTCGCCATCATCTCGGGGACCACGACGAGCTCGGCGAAGCTGCCCTGGGCCTCGGGGTGCTGGCCGATGATGCGAACGGCGTTGAAGTCGACCTCGCCGCTGTCCCCGGCGAACCGCACGGGCATCGAGGTGACCCTCGCGCCGACGGGGAACTGATCACCGCAGGCCGGACCGTGGCCGACGACCTCGCCGACGAACTCGTGACCGAGGACGATGTCGCGTTCGGCGTCGTACAGCGAGCGCCCGGTCGGGTCGTCGATAGCCATCTCCGGGTGGTCCATGAAGTGGACGTCCGACGCGCAGATCGCCGTGCTCGTCGTCCGCAAGAGGAGCTCCCCGGGGCCCGGCACGGGATCGGGGATCTCGCGGACCTCGAGTGCACCCTGTCGCAGCACCACCGCTCGCATCGCTCCACCTCCATCCACGTGGTCGGCGATCGTTTGGAAAGCGGACGCTACCTTCGATTGCCATCCATGGTCTCGAGCGGTTCGCCTCCCTCGTCCAGCGGGCGACGTCGTCGCCGCCCATTCTCCACGGCGGAGCCCGGTTTGGAGGGTGTGTACTGTCTTAGCTCCACCGTTCCGCCGACGCCGAGGGGGCTCGATGCGGGCTGACCACGACGACATCGCCGAGGTCCTCGTGCGCTACGCCACGGGGATCGACCGGCGGGACTGGGGCCTGTTCCGCACCTGCTTCGCCGACGACGTGGTGGCCGACTACGGCGACGCCGGGCGATGGGACAGCGCCGAGGCGCTCACCGCCTTCATGGTGGACGCCCACGCGGGGATGGGCCACACGATGCACCGGCTGTCCAACCTGGCCATCACCGTGGACGGCGACCGGGCGACCTCCCGCACCTACGTCGACGCCGTGCTCATGGCCCCCGACGGCGGGTCGGGGTTGAACCCGATCGGCTACTACGACGACGTGCTCGTCCGCACGGAGCAGGGCTGGCGGATCCAGCGACGCACGTTCACGTCAGTCCACTTCCAGGTCCTCGACTGATGTTCGTGATGCGGTTCGACATGCGGGCGCCCGCATTCGGCGCCCCGACGACCGAGCTGTACCCGACGGCCCTCGAGATGGCGGCATGGGCCGAGTCCCGCGGCGGGCTGATGGCGGTCATCTGCGAGCACCACACGATGGCCGATGGCTACCTGCCGTCACCGGTGGTGCTGGCGACAGCGATGGCCGCACGGACGTCGACGTTGCCGATCATGGTGGCCGTCGTCGTCCTGCCGCTGTACGAACCGGTGCGGTTGGCCGAGGACATCGTCGTGCTCGACATCATCAGCGGCGGCCGGGTGAGCTACGTCGGCGGGGTCGGCTACCGGCCCGAGGAGTACGAGCACCACGGCGTCGACTTCCACCGGCGCGGCCGGATCGCCGACGAGCAGCTCGCCCTCCTGCTCCGGGCGAAGACGGGCGAGTCGTTCGAGCACGAGGGTCGCCGAATCCATGTCACGCCGCCGCCGGTGACCCCCGGCGGGCCGAGCGTTGCCTGGGGAGGCGGCACCGAAGTCGCCGCCCGGCGGGCCGGGCGCTTCGGCCTCGACTTCATCGGCCAGGGCGGCGGGCCCTCCATGGAGGACGCCTACGCCGAGGAGGCGCGCGCCCACGGCCACGAGCCGGGCTTCTGCCTGGTGCCGCCGCTGGACACCACGACGACGTTGTTCGTCGCCCACGACGTCGACCGGGCCTGGGCGGAGATCGGCCCCCACCTGCTGCACGACGTGACCAGCTACGCCGCCCTCAACGAGGGCAACACCCACACGGCCAGCCTCACCACCGCCTCGACGGTCGACGAGCTCCGGGCCGAGGATCGCACGCACCGGATCGTGGGCGTCGACGAGGCGGTGGACGTCATCCGCGGCGGCGAGCCGCTCCAGCTGCAACCGCTCGTCGGCGGGCTGCCGCCGGAGATCGCCTGGCGCCACCTCCGCATCGTCACCGACGACGTCATGCCGCGGCTGTGAGCGGCCCCGCCCGTCGGACGATGGCGGACGTGCCGTCGCAGGACGGACGCACGGCGATCGTCACCGGCGCCAACAGCGGCATCGGGCTCGAGACGGCGGCCCGGCTGGCCCAGGCGGGAGCGAGGACGCTGCTCGCCTGCCGCAGCGAGGAGCGGGCCAGAGCCGCCCGGGGGGAGATCCTGCGTCGTCACCCCGGGGCGGACGTCGAGGTGCTGCGCCTGGACCTCGCCGACCTCGGGCAGGTCGCGGGCGCTGCGGCCGAGGCGATCGCCCGCTTCGGCCACGTCCACCTGTGCGTGAACAACGCGGGGCTGATCGGTCGCTCCCGGACGACCACGGTCGACGGCTTCGAGACGACCTTCGCCGTGAACCACCTCGGCCACGTGGCCTGGACGGCGCACCTCCTGCCGACTGTCCTGGCGACGCCGGACAGCCGGGTGGTCACGGTGTCATCGCTGGCCCACCTGAAGGCGACCATGGACTGGGACGACCTCCAGGGCGAACGCTCGTTCAAGCCGACGCTCGCCTATCGACGGTCCAAGCTCGCCAACCTGCTGCACAGCGCCGAGCTCCAGCGCCGGCTGGCCGCCGGCGGGCACGACACGGTCGCCGTCGCCGCCCATCCGGGCGTCGCGGCGTCAAGCTTCTGGTCGACGGGGGCCGGCCCCGGCTTCGCGTGGGCGGGCCGTGCCGCCAGCGCGGTGATCAGCGTGGTCTTCAACACCACGGCCCAAGGAGCGCGACCGATCGTCCACGCCGCGGCGGCGTCCGACGTCGAGCCCGGCCGGGTCTACGGCCCGCGAATCGCGCAGCGGTGGGGCCCCCCGGACGTCGTCCAGCCGTCGGACGCCGCGCTCGATACAGAGGCAGCGGCGCGGCTGTGGGCGATCTCGGAGGAACTGACGGGGGTCGAGACCGACCTGTGAGAGGAGACAGCTGATGGCGTACGAGAGTGATGCGAACCCGATCAAGCTCGGGTACCTGATGGACTTCGCCCTGCCGGAGGGCTACCCGCGGGACCAGTTGCTGGACCTGACCCAGTCGCTGGAGCTGGTCTTCGAGAAGGGGTACCGGGAGGGGGTGATCGACCGGCCCGTCAAGATCGTCTACAAGGAGGTCGAGGGCCTGCCCAAGGGCTCGGCCAAGCTCGTCATCGACGCCTACGGCGAGCTGGTGGACGAGGGGTGCCTCGCCGTCTACGGGCCGAACATCACCGACAACGCCGAGCCCACCAAGGTCGAGATCGAGCGCCGGTTCGAGGTCCCGGCGCTGAGCGTGACCGGCTCGGAGGCGTGGCTCGGACCGTGGACCTTCGCCCTGCCGCAGGGGTCGCTGACCGACGAGCCCGTCTTCTGGGTCGAGCAGATGGTCGCCAACGGCTACGAGACGGTCGGTGCGCTCATCGAGCGCTCCCGGGTGGGCAACACCTACATCGCCGGCTTCCGCGACGCCTGCGCCCGGGGCGGGCTCCGCATCGTCAGCGAGCAGATGATCCCGCAGACCGCCCAGGACGTCACCGAACAGGTCACCCGGCTCCACGCCGACCGACCCGACGCGATCGTGCACTGCGGATTCGGCTTCGGGATGGCGATGGTCAACACGATCCTCGAGTCCCTCGACTGGGACCCGCCGCGGTACATGAGCACCGCCTTCCAGAACGCGTGGATCAACGAGCGGCTCTGGACGGCGATGCTGGGCTGGACTGGCGTCGACCAGTACGACGAGGCCAACCAGCGCGGTCAGGCCCTGCTCGACGAGTTCGCCGAGAAGCACGGCCGTCGACCCGAGTACTGCGTGCCGGTGGTCAACTTCGACGCCGCCACGGTGCTCCTGCACGCCTTCGCCGACGCCCATCCGCTGACCCCCGACGGCGTGCGCGCCGCGCTGGAGCGGGTGAAGATGCTGCCGGCCGCCTCGGGGTCACCGGGGACGTTCCTGTCCTTCGGGAACTACATGCACCGCGGGTGGGTCGGCGCCGGCTACCTCGTCGCCCGCCAGCTCGACCCCGACGGTGTGAACTCCCACCTCGTGGCTCGCTTCGGTCAGCCGGGCGGGCGCTGACCCTCCCGGTGGAGGAAGCCGTGGAGCGACATGAGGGCCAGCTCCCGCACGATGGCGTCGCGTGAGGGCGGTCGGCCACCGAAGAACGTCTTCCCGAACGCCGCCATGCCCGCCACCATCGCCATCGTCGACCGGGCGGCCAGCTCGTGGTCCTGCGAGTGCAACCCCTTGAGGTCGATGCCCTCGGCGCCGATCCGGCCGATGACGGCCAGGGCATCGCTGATGTCGCGTATGCCGGACTCCTCGAGCTCCTCGTCGCTCAGCGCGTCGGCCGCCAGCAGGGTCATCACCAGCCCACGGTTCGCGACGAACAGGTCGTAGAGCGAGCCCAGGAAGCCCGCCGCCACCTCCTCCTCGACCGCGGTCTCCGGGGAGATCGTCGGCCATTCGTCGCTGAACGCGTCGACCACGTCGATGAACGGCACCACCAGCGCCTCGCGGAACAGCGCCGCCTTCGAGCCGAAGTTCCGGAACAGCAGGTGCTCGGCCACGCCGGCCTGTTCGGCGATCTCCCGGGTCGTCGTGCTCCGGTAGTCCTGCCGGGCGAACAGGTCCCGGGCGGCGGCGAGGAGGAGCCGTCGAGGCTCGCCACGACGGCGGCGCGTCGCCTTCGTTGGCACCGGCTCAGGCATCGTGAGTTAGGATAGTGGACACCATCTTCGAGGGGGTCGGGGACGTGGGGGCCGTCATCATGCTCGGAACGCTGTTCGGGCTCATCCTGCTCGTCCACATGTTGGTCCGCCGCTTCGACCCCGAAGCCCGCCGACCCTCGGACGGGAACGACTGATGGACGACGGGATGACCCCGCTCCTGTTCTCGTCGATCGCCTTCGCCTACGTCGGCGCCGTCGTCTTCCTCGCCGTCGGCGTGTACCTCAGCGTCCGGCGTGGCCGACTGCACCCGCTCCTGCTGGTGAGCATCTCGGCCATCTCCTTCTCGTGGATCGAGGCGCCTTACGACTGGGCGATGTACGCCCAGTTCCCAACCGCCATCCCCCGGATGCCGGGGTGGTGGCCCATGGACCTGACCTGGGGTGGCCTCCCGTCCTCGGTTCCGCTGGGCTACATCTCGTACTTCGTGCTGCCGGCGGTCATCGCCGCCGCACTGGGCCGGCGGCTGAGCGAGAAGTACGGGTGGCGGCGCCCGCTCACGCTGCTCAACGTGGGCTGGGTCGTCGGCTTCTGCTGGGCGCTCCTCTACAACGGCGGGCTCGGCGCCCGGCTCGGCGTCTTCGCGTACGGCCGGGTGATCCCCGGCCTTGCCCTCTTCGAGGGCACGAAGCACCAGTACCCGGTGTACGACGCCGTCGCCATGGGCGTGCAGGTCATGGTGTTCACCTACCTCCTCGGGCGGCTCGATCCCGCGGGGCGCAACGTGATCGAGCAGTGGGCGGACTCGAGGTCGAAGACCCCGCGGGGCTCGGCGCTGCTCTCCGTCGCCGCCGTCGTGCTGCTCGGCCACGTCGTCTACGGCTCGGTGTTCGCACCGCACCTCGTCACCAAGCTCCGTGGCGACGTGACCTCCGGGCCCAGCGGGCAGCTGTTCGAGGGCGTGGAGAACCAGCCACTGCACGGCGGGACATGACCACGACGAGCGCTGCATCGGCGCCCCACTACGACCCCTACGACCTCGCCATCGACGACGACCCCTATCCGTCCTGGCGTCGGCTGCGGGACGAGGCGCCGTTGTACCGCAACGACGAGCTCGATTTCTGGGCGCTGAGCCGCTGGGACGACGTCCGCCCGGCGCTCACCGACTGGGAGACCTATCGCTCCGGCCGCGGGACCGTCATGGACATCATCCGCGCCGACATCGAGCTCCCCCCGGGGATCATCCTCTTCGAAGACCCGCCGATCCACGACGTCCACCGCTCGCTGCTGTCCCGCGTCTTCACCCCGAGGCGAATGCTCGACCTCGAGCCGCTCGTCCGCCGCTACTGCACCAGCGCCCTCGACGAGCTCGTCGGACGCGACGAGTTCGACGTCGTCGGCGAGTTCGGTGTCGAGATCCCGTTGCGGACCATCGGCTTCCTCTTCGGCATCCCGGAGGCGGACCAGCTCGCCAACCGCAAGCGGACCGACGACGTCCTCGCCACCGACGGGACCGCCACCACCGTCGCGGCGTCGGCGATGGAAGAGGTGATGTCGGTGCTCGCCGACTACGTGAACTGGCGAGCCGACAACCCGTCCGACGACCTCATGACCGAGCTGCTGAACGCCGAGGTGGACGACCCGGACGGCACCCGCCGCCGGCTCACGCGGGACGAGGTCATCACCTACGCCACCATGGTCACCGGGGCCGGCAACGAGACGGCGACGCGCCTGATCGGCTTCGTCATGCAGCTGCTCGCGCAGCACCCGGACCAGCGCCGGCTGCTCGTCGAAGACCCGTCGTTGATCCCCTCCGCGATCGAGGAGATCCTCCGGCTGGAGGCCCCGTCGCCGGTGCAGGGCCGGTACGTGGAGCACGATGTCGAGGTCCACGGCCGCGTCGTGCCCGCCGGCTCGATCATGTTGCTGCTGAACGGCTCGGCCAACCGCGACGAGCGTCACTTCGCCGACGCCGACCGCTTCGACGTCCGCCGGGACGAGGGGCCACACCTCTCGTTCGGCTACGGGCTGCACTTCTGCCTCGGCGCCGCGCTGGCACGGCTCGAGGGGCGCGTCGCGCTGGAGGAGGTCCTCCGGCGCTGGACCGCCTGGGACGTCGATGTCGAACGCGGGGAGATGGCTCACACCGCCAGCGTGCGG
This sequence comes from Acidimicrobiales bacterium, assembly GCA_036525535.1. GTDB lineage: Bacteria > Actinomycetota > Acidimicrobiia > Acidimicrobiales > DATDAH01 > DATDAH01. The sequence continues at coordinate 9,625 of DATDAH010000385.1, forward strand.
GGCTGGGGCCACCTGCCCGTCCGACCGGAGTGAAGGAGCAGACATGGCTGACGACGTGAAGCGGGTCGTGGTGTGGTCGACCGGGGGGATCGGCGCGCTGTCGATCGTCGCCGTGCAGGAGCGACCGGATCTCGAGCTGGTCGGGGTGTGGGTGCACTCCGAGGAGAAGGTCGGCAAGGACGCCGGCGAGCTCGCCAACGGCGTCCCGATCGGCATCACCGCGACCAACGACGTCGACGCCCTCCTGGCCCTCGAACCGGACTGCGTCGTCTACGCCGCCAGCGGCCCCGAACGCGACGCCGGCGCCATCCCCGACTACGAACGGCTGCTGGCGGCGGGCGTGAACGTCGTGACGACGACCTCGACCACCCTCATCAACCCCATGGCCTACGTGCCGGACCACCGCGTCCGCCTGGAAGCGGCGGCGGCCGCCGGTGGCGCCTCCATCTTCGCCTCCGGCATCGAGCCCGGGTTCCTGTGCGACCAGCTCCCGTTGGTGTTCTCCACGGCGTGCCGGTCGGTGAGCAAGGTCCACTGCTACGAGCTGGCGCTCTACGACGACTACGGCGTCGAGGAGATCATGATCGACGCCCTCGGCTTCGGCCGGCCGCTGGACTTCGAGCCCTGGATCATGCTGCCCGGCGCCATCGCCGGCGAGTTCCAGGGTCAAATCCGCTACATCGCCGACGGCCTCGGGGTCGAGGTGGAGGACGTCCGCGAGACGTACGACCGGCGGCTCACGGACCAGCCGATCGACACGGCCTTGGGCACCGTCGAGCCCGGGAACTGCGGCGCCATCCGGTTCCAGGCGATCGGTGTCGTCGACGGGCGCGAGGCGATCGTCATCGACCACATCACCCGCCTTGCCCGCCACGTCGCGCCGGACTGGCCGATCGGCGAGGCGGATCTCTCCTACCGCGTCGTCCTCGAAGGCAAGCCGAACTTCGAGTGCTGGATCACGCCGACCCTCGACGACCCGGCCGAGGCGGGGATCCCGACCATGGGCAGCGGCGCCGGCGCCATGCTCGCCACGGCGATGCGCGTCGTGAACGCCATCCCCTACGTGGTGGACGCCGAGCCCGGCCTCCTGCGCTCGCTCGAGATGCCGCTCACCCTGCCGAGGCACGCCGTGCGGGCGAGCTGATCGGCGTGACCTTCCGTCGGCATCGGGTCGTGGTCTGGTCGACCGGTGGCGTGGGCTCGAACGCCATCCGGGCGATCACCCGCCGACCCGACCTCGAACTGGTCGGCGTGTGGGTCCACACCCCCGACAAGGTCGGCCGGGACGCCGGTGAGCTCGGCGGCGCCGGGCCGATCGGCGTGGCCGCGACGGACGACGCGGATGCCCTGGTCGCCCTTGCTCCCGACTGCGTCGTCTACGCCGCCAGCGGTCCCCAGCGCGGCGCCGGCGCCGTGCCGGACTACGAGCGGCTGCTGGAAGCGGGCATCAACGTCGTGACCTCCACCTCGACCGAGCTCGTCTTCGCTCCTGCCGTCGACCCGGCACTGCGAGAGCGGCTGGATGAAGCGGCCAAGCGGGGCGGCGCCTCGCTCTACGCCTCGGGGATCTTCCCGGGCTTCGCGTCCGACGAGCTCGCCCTGCTGCTGACGACGCTCTCTCGGCGCATCGACGTCCTGCGGGTGGTCGAGGTCTCGTTGAACGACCACTACCCCGTCGCTGACGTGATGATGGACGGCCTCGGCTTCGGCCGCGAGCTCGACTTCGAGCCCTTCATCGCCCTGCCCGGGGTCATCCCCACCAGCTGGCGGGGACCGATCGAGCTGATCGCCCGTGGCCTCGGGGTCGAGCTCGACGAGATCCGCGGCGCGGTCGACCGCCGGCTGACCGAGCGCGACCTGACCGTCGCCTTCGGGACGATCCCCGCCGGCACCGTCGGGGCGGTCCGGACGACCGCGAGCGGTGTCCTGGACGGTCGCGAGGTGATCGTCGTCGACCACGTCATCCGCATGGCCCGCGACGTCGCCCCCGACTGGCCGACCTCGGAGAACGACGCCACCTACCTCGTCGAGGTCGAAGGCGACCCCGACTTCAGCTGCCGCCTCACACTCGGCCCGCCCGCCGGCCACGACGCCGGCGAGTCGGCCATGACCGCGACCGCCATGCGGATCGTCAACGCCGTGCCGTTCGTCGTCGACGCACCGCCCGGCCTGCGCAGCTCGCTCGACCTCCCGACGACCGTCCCGACGGCGGTCTTCGGTTGAACCCACGTCCACCGGCACGACCACGACCCACGGAGGCATCCCGATGTCCACGAACCTGATCCGGGCGATGGCGCTCGGCTTGGCCCTGACCCTGGTGGCCGCCTGTTCGAGCAGCGGCGACGATGGTGAGGGGTCCTCCGGCAGCACGCCGGCCGCGCCGGTCGACTACGAGGCCCTCGGCCTGTGGGACGACGGGCCCTGCGACGAGACCAAGCCACCGCTCGTCATCGGCCTCATGACCGTCTTCGAGTCGGGGATCATCTCCCTGGAGGACCAGGCCCTCGCCCTGGAGGCGGCCGGGGACGCGTTCAACGAGCGCGGCGGGGCGAACGGCTCGTGCATCGAGGTGCACACCTGCGACGACGGCGCCAACGCCGACCAGTCGCTCGACTGCGTGCGGGAGATCGACGACGCCGGGGTCGTGGCGACGATCAACGACCAGGGGACCCAGGGCCAAGCCGACGTCTCCGCCGCCATGATCGACGCCGGGATCCCCCGCGTCGCCGGGCTCATCTCTCCCGACGACTGGGCCGCACCGAACAACTACGCCCTCGACGGCGGGGGCACCGGCGTGGCGTTCGTCATCCCGCAGGCACTCATAGAAGCAGGCATCACCAGCATCGGCACGATCCGCGTCGACTTCGCGTCAGCCTCCGCACTGAACGGGTTCCTCGCCGACATCTACGAGGGTGACGCCACCTTCGACTACGACGTGCCGGTCCCGGCCGGCACCACCGACTACACCCAGTTCACCCTGGGCGCCCAGGACGCCGGTGTCGGCGGTGTGGTCCTCGCCCTCGGCGAGAACGAAGCGGTCCAGGTGGTGCGGGCTGCGCAGCAGTTGAACGCCGACATCAGGATGGGCGCCAGCCTCGGCTCGTTCCCCCACGCCACCGTGGCCGACTTGGGCGACTTCGCCGAGCAGGGCGTCTACGTGGGTTCGTACCCGCCGGCGACCTTCGACCTCCCCGTGTACGAGGCCCTCCGCGCCGACCTCGCCGCCTCGGGCGAAGAGTCGCTCCAGCCGGCCAACCTCAAAGCCAGCCCGATGCGGTCGTGGATCGGCCTCTACGCACTCCTCTGGATGATCCGCGACACCGGCATGACCGAGTTCACGCGCGAGGGCATCACCGCCATGCTGGACGAGGCGACCGATGTTCCCATGCTCGGCATGTTCGGTGACGACGACTGGACGCCGGCCTTCGACCACGAAGGTGCGATCGCCCGGTCGGGGATGAGCCGCTGGGCGAGCTATGCCTGGGACCCCGACGCGCCGGCACCCGACGGACTCGAAGGCAACTTCGTCGAGTCGGCGGTGATGAACTTCGACCAGATCCTCTGCGGCTCGCCCCTCGGCGCGCCCTGCTGATGAGCTGAGTCCCGGTTGCTAGCCACAGGTCACGTTGCTGATGACCGAGGGTTATCCCGGTAGACAACTATCTGGGACTGGCATCGCAGGCATTGGTTGGTACGCGATATGCCGGATTCTGGAACGTGCTCGCCGCTCCGGCAGCAAGCGGTGCCCAGATCTCTGATTCAACCGGGCGGTTCAGTCTCAGGCCCTGGGCGATCTGGAGCATTGCCCCGGCTTGTTGCGCGCGACGAGAACGGCCACGATCGGGTACGTCCCGATCGTGGCCGGCTCGACGGCAGGTGGTTCAGGTGATGTGCATGGTGGTTCCTCGGCTATGGGTGGCCGTCGGTCCAGGGATCAGGGCAGGAGCGACCGGATCTGGTCGATGACGGTCTGGGGCTGGTCGACCTGGATGTAGTGGCCGGTGTCCGGGACCTCGAGGAGCGTTGACGCTGAGGAGAGCCCAGCCCAGGCGTCTTGGCCGTCGGCCCAGACTGCATTGAGGCGGGCGTTCTCGGTGGCGTCGAGCCCGGATATCCCGTGCTCTGGGGCGGTGACGACGACCATCGGCAGGTCGCCGAGGGTGGCGATATGGCCGACCTCAGCGAACGCCCGACGGCCGTCGAGGCGCTCGGGGTTGTTCGCCGGGTCCGACACAGAGGCGCAGACCTGGACGGGCCCACGGGCGGCTTCGGAGCCGTCGTCGGGCACGGCGCACAGGGCGGTGATCCAGTTCGTGGGACTGGCATCGATGAGCGCCAGGCCGCGGACTTGGTCCGGGAAGGCGTCGGCGACGGCGACGGCCTCGGCGCCGCCGAAGGAGTGGCCGACGACCACGTAGGGGCCAACCTCGCCCATGGTCGTGAGGAGGGCGCGGAGGTCGGCTGCCTCGGAGGAGAAGGTCTGGACGGTCGGGGGCTCGTCGCTGGCCCCGAGGCCGAAGCGGTCATAGGTGCAGACCCGCGCCTGGCGGGACAGCTGCGGCATGACCGAGGTCCAGCTCTCGCCGCCGTCGCCGAAGCCCGCGATCAGGACGATCGTCGTGTCGCCGGCACCGGTGCATCGGGCGTGGAGACGGGCGCCGTCGACCTCGACGAGCTCGTCGACCACACCGGTTGGCTGCACGACGGGCGTCGTGGTCGGCGTCGGCTGTGCTGCGGACGCGGGTCGGGTCGGTGCCGTGTCGGCGCTGCAGGCGGACAGGGCGAGCAGCAGCAGCGCGACGGCGAGTCCGGCTGACGCCTGGCGGATGCGGGTCGGTGTATTGGTCACGGTGGGGTCCTCTCGTCGGGTGCTTTCGAACCCCACCGTCTGCCTAAGGCCCCCCGTTCCGCATCGGGCACCGGGCCTCAGATTCCACGTCGATGCGAGGCGTGTGCACCACCGGAGCGCCGCCGGGCCGGGGATACCGGCCGGAGTGCCACGTCGCCCCGGAGCTGGTGGGTTCGTTGGCCGATGAGCAGCATCATTCCGGGCTGTCGGTTCTTGATCTCCGCCCATCCGGCCTTCAGGAAGGCCGGACCGCCATAGAGGAAGACGGCCGTTCCTAAGAGCGGCGCAACCCACTCGTCTCCGCTGACGAGGGCGGCGTGAGCCCGGTCAGCTCGTGGAGCATCTCGCTGTAGGCGACCGCCGGCAGGGTCAGCAGGAGGCTGACCGGAACTTCCGGCGGAAGAGGGCCGCGTGATCGCTGTGATCATGCCCGTCGTCGGAGTCGTGTCCGCCTGAGGCCGGGTGCGAGCGGGACTCAGACCGGCCGTGGTGGTCGACCGGAATTCTCGATAGTCGAGTGATCAATGTGGTTGAGCTATACCCCCCTAGGGTATAGCTCGCGAGCGAACAGCTTCACCCTTCGGGGCCCGTGCGGCCCAGGTGGGGATGGGCAACGAGGACCTCATCAAGCGGCGGGCGCCAGATCGGTCGCAAGGCCTCGATGGCCTCGGGATCCCAATCGATGGGGCCGAGCGGGGGCTCAGGCTCGTACTGCATCCCGAGCTGGATGAGTTTGGCGGCGTCTTCGCCGACCAGACGGGCCGCTAGGTGCAGGCCGCCGTCGATGCCCGCGGAGACACCCGCGGTTGTCAGATACTTTCCGTCTTCGACCCATCGGGCTTGCATGGGCCGAGCACCCAAGTGCTCAAGGACGTCGACGTAGGCCCAGTGCGTGGCCGCCGGACGTCCGTCGAGCAAACCCAGCGAGGCGAGTATGAGGGCGCCGGTGCACACCGACATGACAACCTCGGCGGTGTCCGCCGCTTGACGGACGTAGTCGAGCAACGGATGGTGCCCGGCGGCTCGCAACGTCGGCTCCCCACCGCCCGGGACGACGATGGCGAACGGCGCCGGCGCCTCGTCGAAGGTGTGACTGGGGCCCAGGGCGACGATCGAGTCGCTCGCGACGACGTCCTTGCTCTCGGCGACGACCATCACGTCGAACGAGTCATCGATCCGCGGCAGCGCCGACAGAGCCTGCAGCGGACCGATGAGGTCGAGAGGCGTGAGGCCCGGGTAGAGCACCAAGGCGATCTGTTTGCGGTCGTCAGAGGCCATCAGGACGTGGGAGCCCGGGCGACGTTGAAGCTGAACATCATGCCGCTCTCGGTGTGCTCGGCGATGTGGCAATGCGCCATCCACAGACCCGGGTTCGAGACATCGAGGAGCACGTCAACCGTTTCTCCGGCCCGCACCAGAACTGTGTCCTTCCAGACCAGGTTCGGCTCGACTACCTCGTCGCGGGTGAGGATCAGGAAACGGCCAGCGCCGTGGAAGTGGAACGGATGGTGCATCGGGTGGTCCGACTCCATCTCGTTCACCAGCCGGATCTTGACCCGGTCGCCCACCGTGAAGTCCCAGGCGATGGCTGCGTTCTCCGCGCCGGTCTCTCGGTCGATCAGCTTCCACAGCATGTTCGAGGGAGTCGACTCTCGGTTGATCTCCGGCATGAGGTCTTCCCACTCCAGCCCGTCGCCGTGGTCGTGCCCGTGCTCGTGTTCGTGCGCGGGCTCGCCCTTGGGGGGCCCATCTGGGTCCGCGGGAATCAGCTTCATCCCGCACTTCGGGCACGTGCCCGGCTCGTCGCTGGTGACCTCCGGGTGCATCGGACACACGTAGCCCGCC